>MGQF01000014.1:24787-32083 GCA_001797745.1 Deltaproteobacteria bacterium RBG_13_52_11
GAAGGGAAAAAGGACCAGAAGCTCTTTCTTCTCTATCTTAAGGGTTCTGAGTACACATTGGAAGGCGGGAAGGTCTTCGTCATCCAGGGAAAGGTGGCTAATCGTTCTCAGGAGACCAAAAAAATAGTGAAGGTGAAGGGCTCCCTCTTCGATAAAATGGGGAAGGCGGTGGCCACGAGCACCGGGTTTTGTGGTATAACCATCACGGATGAAGAGGTCAAGAACTCCGCCTATGACTCTCTCAAGTCGTCCTTTGGGTTCATGCCAGTGGGGCAATCGCGACCCGTCCCTTCCCAGCAGAGTTCCCCTTTTACCATCATCTTTTTCTCACCCCCTGAAGGGTCCACCCAGTATCAGGTCGAGATCGTCGAAGCCACGGAATCTGGCTAGGGGAAAAGATACCTCCGCACGTTCACGACGGACTCCTGAATATTCTGATCCCTTGATATCACGGATGTCAAAAAGAAAGGCCCCCTGACGGCACAAAGACCGCCACGGGGCCTTTGCTAAAATTTCTTTTTGATCTCTCGGGGGATCGCTTTATCCGCGGATGCTGTAGAAGGCCTCCTTGCCCGGAAACGACCCCTGCTCACCCAACTCCTCCTCGATCCTGAGGAGCTGATTGTATTTGGCCACCCGATCGGTACGGGAGGCCGAACCCGTCTTGATCTGTCCCACGTTGGTCGCCACCGCTACATCGGCGATGGTAGTATCTTCTGTTTCACCCGATCGATGGGAGATCACGGAGGTATAACCGGCCTTTTTCGCCATCTCGATGGTCGAAAGGGTCTCAGTAAGGGTCCCTATTTGATTCAGCTTGATAAGGATTGAATTGGCTACCCCCTCCTTGATCCCCCTTGCCAAGCGTTCCCTATTGGTTACAAAGAGGTCATCGCCCACAATCTGTACCTTTCCTCCAAGCGTGGCAGTCAACTCTCGCCATCCCTCCCAATCGTCCTCGGCCAGACCATCCTCTATGGAGATAATAGGATATCGACCTATGAGGTCCTCATAAAATGCCACCATCTCCGAGGAACCCCTCTCTTTCTTTTGCTCAGCCTGCAAGATATACCTTCCACCTTGGAAAAACTCACTGGCCGCGGGATCGAGGGCAATGGCCACCTCTGCTCCGGGGGTATAACTCGCCTTCTTGATGGCCTCCATGATTACCACCAGCGCCTCCTCGTTGGATCTGAGATCGGGGGCAAACCCCCCTTCATCTCCCACGGCGGTGTTGTACCCCTTGCCTTTTAAGATGGCCTTGAGGTGGTGAAAAACCTCCGCCCCCATCCTGAGGGCCTCGCGAAAGGAGGGTGCACCCACGGGCACAACCATAAATTCCTGCAGGTCTACATTATTGTCGGCATGTTTCCCGCCGTTGAGGATGTTCATCATCGGGACTGGAAGCTGGTAGGCGGAAACCCCTCCCAGATAACGATAGAGGGGAAGGGAAAGATAAGAGGTAGCTGCCTTGGCACAGGCCAATGATACCCCCAAGATGGCATTAGCCCCGAGGGCGGATTTATTGGGGGTCCCGTCCAGGTCGATGAGGATCTGATCGATGGCCATCTGATCCAAGGCGTCCATGCCAATGAGTTCTGGAGCGATCCGCTCATTCACGTTGGCCACCGCCTTCTGGGTCCCCTTGCCTAGATACCTTTTCTTATCACCATCTCTCAGCTCTACAGCCTCGTGCTCGCCGGTAGAGGCCCCGGACGGAACTGCTGCTCTGCCCCCGAAACCGCTTTCCAAGGTTACGTCAACCTCTACCGTAGGGTTCCCTCGGGAATCGAGGATCTCTCGTGCCACGATGTCGAGGATAGCGGACATAATCAACCTCCCTGCTCGTTAAGGTATTGGGTTCCGATGTATATATATTGGAGTCCTGTTATGCAGGTCAAGACGGCTGTCACCCATATGATATAAGGCAAGACACTCTTTAAAAAAGGTGAATATGGAGCAAGAAGCGCCCACGCTATTGTCGCGATCTGAAAACAGGTGGCGGTCTTGCTGATAAAGATGGGCTTGATCGCAACTCTATGGGAGGTGAGGAGCAAGACGAGGATACCCAGCACGATAATGACATCCCTGGCGATAACGATCACCGTCAGCCAACCAGGGATCATCCCCATTACGGCCAGAACGATGAAGGCGCTCGTAAGCATTAATTTGTCGGCGACGGGATCGAGATATTCCCCTGTGGGGGTCCTCTGACGGTAGACCCGTGCGATCAATCCGTCGAGGCCGTCAGTAATCCCTGCCACCACAAATACGAGGAATGCAATAAAGGGGCGCCCGTAGAGCAGACAGATGACAAAGACAGGGATTGAAAGGATGCGCAGTATGGTAAGGAGATTGGGCACATTCATTATGTTCTAACCCCCTCCGTCGGTTTCTTCGTAGTCACCACGAAAGAGATCCTTAAAGGTCGTATGCTCAGAGATAAAGGAAAGATCCACCCTCCCTGTCGGACCATTCCTCTGCTTCCCGATGATGACCTCTGCCGTCCCCTTGTGGTCCGAATCTGGGTTATAGACCTCATCACGATAAATAAAGATGATGACGTCGGCATCCTGCTCAATGGCCCCCGACTCCCGGAGATCAGAGAGTTGAGGCCTTCTCCCCGGCCTGTCCTCGGCCTTCCGGCTCAATTGAGATATGGCGACCACGGGGATATTCAGTTCTTTGGCCAAGGCCTTCAGGGAGCGGGATATCTCTGAAATCTCCTGTTCCCTCCTCTCCACGCCGCTCCTGCCTTTCATCAATTGGAGATAGTCGACGATGATCAGACCCAAGCCGCGATCGGCCTTCAACCGCCTCGCCTTGGCCCTCAGCTCTAATACAGAGATGGCAGCGCTATCATCGATGAATATCGGGGCATCTGACAGCGCTCCCGCGGCCATGGTCAGCTTGGGCCAATCGCTTTCGCTCAAAAATCCACTGCGCAGTCGGGCGCTGTCCACCCTCCCTTCAGAGCACAGCATGCGAATAGCCAATTGCTCCTTGGACATCTCCAAGGAGAATATCGCCGTGGAAACCTTCGCATTGATGGCAGCGTGCTGGGCGATATTCAGACACAAGGCGGTCTTCCCCATGCTCGGTCTACCGGCTACAATGATGAGGTCGGCATTTTGAAAGCCTGCGGTCTTTCTGTCCAGATCCTTAAAGCCCGAAGGGACGCCGGTAATCAGCTCTTTTTTCTCATAGAGTTGTTCAATGACCTTAAAGCTCTCCTTGACGATCTCCTTAATGGGATAAAAGGCAGGCTTTACCCGGTTCTCTGATATACGAAAGATGGCTTGCTCAGCCTCATCCAGAAAGTCCTCAAGATCCTTACCTTCCTGGAAACTTTGAGTGACGATCTCCGTAGCCGTGCTGATCAACTTCCTCCGGATGGATTTTTCCTTAACAATCTTGGCGTAGTAAGCGATATTGGCAGCCGTGGGAACTGATTCCACCAAGCCGGCTAGATAGGAAGCCCCTCCTATCTCCTCCAACTCCTTTTTCTTCTTCAATTCATTGGTGAGGGTTATCAAATCGAGGGGCTCATTCTTCTCGGAAAGGGCGATCATACAATGAAAGATCTTCTGGTGGGCCTCCCGGTAGAAATCACCGTCCTCCAAGAATTCTACAACGGTGTTGAGGGCGTCGTTTTCGATAAGGACACCACCCAGGATCGATTGTTCCGCCTCAATGTTCTGTGGAGGGAGTTTGAAAGAAGCCGTATCTACTAAATCGGCCCTCATCTCCTTGGCCACTTTTTACTCCTTTACCACCCAAAGCTTCAACTGGGCCACTATGGTGGGGTGAAGCTTAAGAGAAACGGTATAGGCACCCAAATTTTTTATGGGTTCCTCGAGCACGATCTTTCTACGATCCACGGACACCCCCTGTTCACGCAAGGCCTTAGCGATATCCGCGGAGGTAACCGCTCCGAAGAGCTTACCCCCTTCCCCTGCTGGTTTGGCAACGGAACAGGAGATCTCCTCAAGCTTTTGGACCAGTGCCTGCGCCTCCTGCGCTACCCGTTCATCCTTATGCAGCAAGAGATGTTTTTCATGCTCCAAGGCCTTCTGACTTGTGATTGTCGCCATCACCGCCTTTTTACGAGGTAAAAGATAATTTCTGGCATAACCATCGGATACCCTCACCAGATCCCCTACCTTCCCCAAAGAGGGGACATCTTCCATCAAGATGA
This sequence comes from Deltaproteobacteria bacterium RBG_13_52_11, assembly GCA_001797745.1. Classification (GTDB taxonomy): domain Bacteria; phylum Desulfobacterota; class B13-G15; order B13-G15; family RBG-16-54-18; genus RBG-13-52-11. The sequence continues at coordinate 28,986 of MGQF01000014.1, forward strand.
TTTCCATAGCTGTCCTCCTAAATTCCGGCATCTCTCAAACCCTCAGAGGGCGCATGCTCACACTCACCACCAGGATACCACGTTCCCTTGGCCTGACTCAACACACGTGTGAAGCACACTCGCCTTCCGGGAAGTTCGGGGAGCAATCATCCTCCATCATAATCGAAACATGGTAAGGCCAAGGCTACTGAGGAATTTTGTTGCCGTGATTATAATTCACGGCATAATATTCACAAGGGCTATTTGGGTAAAGCGGTAAAAGGAAGCAGGGCTACATGCCGAGCCCGCTTAATGGCCCTGGTAAGTTCCCTTTGGTGTTTGGCGCAATTGCCCGAAATCCTCCGGGGGACGATCCTTCCCCTCTCGGTGAGGAAAGTCCTCAATAAGCGATAATTCTTATAATCAATCCTCAGGGAACTATCGGTACAGAACCGACAGATCTTTTTCCTCGTATACTCCCTTCTTTCCCTTTTTTCCCTTTTTTCTGCGTTCGATCTATTATCCGGTCTGCGCATCAAACCTCCTTTTTATCTCAAGTCTTTAACGCCATGGGCGATGACCCCTATCTCTCTACTCATCGTTCCTTCTGCTGTCTCCCAGCGGCGCTGGACGAGGCCACCCTCGACGAGGACATTTCCCCCTGCTTTCCCCTTCTGCTTTGCCCAGGACTCCGATCTTTCGTCGACGAGCATGACCCGTATGGTGACATTTTCAAAAGGGAGGGATTCATCCCCCAGCCGTTCCGAGGGGAGACTGAGGGTGAAAAAGATCAACGGTTTCCCCCGAGGAGTGTACCTGATCTCGGGGTCTTCCTTCAGCCTCCCTGCCAAGATGACGCGGTTCAGGTAAAACACTACGTCCCCTCCTCTGCAACCGCCGACTCCTGATCCTCGGTTGTCTCCTCCCCGGGTTTTTCCTCTTGTTCTGGCTCTTTCGCCTGCTCTGGCTCTTTCGCTTGTTCTGGTTCTCCTCCCTGCCGAGAAGCCTCGATATCCCCTTCTTCCCTCTTGACAATGAGATAGCGGAGGACCTCTTCCATCAAGCGGAGGTTTCTCTCCATCTCGGCGACCAGCGCGGCGTCCCCGTTCAGGTAGAGCAGGAGGTAGTAACCCTTCTTTTTCTTCTTGATCTCGTAGGCCAGGGTATTTAAGCCCCACTCCTCGACCTTGAGCACCTTGGCTCCGCGATCGCCGAGGAATTGCTTCAGTTTTTCCAAAAAACCATCTATCTGCTCTTTGGACATCTCAGGGTCCAAAACGAGCATCGTCTCGTATATACGCATCTTATCCTCCTCGTGGCCTCCACGGCCCTCAAACATTCAGTTGAGGGCAAGGAGGGATCTTTACTCAGATTTCGACAGGCCAATAATGCAATTTCTATCCACCTTGACCTTCACTTTATCGGCGATCTCCACGGTGACCGCCGTATCCGACAGGCCGACAACGGTCCCATGGATGCCGCCGGTGGTAACAACCCTATCACCCTTTTTCAGCTTCTCCAAGAGCTGCCGATGATCCTTCTGACGTTTCTGCTGCGGCCTGATCAGGATAAAGTAGAATACGGCAAAGAGCAAGGCCATAAAAACGAAAAACGAAACAGGACTCTGTTGACCTCCTTGCCCTTGACCAGGGGCCATGGCATAAGCAATATCACCTAGCATCCTCTCTCACCTCCTTTCTCTTCTGAAGTTCCTCCTTTACCTCCTCTTTGGGAGAAAAATGCCCGTACGAACTGATCCACCCTCCCCTCGGAGAGGGCCTGACGGATATCCCTCATCAAAGAGTGATAATAATAGAGATTATGAACGGCATTGAGCCTGTATGCCAATAATTCCCGGGACAAGAAGAGATGCCTGAGGTAGGCTCGGGAAAAATTGCGGCAGGTATAACAGCCACAGGCTGGATCCAATGGGGATGTGTCCGTGCTATACCGTGCATGCTTGATGTTGAGCTGGCCGAAGCTGGTAAAGAGGACCCCTGTCCGAGCACCCCTCGTAGGCAAGACACAATCGAACATATCCACCCCAATCCTCACCCCCGTCAGGATATCCTCAGGGGTCCCCATCCCCATCAGATAACGGGGGGAATTCGTAGGGAGCAGGGCAGTCACCATCTCCGCTATCTCAAAGGTAATTTCTTTTTCCTCCCCGAGGCTCAGACCACCGATGGCATACCCGTCAAACCCTATCTCCATCAGCGCATGGGCGCTTTGCCGGCGTAGCTCTGAATAGCCCCCACCTTGGACGATGCCGAAGAGGGCCTGCCCATCTCCGTTCTTAGCCCCCTGAGATCGTTTTGCCCACTGGGTGGTCAAATCCACCGCCTCCTTGGCCTCATCAGCAGATGCGGGATAGGGCGGGCAATCATCCAAGACCATCATGATATCTGACCCCAGCTCTTCTTGCATCTGCACGACCTTTTCTGGGGTGAGGAAGTGGAGCGACCCATCGATATGGGAACGAAACCGTACCCCCTCTGATTCTATTTCACGCAAGGCGCTCATACTCACGATCTGAAACCCTCCGCTATCCGTCAATAGAGGGCCCTCCCATCCCATAAACCGATGGAGCCCCCCAACCTCCCTTATCACCTCCGTCCCAGGCCTGAGGTAGAGGTGGTAGGCATTACACAGGAGGATCTCTGTCCCAACCTCCTGCAGGTCTGCAGGGGCCAGGGCCTTCACAGTCCCCTGGCTCCCCACCGGCATAAACACCGGGGTGAAAAATACCCCGTGGGGGGTGGTTACCTTGCCCAGCCGCGCCTGCCCCCCCCCCTCCTTCAGGAGTTGAAAAGAGAACTTACCTCCCTTCACATGATCAACATCCCATCTCCGTAGCTGTAGAATCCGTATCCCTCCTGTATGGCATCCTGATATGCCCTCAGGGTGAGGTCCCTCCCCGCAAAGGCGAACACCAACAGCAGGAGGGTGGAGCGCGGGAGGTGAAAGTTGGTGATCAGGGCATCGATTGCCTTAAACCGATATCCTGGGTAAATGTAGAGGTCAGTCATGCCCTGGTGGGGATGGATCGTACCTCCCTCATCGCAGGCGGACTCCAAGGCCCTCACCACCGTGGTCCCCACCGCACATACCCTCTCCCC
>MGQF01000014.1:32096-34890 GCA_001797745.1 Deltaproteobacteria bacterium RBG_13_52_11
GCATTGATGGCCTCGGCCGAGGAAGGAGGTATGTGGTAAAACTCCGGCTCCACACGATGATCCTCCACCTCCTCCGGCCTGATGGGCTGAAAGGAACCCAGGCCGACATGGAGGGTGAGGGGGACAACCGATATCCCTTTCTCCTCTATATCATTCACCAGCTCAGGGGTGAAGTGCAGACCAGCTGTCGGGGCAGCTACTGCCCCTTCATGACAGGCGAAGATGGTCTGGTACCCATCCTTGTCGATCTCCTCATCTTCCCCCTGCCTGATATAGGGGGGCAGGGGTACGTGCCCAATCCGGTGGATTACCTCCCAAAATGCCCCTTGGGCCTCAAAGGAGATCCACTTCTTCCCCGCAGTGCCATTGCCTATCACCTCTCCCTCAAGGTCAGGAGCAAACTGTATCCTTGTCCCTACCTTTAACCTCTTTCCCCTTTTGACCAGGCACTCCCACTGCTCACCCGCTCCAGGGGCCTTCCTCAACAGCAGAATCTCCACCCTCCCCTCTATCTCCTTCTGTCCAAACAACCGGGCCGGTATCACCCTGGTATCGTTTGTCACCAGGACATCGCCCTTCCGCAAAAAATCACCTAAGCGGGAGAAGGTGGTGTGAATCATCTCCCCTCCCCTTCTCTTCAAAACCAGCAAACGGGCCTTATCCCTTGGCTCGATAGGATATTGGGCAATGAGCCCTTCGGGAAGGTGGTAATCAAGATCCTCGATCCGCATTATTTCAGGTAGCTAACTAAACCACAAAATCCCCCCCCTGTCAATCCCTGGGGGTTGCCTTCTGCGTCACAAAAGATCGTGAGGGACAAAAAGGCATCACCCCTGCCCTGGAACTACCCTCTCCCTCGCCAACTCCCGATAGCGCCTCAAGACCGCGAGACACCCCTCATCCTCGCACAGGAGTCTGGCCTCCATCTCTACCTCATCATCGTGCCTGATTATCCCCTCGAGCCAGTAGTAATAGACACTCAAGACCTCATGGGCCCAGGTCCTGTCCTCCTCCTCAGGGGGTAGAAGGCGGTCAAAAAAGATCTTCCCCTCATCAAACCGGACAAAGCCGCCAATCCCCCGCTCTCGATACGGTTGATACTCCTCTGCGTTGAAATCAGCGTAGACAATGGAAAAGGCGTCGAGGACCTTTCGCAAGATGTTATCAAGGGAGAGGGCATCCATTGTGGCGCGGCCTCGCGTCAGAAGAACAGGAACCGCCTCTTCATCCACGTGGATATCTCTTGTTTGAATTGCTCCACGTCGTCTTTAACCCCTCCCATGATCTCGTCATAGCGGTAGAATTCCAAAACCCTGATGTTTTTCAGGTCCGGTTTGATGTAGATGTCGGGCCGGGATATCCGCATCTTATTCTCTACAATAGACGCCTGCATAATCTGAAAGGTGGACATGATGCTCTCTATGAACGAGGGCATGTGATCCTGTCCCAAAGGGGCCTTTGCGCCGGAGACATCGATGGCGATGAGGATATCGCATTCCTTGCGGATGGTGTCGTAAGGCAGAGGGTTGACAGCGCCCCCATCCACCAGCACGGTAGCGCCGATCTTGACGGGTTTAAAGAGACCGGGGATGGACATGCTGGCCCGGACAGCAGGGATGAGCTCCCCTGATTCAAAGATGACCTCCTTGCGTCGCCAGAAATCGGTCGCTACAATCTTCAGGGGGATCTTCAGCTCTTCAAAGCGCCGGGCCGGGATGTGTTTATGAAAAAAACGCTCCACCCCTTTCCCTTTCAGGAAGGCCGAAGCCAGGGGACCGGAGATGTCCAGCATTTTCTGGATATCCGAGACCCTCACCTTTCTGAGTATATCCTCCATCTGTGCGCCCGATACCCCGGCGGCATAGAAGCCGCCTATAATAGCCCCTATGCTCGTCCCGGCTATCACCGAGGGCTGCAACCCCATCTCATCCAGGGCCTTCAGAAAGGCAATGTGGCAGAGCCCCTTGGCCCCTCCACCGCCCAAGACCAACCCAATTTTCTTCTTCATCATCAGCAACCTTCTTTTGCCTCGCAGGTGTCGAAAAGATCATTTTTATCACAGTTACCCCTTCGGGTCTATCGTGATCCCGTTTCATATCTGGACTTAAGAGTATGAGATTTTCCAAATTTTTCACAAAAACTCAAATATACTTGACATTTAATAAACTCTTATGATATAAATTTCGATAATTAAGTATACAAAAAGGGGCGCAGCAGAATTTCTTCCCTGTTGGTTTAAGCTCAACTCCGACGATACGTCTAAAAAGCATAAGTTGACTAAAGTGCAAATAAATAACAACAGAAAAAAATATCTGCGGGAGGAATATATCTCTCGCATCAACCGGGTCATCGATCACATCGAGAGAAACATCGATAAAGATCTTCCTCTCCGGAGCCTCGCAGACATCGCCTGTTTCTCCCCCTTCCACTTCCATCGAATATTCCGGGCCATGGTGGGCGAGACTATAAATAACTTTATCCAGAGGATTCGCACCGAAAAGGCAGCTGTTCAACTTATCGTCAATCCCAAAAAATCCATCACTGCCATTGCCTTCGACTGTGGGTTCTCTGGGTCAGCAGCATTTGCCAGGGCATTCAGAGAGATCTTTCATATGAGCCCAAGCCAATGGCGTTCAGAGGGATATCTTCAAGAGCGCAAGATTCGCAAAACGAAAAGCAAGAACAGTCAAACGCTTGGCAAGATCAGAAAAGACTTCGACGTGTCCTCCTACTATATTGATGACGAAACAAAAAATCTTATATGGAGGATTATCATGAAAGATAACAAACATAT
>MGQF01000014.1:34949-36980 GCA_001797745.1 Deltaproteobacteria bacterium RBG_13_52_11
CCTACAAGGGAGATAGCGCACTCTTCGAGAATCTCTTTGGTAAGCTGATGAAGTGGGCAGGTCCCAGAGGGCTCCTGCGTTTTCCTGTGACGCAGGTCATGGCCGTCTATCACGATGATCCGAAGATCACCGAAGAGGATAGGTTGAGGGTGAGCGTGTGCATCAGTGTTCCCAAAGATACCACAGTGGAAGGCGAAGTAGGAAAGATGACTGTACCGGGTGGCAAGTTTGCTGTCGCCAGATTTGAATTAGCGGGAAGCAAAGACTACGAAGAGGCCTGGGATGTGGTCATGGGCGGCTGGTTGCCTGAGAGCGGGTACCAACCAGATGACCGTTTATGCTACGAGCTTTACCAAAATGACCCCAAGAAACACCCTGAAGGAAAACAAATAGTCGACATCTGTCTACCAGTCAAACCACTCTGAATGAAGAATGCATGGGCCGCGTCTGAAAAATAGACGCGGCCCATGCTGATTGGCTCAGTTGCAATTGATTAAGGAGTACAAGATGCCTGTTTTCATAAAATGGTTTCCACCTTCTTGGTTTCAAATAAAGACTAAAGATAAAATCGTATATATCGATCCAGCGTATCTGAGGACTTACTATACAAAATATTCGAGGAAGATCGAATTCTCCAGGTGGCCAGATCCCATCAATGGACTACCTGAAGCATTAGAAAAAGCCGATGTAATCCTTATAACCCATGATCATGGTTTTAGATTTTGCAGGGTACAGTAAATGACCATCTTTACATTGGGTGATTAAAAAATATAGAGTATGATCCTCTGTGAACAATATTGCATCTATTAAATTAATGCATTTTAAAAATAATAAAGTTAGTGTTAAATGATAAGGGAGTAATTATTATGTACCATCCAAGATTTAAAGGCAGCCATTATGATATTGGTTTAAAGTTTGGCAAGATATTAAAAAAGCAAAATATTGATTTCGATAAGATAATTAGTTTGGATGACTTTCAGAAAGACTTTGGCAACAAATCGCAAAAAATATTATCAAATGTTTTTCCGGAAGTTTGTAATGAAATTCGTGGTATGACGGATGGGCTGAATTATCCATATGAAAAATTTGCTTCATGGTTGTTATGTATGGGATGCTGCTATGATCCTAAAGGCTGCACAGCTTTTTGTTTTATTCACAATAATACCGTATTTTTTGGCAGGAATAATGACTTACCGCCATTTCTCAAAAAAGTAAGTATGAGTGTATTGTATAAACTTAAAAATGGCAACTCATTTATTGGTAACACCTCTTCAATGATAAACTTTGAAGAAGGTTTGAATGAATGCGGTTTAGCCGCTGCCATGACAATTCTTGTACCTACTATGATTGTGCCGGGGATTAACTCTGTATTTTTGGTCCGATATCTTCTTGAAAAATGTGCGACGACAAAAGATGCAACAAATGCTTTGCAAAGTTTGCCGATAGCTTCAGCCTGCAATATAATTTTAGCAGATAAGAAAGGTGATATGACAGTTGCAGAATGCGCACCTAAAAAAGTATTTTTAAGAAAACCCCCAACTGATGAAAACTTTATTGTGGCAGCAAATCATTTTTCTTCAAATGAAATGAAAAATCATAATTCAAGCAACTGGCTTAATTTAATTTATTCATCTGACATAAGATATAAAACCGCATATAACGCATTAAAAAAAATTGATTACTATGATGACGTCGAACATGCAAAAGATATCCTTAGCGGAAAATTTGGCTTTATGTGTCAGTATGATAAGCAACAAAACTTTGATACAATTTGGTCTTCAGTTTTTGATATTTCAAATAATAAGATTTATAGAGCGGAAGGTAATCCATCAAGGACAAAATTTAAGGAAGATATTCGTTTTAATCGGAGAGTATTAAAAAAGAAAAACAGTATTTAGTCTAAATGATTTTAGAACGAACAGCTAAGACAGATAATTTATGTCAACCAATGCTGTTAAGATAATATTTAGTTTATCAATTATTGGAAATTAATCTGCTCTCGGCTCTAAGCATTAAACCACAAGCTGTTAT
>MGQF01000014.1:37002-37229 GCA_001797745.1 Deltaproteobacteria bacterium RBG_13_52_11
GATCCTCAAGAATTTAAGAAAAAAGCGAAAGAGAAATCTGGTATCAAGGTGATCCCATTGCAAACAGGTGAAGTTTATCATTTAAACTGGCAATAACTAATACAATACCACCGCGGCATAGAACGCCCCCACGATAGCCCCTATGCTCGTCCCGGCTATCACCGAGGGCTGCAACCCCATCTCATCCAGGGCCTTCAGAAAGGCAATGTGGCAGAGCCCCTTGGCCC
>MGQF01000015.1:0-4379 GCA_001797745.1 Deltaproteobacteria bacterium RBG_13_52_11
TGCGCATAGGTCAGCTCGTCAGCCGCGTCAATCGAAGAAGATGAGTAAAACACCTGGCCTGATGGTATCCACCAATAACCATCGCCATCCAGATTGACGTACCCGCCTTGATTGGTGCCGCCACCTTCTAGGATATCAGCGACATTCGCCGGAAGCAGTTTCGTGGCGTTGCTGACATATACGTGATCCAACAAGCCAGCGGTGAAGGCAAGTTTGTAGTTTTCTCCTGGCAAGGCTTTGGGTTCAAGGCTGCCCTTTGCAAGTAGCCCTGACAGATCATCCTTACGAAATAGGGTCCGGACGCATTCAATCAGGCGTTTCTGTTTTTTCGTATAGTCGGGTGGTTGCTCGTATTCAATTTTGGCTAATAAAAGAAGAGCATGAAAATTGTCATCAACAAATTCATTGAATTGGAAACGAACGACATTTGCAGCCAGTGCGAAACCCGTCACTTCGTAAGTGCACCCTTCACAGGGTAGCGGCGCGCGGTAATCGTCGGGGTAGGTAGCAGGATCGTCGATAGGGTTGGTAACATCGCTCTCCGTATATGTAATGAGCGTCTGTTCCTGCGTCGCCTTATTTGTGCCTTGCAGCGGGCTTAACCCCTGCCGGCGGCCGTATCCGATGGAAAGCGACTTGATTACATTACCAAAGCTGTCAACCTCTAGTGTCAATGTATGCGCTATGCGCGGATCGGCTGGGTTGCGTTCGTAATGATAATTGATCGCTTCATGCGGATGCGGGAAGAACACCCCATGCTTGTTATCCCCTCTAGGTTGCAGGCACTGGATAGCGAAATTTTGTTCGGTGACAGTGTAGGGGTGACCATAGGGGTAGTCTGCCGTGCCTGTCGCATCAAGTGCGTAAACCTCTTGGCGCAGCATGGAGCCCTTGAGCGAACGGCAGGCTTCTCGCTCCTCTTCCACTGTCAGGCCATCGGGCAGGACGGTGTCTTCGATAAGGAATTCTTGCGCCTGTGCATCGGTCAAACCTGGCTCGTGGTAGTACTCGCCGATGTCGTGTTCATCCAGGAGTCCGGCCAAGAAGTTGGAGATGTGGCCGCGTCCGATGTACACGCCGGTATGAAACCATGTTTTTGTTACAACAGGCGGCACATGGGAGGCTTTGTCCAAATTATCAGTATCCTTCAACAAGCCATCTGCTGCAAATATAGCAAACTGTTCTGTATCCTGCTGCTCTACCATGCCAAAGCCCCGAAACTCACGCTCCTCGCCGTCGAAGTAGCCGTGATGATAGGTATAACAGGTGACAAAGCGGTTGCGGCTGATATAGTCGTACGTCTCGACGCGCTCCACCACATGGACAGGGAACGGCAGCCTGGTGATCCAGGGCGTTCCCTCTTCCTTGTCTTTCAGATAGAACTTGGTGGAGGGGGCATAGTGGACTTTTGTTTCAGCACCCAGGTTGTTGACGGTGTTGGTCAGGAGATGTGGCTTCCCCTGCTTCATCAGGTCGATGAATTTCATCGGTGCCTGCGTGTTGCCGGGTAAGGGCGATGACCAGACCAGGCAGGCCGTGCCTGTGCCGAGCAGGTCGAGCGTTATTACAGAGGAGAGATTGTCAATAGGGGGGAAGCTATTGATGTAATCGGGATCACTCCAGCTGTTGCCGCATTCGTTTCGGTAGATAGCAGCCCGGTTGTGGTGGAGATAGATGATGTCTGTTGTTCCGGAGCCGTCGATATCCGCCAGACGGATCAGTTTCTGATCAAACAGATCCGGTGCATCAAACCAGGGGGCATTATCCATCGTCACCTTGGTCCCGAAGCGGCCGTAACCGAGGTTCGGCCAGTAGCATATTTCGCCATTGCGGATCCGAGCGAGGTCGCTCAAGCCGTCGCCGCTCAAATCAGCCAGATAGATAGACTGGGTGCCGTCGGCAAAGACCAGCTTCGGCCCTTTTTCTTCATCCAGGGCCTGGCGCACGCTCTCAGCCTGGGCAAACCCTTGCTCTGCCAATGACGGATACCAGGTAAAGACCTCGTTTTCCGTAATCAGAACGTCGGCATGGCCGTCACCGGTGAGATCGACGAATCTCAGGTTAGGATCGTTCCAGGGGATGTTCGGTAGAGAGACAAAGGGCTTGAACTGCTCCCAGTTTTGATCTTCGGTGCGCTCATAAAAGCCAGGCACTGGTCCGCCGAATTCGACAAGGTCGAGCTGACCGTCGCCTGCCAGGTCCAAGAGCTGCTGCTGTCCGTTGCCCAGGGCTGCCAGGGAGGGTTTGGCAGCAACCAGTTCAAGCGGGCCGAACTGGCCTCCGCCCAGGTTTGCTTTGTAAAACCAGGCATCTGCCTGTTCCGTGAGGATGCCGGAGAGGCCCTCGCCATCGAGGTCCACCAACTGATACCGGCTACCGTCTAATCCATTCGGGAGGTTTTCGAGGCTTTCGGCATCGATCTCTTGGATCTCTTCATTGATTGTTGCTTTACTGTACTCAAATACAAGCGGCGGCAAGGATTTTTTGAGATACTTTTTCTTATCCTTGTCATATTTATACCCTGATTGCGTCACGCTGGTAATGAATGATGCAATCGGGCTTGGATCGTAGGTGAATTCAGTCGAGCGAACGAGGTAATCGTCAATGCCAAGTTCATGCGGAAAGTGATGGAACATCAACACCCGCTGGCAGAGCCGATACGTGCGAACTTCAAACCCGGCCCTATAGCTGGAGAAGGGGTCTTGACGAACCGGCCAGGTTGAACCTGCAGGTGGCTCAATCTGCGCCAAGGCATAGTCGTGATGACTTGAGTCCGGAGCTTTTTGCTCGCTGTAGTGTCCCTCTCCGTAGTCGAAGACCACCTCGAACATCCAGTCTTCGTGAAATAATCCATCCCCGTTTTTCATCGTAGATGGATCTGTGGCCTGCCAGTTTGCGTCTCGATTCGGCTTCAGGTTGCCGTATATAATCCGTTTAAGGTAACGATTAGCCTTTCGAGTGCCTGGCGTCCTGTTACTCTCGTGCGCTTGTGCATCGTCAATCCCTGCTGAATCTTCAGGCACATATTCATAGATAATGGCGTTTCCCTTGTCGTCGTAGCTCTGGCAGATCAGCCAGCTGAATATATGGGGTGGTTCGGCTGGATCGAAAATACGGCTCTCGTTGGTTTTTCCGTACCAGGTTGTTATATTGTCTTTGGAAATAGACCGCCAAAAGGTATCCTTCAGGTCTGCCTGGTTGGCCCAGCGCTCAATCCGGGCGAAGAGTCCCTCGATTCGCGGCCGATAACGCTGGATATCGTATGTCTTGCCATCTACTATGCGCGGGGGTACCTTCTTGCGCTCCCAGTCCCCATTCTTTTTAACCAATACCGGGACAAGATCCTCAGCACCGGAGAGAATGAACTCGTCCGACTCCTCGGCATCGCGGTACTGAGGAAGTCCCTTGTCCGTTTTGCGGCTGATAGATGGAAGTGAAAGGCTCCAGCCGAAGCCGAACGGTCCGTTGCCTGAGCCGGAATCATAGGAGAGCGAGAGCTGAGGGCCGAACCCGGAACGTCCGGGGCTGGTGGCGATGGGCACGGTCATGGAGCCGGTGCCGGTGACCGGGTTAGCGGCGAATTTCTCGCCGATGCCGCGGATGGCCCCACCACCCTTGGGCAGGGAAATGGCAGGGGGACGGATCTGCCCGGTATCGGCAGAAGGTTCCTTCTTTTCAGTCTCTTGTGCTTGCCTGTTTAGGGGCATAGGCGCAACCTCTAAATTTTAGCGCCCTAAGGGGTTATCCCCCTCTCCTTGCCTTCATCGCGCCTAGAATCAAATTTAATACGCAAACTTTATCTCAAATTTCTTGGATACCTCCTGTCCAGTGGCAATGAATTTCGCGCGCACAGTATACGTACCCATCTTTTCAATGGCATTGCCAAAGTAGTGCCACTCGACAGGCAATTCAATAGGAGCGCCTCCCTGGATATCTACTGCGGTTGTCTTTTGCGCGAATATGATGCACTTGCTCCACTGCCAGATGACATTACCCTGGGGGTCTTGAAGAGAGAAATCGTAGAGTTGCGACGTAGGGCATTGTCCGTGCCAGATGCTTCGATAGGGCCATTGAACCAGGAGGGTAATGTTTAGCTTTCGCAATAGAGCAGGCGGCCTCATTGGAGAAGGTTGTTTGTTTATCCAAAGAACGCCCTCGGTTTCATTATAAGACTGACCCTCAATTTTGAGATTCAGCTTCAACTTATTGTCGAGGGGCGTGGGAGTAGGCTCGTACTCCTTGATATTTTCATACTGTATTCTGCCTTCTTTGAGCTCTCCCGCAATAGTAACCTTCTGTGCCAGAAATCGGTGGAGCTTTGGATCTATCTCCCAGAGATCGCCCTTCTTCTGAATGGGGATATCCTTTGTTGCATTCCC
>MGQF01000015.1:4385-10019 GCA_001797745.1 Deltaproteobacteria bacterium RBG_13_52_11
ATCCCATTGCTGCAGAAAATATTCCGGACCTTCTGATTTGCTCGTGATTCTATCCAACTTGGCAAAAAGGTATCCATGAAATTCTTTAAATTTATCTTCTTTCGATGAGACCATTCCGGCAAAAATTCCGCATGCAACGATCACCGTGATGCAAATCAATAAAGATACAACAAGGCGCTTTTTCATAAGGATATTCCTCCTCTAAAAATGTATGTGCAATATACTTCCTACGAGCTCACTTCATGATGTAAATATAATAAAATCTTTTTTGTCATAATTTCTTGTTCTCTGGCAGACTTCGTACCCTTCCCGGTCGCCGGCATCGTTCGTATTCCCCTCAATGGTATAAAAAATAGTATCCTCGGCAGAGAGAACAATCCCGGTGTGCACCCAGTCCGTCGGCGTGCGCCGGACAAGGAAGAGCGAGCCGGGGGAAATTGCCTTTTTCTTTTTCACCTCGGATTCTTTCAAAAAAATCCCCTGTTCTTTGGCGCTGGCAGCGAGGGAGTCGCAGGAAACCGAGGTCTGAAGCGGAAGGGGTATATCGAGGCTGCTGCAGGCCTGCTTTATGATAAAGGAAACAAAACCTGCGCACCACGGCCAATCTCTGCCCTCATTCCCCTCCATGTAAAGACGCACCCAAGGCCCTTTATTTTGCCCGCCGACTTCCCGGGGATATTGTGCCAAATGTTGTTTTGTATAGGCGACTATGAGCTGGCCAAGCGCGTTATTTACCGGCGAGATGTCCTGAAGAGCATCTGTCATTGGCTTTACTAACTTTTCAAAGGTCTTTTTCCCCACAATGCCGTCTACCTGCAGGTTTTTTTCTTGCTGGAACTTGCGCACTGCGGCATCCGTAGCATCGCCGAAGTCGCCGTCGATGACGATCCAATATCCGTGGAGGCAAAGCCATTCCTGGATCAGCCTGACCTTTTTGCCTTTCATCCCGTTGTTGTAATCCTTGTCAAGTATGAGATCGCTCATACTATTCATCTCCCCCTTTTATTAACCATATTAACCCGCCGCCATGTGCTGCGACATTGATAGCTCGCCGCCTCCATTAGAACCAGGACGAGGCCTTTGGGAAGGGGCAGGATGAACGCGTCTGGTCCCATGGCCATGAGCAGACTTTTTGTCTATGCGCTTCGAGGTGTTGCAAGTGAAGCATAGTACAGGGGAAAAGTCTTGACATATTTCGGCTTTCTTTTGACATATTTCGGCTTTTTTTGGGGTGAGGAGGGGTAGGCGGGTTTCTTGTATAGAATTTTTTTTGTTTTCATGTACTTTGGGGGAATCATAAAGCAGTTCCTATGTAGACCATGAGGGAGGGGGATACGTTGACCTTCTTAATCAATGCAGATTCCATCCAGAGGATAGGGCTTCCTCCTCAGGCACGTCGAGACAGCAAGGATAAATCACGCGAGTCAGCTACTTTCCCCTGTCAAAAGAATTATTTTGTTTGACAATTATCAGATAATATGATTATTTATTGATTGATATAAATTTCAGGAGGTTAACGATGCGTTTCATTTCAGTAAGGGATCTCAACACCAAGCCCAAAGAGATTTGGAGCAGGATTAAGGATGAGGAAGTTGTTATCACCTCTAACGGTAAACCCATTGCCCTGCTTTCGGGGGTTACCGAAGAGACATTAGAGAAGACCGTCCGTGCCATCCGTCGCAGCCGAGCGTTTATAGCATTAGAGGAAATGCAGAAAAAAGCGATTGAATCGGGATTAGACAAACTGACGAATTCGCAAATCGAATCTGAGATTCAGGCTGTTCGGAAGAGCCGCAGACGATGATTATTGTTCTCGATACCAATGTCCTTATTTCCGGCGTCCTTAAGCCCTATAGCAAGACAGCAGCCATCCTCCGGCTTATCGCAGACGGAACCATTCAGATAGCGTATGATCTCCGAATCCTTTCGGAATACCGGGATGTCTTAAACCGGCCGAAATTTAATTTTGCAAAAGAAGACGTAGAATCGTTCCTCGATCAGATTGAGCAAGAAGGTCTCCTCGTTTCAGTAAAGCCTTCGAAGATTAGCCTCCCTGATCCTGATGATGAACCATTCTTAGAGGTTGCTCTATCAGCCAGGGCGGAGGCGATCGTAACAGGCAACAAGCGCCATTTCCGGCGTAAAGAATACGAAGGGGTAAAGATATTGTCGCCAGCAGAATTCCTGGAAATGGTGAAAGAAAAGATTTAAGGAGGTTTTAGGGCTCGGTTATCAAAAAAGCGCAAAGCGGGACGCGCTTAAAAATCTAAATTGACAAATAGCACTTCATAGAATAGGTTCCTTAGAATTTTAAGGGCGTCACGCTATTCGCTTGGCTTCCTATATGGCAAATATAACAATATTGGGGATATTATAAGGAACCATATAAACATTGTTGGCCAAATGATATGAATATCAAATATGCAGAAATTGGTGTTTGCGGATTGTCGTGCCGACTATGCCCCAACTATCACATCCGAGGCGATAGCCAGTGTGGCGGATGCAAGAGCGAAGGACGAATGAAGGTTGGCTGTCCTTTGATCACTTGTGCGGTGAAACAACGGGGCATTGAATTTTGCTGGCAATGTCCGGAACAAGAGAACTGCCAAAAGTGGCATGAGCGAAGGGAATGGGGCAAATCTCATGATAGCTTTGTCTGTTATCAGAAATTGGAAGACAACATCGAATTCATAAAAAGCAAGGGAATCTCTCCTTTTGTGAAAAATCAACAGGAGAAAGAACAATTGGTAACTGCAATGCTGGACGAATTCAACGAAGGAAGATCAAAATCATTTTATTGCATTGCTGCTACTGTTATGGATATTCAAGAACTAAAACAAGCCATTGCTCAAGCGAGAAATGAGTCTAAAGGCATGGATATAAAAGGCAAGGCTAAAAACATTCATTCAATCATTAATGCAATTGCAGAAAAAAAGAAATACCATTTGAAACTGAGAAAATAGAATGGTGCAACAAACAAATCCAGCGGGCGCAGGAAGCTGCGCCGCTGATTTTATCGTTATGAGCATGAAAATTATTACAGGTAGCCTTTTGTTGATTATCGTATTAATAATGAGCGTAAATTGCCATGCTCAGCTAACAGTGGTAAAGGAGACAAATACTCCTATAGCTTTGCATTATGCGAATATTCTTAAGGAGTATATCACGTTTATAAAACCAAATCTTAACAACAGAAATGATTTAATAAAGATATCCAAAGAATATTTCGATAAGCTGGGGTATAGGGTAGTAACGATCTCGGTTGAAACAACCATTCCACCTAAAATTCTTCAGTCGTGGAAAATACCTCACTCCAAATTGGCGGTGCTGCCACGCATGATATGCCATGTATCCAAAAACGAATCAACTATTGAATTGTATGCTCAAGGTGATGATTATGTTCTTATTCAGAACTATGTAGACCAAACATCAATTGAGCCGGGTCTATTCATATCCGTTGGTCTAACGCATCGATGGCAATAGCTCATATCAATTGGCTTCAGCAGGCCCAGCACCTCAATCAAAAAAGTGGACGGCAGAGACTAATTTTTGACGCCGCCTCAAGGAGAAATTCCCAGGACAACGGCACAACACAGGATGTTCGAGAAAGGCATAGACGATGAAAAAAGAGTTTAACCTCAAAGTCCTCCTCATCCTCTCGCTGGGACACCTTGTCGTCGATATCTACCAGGGTGCCCTGCCGGCGACACTCCCCTTTATCAAGGACAAGCTGGACTTGAGCTATGCGCTCACCGGCCTCATCCTCATGGCGGCCAACTTGACCTCCTCCGTTCTGCAGCCAGTCTTCGGGTACTTCTCCGACAGAAAGGCCATACCGATCCTCCTCCCCATGGGACTTCTGGCAGCAGGGATCGGCTTTTCCCTCATTATGCTGCCGGCGCATTTTCCCCTGGTGCTCTTGCTTGTCGTTATAAGCGGGCTCGGCGTTGCCTCCTATCATCCGGAGGGGTATAAAACGGCCCACTTCTTTACCGGCGAGAGAAGCGCCACGGGCATGTCCATTTTCTCCGTCGGCGGCAACCTCGGTTTTTCAATAGGGCCGATCCTCGCCCTCTCCATTATCGAATACCTCGGGTTCCCCTCGCTTCCCCTCATCATCGTGCCTTCGCTGCTCTGCACGGCCATCATCCTCTATTATCGCAGCACCGTCGCCGTACCCTTTGTCGCCCATGCAGAGGCAATGAAAAAAACAGAGACGCGGACAACCACAGCCTCTTATGTTGCGCTCTCCATGGTCATTTTGATTGTCATCATGCGGTCATGGACGCAGATGGGGCTCGTGGCCTATATCCCCTTTTACTATATCAACTTTCTCAAGGGGAACCCCCTTTTTGCCGGCAAGCTCGTCTCCGTCTTTCTCGTCTGCGGTGCCGTCGGCACGCTCATCGGCGCACCCTTTGCCGACCGCTGGGGGCATCGGTTTTTTGTGAGGCTTTCCATGCTCCTTTCTACCGTGACGCTCCCTGCGTTTTTCCTCCCCGTCGTCCAGAACAGCATCCTCATCTTTTTTGTCCTCGGGTTGCAGGGGATGCTCCTCGTTTCATCGTTTTCCGTAACGATCGTCATGGCCCAGAAGCTCCTCCCCCATAAGCTGGGGATCGCCTCGGGTCTGTTGGTGGGGTTCGCCATTGGAACAGGCGGGATCGGCGTTACCTTGCTCGGGCTCGTTGCAGATCATTTCGGCGTGCCTGCGGCGTTTCACTCAATTATGATTATTCCTTTCATGGGATTTATCATAAGCCTCCTCCTCCGGTATAATGAATAAGTGGATCAACCCCTCAATTTCTTTTGTCCCCCAGAAAAATTGAAGAGGCCTGAGGATTGGTGATGGGCTCTCAAGGGCGTTCCTTTGACATCTACAGCCAGGCGATCTCCGCCAGGAGTGAGAAGATCCACTAAATGGTTATAGGGGTATTGCAGAGGGGAGCGCTGTGGAGGTAAAGGGGTCATACACAGCGAACCCCGATTGCTTAATCCAACGCTACCTGCGAATCGAATACGGACTTCATCTTATCACTCATTTCGGGGAGTTTTTCACCGCGTATGAGTTTTAAAGCCAGGTCTGCTATCAGGCGGGCGCCTTCTTCCAGATATATGCGGCCATAATCCTCGGTAGACTTCGAAGGGCTGCCGATATAACCCGCCTGCACACCCATTTCTTTAAACGTCGAGTGACCTTTTCGTAAACCTTCGCCGATGTCAATGAAGACAGGAGGCAGCTGATCGACATCGCCTTTTAGCAGGTGTGGATAGCGGTACCTGATGAATGACGTTTCCTTCACATCGGCATGTATTTCTTGCTTCATGTCCAGCCCCATCGCCAGACCGTGTTGGATTGCTTTGCTATTAAGACCGGAATAAACGATAGTGCTCGCAGGTTCGATGATGCTCACGTCATAAAGAGAAGAGACCTCTTGGATGGCAATCATGATAGCCTTCACATGTATGGGATCAAGGTGGTGATTGCAAATGACCATATAGCGGAATCCGTGCCGTGCGAGCGACGTACACATATCAACTATCACGCGAACCAGCGTTGTCCCGCGCATGGTAATAGTACCTGGGAAATCCGCTGTAACCTGAGAGCACCCCAACGGGACAGCCGGCGCCACA
>MGQF01000015.1:10115-10334 GCA_001797745.1 Deltaproteobacteria bacterium RBG_13_52_11
GTGCCATGTTCTTCGAGCGGTCCCATCGGCAGGAATAGTATGGTCTTGTCTTTGTTGAGATTTTCAACTTCTAACCAACTCATCTCGTCAAGTTTAAAAAAACTCATTTTCTCTCCCTTTCATTGCATTATCTGTTCTATTGGCGACGAACACGTGAAAAATATTAAGGATTCCTCATGATAGGCCCCTCTGCGAGAAATTAAAGATCACGCAGCATGC
>MGQF01000015.1:10562-19543 GCA_001797745.1 Deltaproteobacteria bacterium RBG_13_52_11
ATCAACTCCCCCTTTTCCCCCACCACAAGCTTGCCGTGCTCCTCGACCAGATCGAGAATATCAGCAGGGTCAACGGTCCACCAGCCTTTGGTCCGCATGAGCAACTCCCGACCCTTGAATCTTTTGGGCGTGACAAGATCAATGGTGCGAAACCAGGCTGCCCACCCGATCTCCGCCGGTGCCCTTAACACCGGGGTTACAGGATCGTGATATATGCGGCAGCGGCCGAATAGACGCAAACGGATCATGCAAAGACCTCTTTGATAAGCCTTGCTGCCTCTTCCCCTGCGGGCACGAGGCCCTCAGGGACCTCGATCCCCTCCGCGCCCATGATCCGCGCAAGCAAAGAGCAATAGACTGCTGAGGCCGTAGCCGTATCCATAGCGATCCCCAACTGGTTTGCAATACCCCAGGCCCTCTCGAAGAGGGCAAGCGCCTTTCCCCGCCACCTCCTGATGCGGAGGTCATAGGGTTGAATATCAAGCCTTTCCAGGAGCTCTTGCTGGGCTGTCTCCATCGCTTTGAAGACCTTCCTCATGCCCTGTACCGAAGGATCCCTCCCCCATTCATCCCTGTCCGGCATCCTCATTTGCCCTTTTACTGTTTGGTTCAATGATAACTGCGGCGAGAAGCGCCCATCTCTTCACTGAGAGAAAAACATAACCTGTAAAGAGGGGAAGCTGCTTCTCAAAGAGAGAACAGCCCCCCCCTTATCCTTAAGCCTTATTCCCTATGGTTGAATATAAAGACCCTTTTTATCCTTAAATCTACTGCACACGATGACAACAAAATCAATGATCGTCCAAATACCTACCCCACCCAACGTAATGAGCATTAAAATACCCGTGCCGATCTTGCCTACGTAGAACCTATGGACCCCAAACGACCCCAGAAAAAAGCATAACAAGATCATTGGTACAAAACCCTTGCTACTTTTTGCCATAATGTGTTCCTCCTTTTCTAATTAATAGTGGTCAAGCCTTTGCCCGGGATAGCAAACGTATTTGCCATCTCCGTCTTGATAGTTGCCTGTCAATAGCAATATAGTGACCGTAAGAGAATGAGCGACGTCTGTTACAAGCAAGAAAACCCCTAACAGAATTTTTCCAGATACGAAACAGTATATCCATCCGATCGTGAGCCCAATATCGATAAACCCCTGGAGATTTCTCTTTAAATAAAATTGCTGAAGTCCTATGAAACCAAAGACCGCTGACAAACAGACAGCAACAACATAGCTTTTTTCGGAAGGCACCTTCATATATCCCGCAGAACCATATAATTCATACCATTTTTAACAGTCAATATACAAATCAAAAAGTAAGGCAAAAAACAAGCCCTCCCCTTCTTCACGTAGTGCTTTTTCCTCAAATATTCACCGCATCTTGAAGCATCCCCTCAAACTCCCTTCACCCCGTGAACGCTTGAAGACGATGAGACAAGAACAATGAAAAATGAAAAGAAAACCCTTGCCTATTAACCCATAATTCTGTATAGTAGACTATTATAACGAAATTTCCCCTCTTTTTTTCATCCCCGTAGGCACGTAGCGGACGGCAAGTAGCGAAAGGATCAATAATGAATATTCTCTTGGTCTATCCCCGATACCCCGACACCTTCTGGAGCTTCAGGCATGCCTTGAAGTTCATCTCCAAAAAGGCGTCCTTTCCCCCGCTGGGTCTACTGACCGTTGCCTCCATGCTCCCCCGGGAGTGGGAAAAGAGGCTCATCGACATGAACGTCAGGCCCTTAAAAGATGAGGCACTCCAGTGGGCTGACTACGTCTTCATCAGCGCCATGGCCGTCCAGAGGGAATCGGCGCAAGAGGTGCTCGACCGGTGTAAAAAAATAGGGGTCAAGACAGTGGCAGGAGGCCCCCTCTTTACCGCTGCGCATGAGGAATTTAAGGATGTAGATCACCTGGTCCTCAATGAGGCCGAGAAGACCCTCCCTCCATTTGTGGAAGACCTCCAGAGAGGATCCCCCCGGCATTGCTACACCACCCGTGAGTGGCCCGATCTCGAAGAGACCCCGATCCCCCTCTGGGGACTCCTCGCAATGAAAGACTATGCCTCCATGAACATCCAATATTCCCGGGGGTGCCCCTTCAACTGCGAGTTCTGTGACATCATCGTGTTGAACGGCAGGGTGCCCCGGACAAAGGGCAAGGGACAGATCGTAGCCGAGTTGGCGAGCCTCTATGATCATGGGTGGAGAGGGCCGGTATTCTTTGTCGACGATAATTTCATCGGGCACAGAAAGAAGTTAAAAGCGGAGATCATGCCGGCTATCATTGAATGGATACAGGAGAGGGATTTCCCCTTTTCGTTCTTTACCGAGGCGTCCATAGACCTCTCTGACGACGAAGAGCTCATGCGATTGATGGTGAAGGCGGGGTTCGACACGGTATTCGTCGGCATCGAGACCCCCCATGAAGAGAGCTTGACCGAATGCAGTAAGCTTCAGAACAGAAACCGGGACTTGGTGGCCAGCGTCCAAAAGATCCAGCAATACGGCCTTCAGGTGACGGGGGGATTTATCGTGGGGTTTGACAGCGATCCCCCTTCCATCTTTGAGAGGCAGATCAATTTCATCCAAAAGAGCGGGATTGTCACTGCCATGGTGGGCCTGCTCAATGCCCCGCGGGGGACCCGCCTCTACAAGCGCCTGGACAAAGAGAACCGCCTGGTGCATGGCATCACGGGCGATAACACCGATTGCTCCATAAACTTCGTCCCCAAGATGGGTTACGAAACACTCGTCGCTGGTTACGAAAAGATCGTGAAGACCATCTACGCGCCGAGCAATTACTACAAGAGGATCAGGACCTTTTTCCGCGAATACAAGCCTTACAACATTCAGACCCCCCCCTATAATTTTCCCTATCTCATGGCATTTCTGAAGTCCATATGGCTTTTGGGGATCAGGGGGAGGGAGCGATTCCAGTATTGGAGGCTCCTCGTTTCGACGCTGCTCAGGCGTCCCCGGTCCATCCCCCTTGCCGTCACCCTTGCCATCTATGGATTCCACTTCAGAAAGGTCTTCGACGCGCTCGTGCGAGTTCCCAGTGAAAGAGGGATCGTATAAGGGGCAATTCCCACCGTTCATCTTTTTTCTGAAACGAATGATGCCCTGGAGAACTTCTATGGGTGCGCTGAGGGGCCAGATCGCCCAGACCGTGATGATGGGGATCGCCGGGCTCACCCCCACGCAAGAGGAGCGGGTATTGATCGAGCAGGGGGTGGGCGGGGTCATCCTCTTTGAGCGCAATTGCCTTTCCCCGGCCCAGATTGCCGAGCTGATCGATAATCTGCAGGAAATTGCCCTTTCCCAAGGGCCGGGGGGCCCTCTGATCATTGCCATCGATCAGGAGCACGGCCCCGTAGCCAGAATCAAACAAGGCGTCATCCCCTTTCCCAGCGCCTGGGATCTCGGGCAAATCGGCGATCCAGCGCTCGTGCGCCAGGCAGCCGGTATCTGCGGCAAGGAGCTGGCCTTAATAGGGATCACGATGAACCTGGCGCCGGTGGCCGACCTCCTCCTGCACCCTGAGAATCGCGTGATCGGCCGGCGGAGCTTTGGGAAAGACCCTCATAAAGTAGCAGCTATGGTCACGGCGTTTATCGAGGGGCTCCAGGGCGAAGGGGTTGCTGCCTGCGTCAAGCACTTTCCCGGCCACGGGGCCACGGGGATTGACAGCCACCAGGAGCTGCCCATTATCGAGCGCTCCCGCGAGGAGCTGGAGCAGGCAGAGCTGATCCCCTTTCAGCAGGCAATACAGGCCGAGGTGGCGGCAGTCATGCCTGGCCACATTCTCTCCCCTGCCTTCGACGCCGAACGACCAGCCACCCTCTCCCCTTCCATCATTCAAGGCCTGCTTCGCCAGGCGCTCGGCTTCGACGGCGTTGTGATCTCCGATGACCTTTGCATGGGTGCCTTGGCCTCATGGGGAAGCATAGAGGAGCGCGGCTGCGCGGCCTTCAAGGCAGGGGTGGATTGCCTATTGGTGGGGCAGGAAAAGGTCCACGGGCTGCTCACGGCCCTGGACAAGGGCCTAAAGTCCGGGGCAATCCCTGAAGAACGGATCGTAGAGGCCCTCGCAAGAATCAGGAGGCTCAAGGAACGATATCCCTATAGAGGGCGAGGAGACGTGGCAAGGCTGAGGCAAGAGCAAGATGTGGCCTTTGCTCAGGAGCTCTTTGAGAGGATAAAGGATGAGGCAAGTGATCCTGGGCATCGAGCGGCTTAAAGAGCTGCACCCTTCCTGGCTTGAGGAGGCGCGCATCGGGCTTTTGATCAACCAGGCCTCCGTCGATCCATCCTTCAGGCCGACCAGGGCAATCGTGGCCGAGTTGGCAGGCAGGAACCTCCGGGCCCTCTTCTCCCCCCAGCACGGGATCAAGGGCGAGGCCCAGGCCAACATGGTGGAGACAGAGGACGAAATCGATCCTGATCTGAAAGTCCCCATCTACAGCCTCTACTCCCGCGAGACCCGGACCCCAACTGAGGAGATGCTGGCGCGGATCGACTGCCTGCTCATCGATCTGCAGGATGTCGGCACCAGGGTCTACACCTTCGCCACTACCATGGGGCTCTGCCTGGAGGCAGCAGCCCAATACAAAAAGAAGGTAGTTGTCTTGGACCGCCCCAACCCCATCAACGCGGAGCAGGTGGAGGGAAATGTATTAAAGGAAAAACTGCGCTCCTTTGTCGGCTACCACCCTCTCCCCATGCGCCATGGGATGACCATGGGTGAGCTGGCCCAATTCTTCAACACGGAACGCCGGATTGGGGCGGACCTCGAAATCATCCCCATGGAAGGCTATAAGAGGGAGCACCTCTTCCCCGACACCGGCCTCCCCTGGGTGCCGCCCTCTCCCAACATGTTGACACCCGCTACTGCCCTGGCCTACCCCGGCCAGGTCCTGCTGGAGGGGACCAACCTCTCAGAGGGGAGGGGGACCCCTAAACCCTTTGAATGCCTCGGCGCCCCGTACATCGATTCCCGCCTGCTGAGGCAACGATTGGAAAACAGAAAACTCCCCGGCTGTTGCTTCCAGGAGACCTCCTTTACCCCGCACTTTGACAAATGGAAGGGAGAACTGTGCCACGGTCTTCAGATACAGGTCACAGACCCCAGGGCCTATAAACCCTTTTACACGACCCTCGCTATCATTCAAGAGATAATGACAGCATGGCCCGACGCGTTCTCCTGGCTCCCCCCACCCTATGAGTATGAGTTCGAAAGGCTCCCCATCGACATCATCACCGGAGATGAGGTGATCAGAAAGGGGTTGGAACAGGGAATTGACCTTGATGAGCTGGAGGCGGGCTGGCAGGGAGAACTGGAGGGGTTTCTAGCAATCAGAAGGCAGTACCTGCTTTATTAAGGGCTATTTTTTAAAAGAAATCATCAGCATGGAACATCATTAAAAACTGTTAAGTTCATCTTATAACCTTTATAAGATCTTTATCCGCATGACTCTTGCAAGGGAGTACTGACGCTCACCGTCTTGAGCGGCGTATCTATCTCTGAGTTGAGGTAGGCGTTTTGGTCATGATACAGCGCTCCCTTCGGTAACCACTTCCACAGGGGTCCTAGGTCCTTTCGTATCAGGTCTGCAAAGAACTGAGGAAGTTCATGTGTCTGCTGTTCGAAATAGTCCCGGAACTGGGGGTCGGCGTCGAGCCGTTGACGCAATTCAGTGTAGTACTTGAGTCTACCAAAACCTTCTGACGATACTGCCCGCACCACATTCATCCACCGCGGGATCGTGGACTCGCTTGCTCTAAAGCGGTTGAAAATTGAGCGCCATGAAAACGTGTGCTTGGTCACCGCGATCACGTGATCGTAGAAGTCAGGCCAGGAATAGTTCTTCGGCTTCACGTTCATGGCCTGATTGTTGTCCAAGAAGTGGAACGGGAATGGTAGTACGCGGTTGGCGCGTTGGTATTCGAGGTTGGACGGCGCGGCCTGTCCAAACGCGGAAAGCAGGGAATAGGCAGGAAACGCGCCTGGTGTCATGTCCACAAATCGTTTCGTGAGCTCAAAGGGTTCCGACCCTTTGTCCACGTCAAGTCCGAACACGAAGTTGGTTTGTACGTAAGGTATGTACCTCAAGATCATGTTGACATGTTCGGAGACCTGTAAAACTTTGTCCATCCCATTCTTCGCACCGGTCTTCGATTTGTCGCCCAGGTCGTACCACGACTCAATACCGGGCAGGATGGCCATGCATCCGTTTCGTTTGAGCCGCTTCAGGCGCGGTTCCGACAGGAGGGACAGGCTGCTCTCGGCTATGAAGTCGATGCTGCCTGGAGGCACGGCCTCCTCGATCGCTCCCATGCAGTCGTCGAATCTGACCCCGAAGTTCGGATCGTGCCAGCCTATGCGCGGTCGCCTAAGCTTCCGCACGAGGAACCGCAGGTCCTCCTTGATCACATCGAAGTCCAATGGCTGATAGGGTATGACTGAATCGATACAAAAGCTGCAGGTGTAGGGGCACCCCAGACTGCCGATCATCGGAACGATCTTGAGGAACGGTGATTTCCGGAGAGTCGGCTCGATGAACTTCCAACGCTCGACTACCCCGGGGAGTGTCGTGGGCTGCTGTTTAGCAGCGATGTGCATACCAATTGGCCGGTGCTGCGAGCAGTCATTCAAAACATCACGGATCACCGTCTTGTCGGTAAAACCCAGGACATAGTCGAAATATTGCCGCGCGTCCTGGGGGTAGCAGCGGGCATGTGGGCCGCCGAGTGCCGTGACAGCGCCGTTCGAACGGAATAGGTTGCTCAGCGAGTATGCCAGTTGAGCAGCCTCCGTGAACGCGCCTATGAAGACGATGTCGACGTTGTCTGGTAACTCCTCTACTAGATTCTCAAAACCGGTATAGCACACGAGTGTGACGTCATGTCCTGCTTCTTCGCACCACACGGCTACGACTTGGGGCATGATGCTCGCAAGATTGGCATTCATGACGCGCGCGTACAATCTTCGCGTCGGCGCTTTGGTGACGAGGTCAATAATGGCGACACGTAGTTTACGCATAGTACCACGAGATTATATGGTTAAAAGATACGGCATAACCTGTCAAAATTCGTCTCAAAAAGGCCAATAGAGAGACACGCCCTGTCCGTATCAAAAGATAAGAATGATTCAGCATCAAAACCCACGCATAAATATGAATTCCCATCTTAAACGTCCCCTCTTCGATACGCTTGAGCAGGTCCTGCCGATCACGATCACTCAAGAATATCTTTCTTTTTTCGATTCCCCGCACCATCACGTGATGCAGAACTCCTTCTATATTGAGTCTCGGTCCTCTTGGCTGCACGCACACTATCACTATCCCAAATGTATGTCAAATATCGGAATTAACGGGCCTACGTCCCCTTTCTCTCCCTGATTTGTCTTGCTAAATCTATTATAATTAAATATCTTACTGCCTATTAATACATCGAAGGATTATCGGGAAGGATCCTGTATGAGTCAAATAAAGCCAATATATATTATCCTTTTGCTGTCTTGTTGCGCCCTGCTGAATACGGCCTGTAGCTACCTGACCAAAAATGATCGGCAGCTGGTTTATTCGCAACCTGCGTATGGGGCGGACAGGTTCATCCGAATACAGGGGTACAATATCCATTATGTGGAAACGGGTACTAACACCGGGCAGCAAGAGACCATGCTGCTGATCCCCGGGGCATTCAGCACCTACCGGAGCTGGAACCGGATGATCCCTTTTCTCTCCAAAAACTACCGGCTCCTTGCCATCGATTACCTCGGAGTCGGCGACTCCGATAAGCCCGCGTTAGGCTTCGCGTATACGATCGAGGAACAGGCCGACGTGATCGCGGCGATGATGGAACAGGCGGGGATTCCCAAGGTTCATATCGTAGGCGTCTCGTACGGAGGGTTGATCGCGTTAAACCTCGCCACCCGGTATCCGCAGCTTGCCGACAGCGTCGTGTGCATCGAGGGGGGCGTGGTGAAACCCGAGAAGTTGCCGTATCACTACTGGAGGAAGGTCTTAGGTTGGCCCATCGTAGGGGACTTCTTTGTTGGTTCGATCCGGTCCGGCTTGTTTGACACGATGTCGGCGAAAAAGGTGATGGGGAAGGCATGGGAGGGCATGAGCAAGGAGGAGCGGCAGGAGCTTATCCATATTTTCACGCAGAGCAATAAAACCGCTTCCCGGAGGGCATGGTATAGCATGTCCCAGACTTTCGAAAATTCCAAGGATTTTGTCGAAGAGATCAAGACCCTCAAGACACCGGTGCTCTATCTCTATGGGGAGAAATCGGAATTGCTGGATATGGCTGAAATGAACGTCCGCTTCTTCAGGACCTATCTGCCGGCAGTGGAGATCGTCAGCTTCAAAGATGGCATCCACGACCTCGAACTGCAAAAACCCCGTGAGGTGTCTCATCTGATCATCAAATTCCTCGGTCAAAACGGGAGCGCGGTCGTGGCAAACAGACACAAGTATTCCGCAGAAATCCCCTCCCCCAGCGCCACGCCGTGAGTATGGGGAAACTCAGAAAGTAGTAACTGCTGTATTAAACTAAGCGGGCGCCTAAATACCCCCCAACGATTTAATTTAATGTAGATCTTCAAAATTCGTTACCTGAATTAAGTATATTTCATGCGCTAAAATTCATCTGAGAAGAGTAATTATTGCACCTAAAGTATATCATTTTATCGATTTCAGGTGTATAATATATGCAATATTTCATCTATTGAATGAATTATTACGCTTGGGATATATTATGAAAGCACTTACAGGACTTGGGAAGGTTGATCGAGAAAGAATCGGTGCGGTAATCCGCGACACGAAGGGTGTCATCGCAGTTGTTGAGGCTGCTGATATTTTGGGAGTATCACCCACGAAGGCCGCCAAGATGCTGTCACGTTGGTCGCGCAAGGGGTGGCTTTCGAGAATACGACGTGGTTTTTACATCCCTGTACCCATTGAGTC
>MGQF01000015.1:19562-26303 GCA_001797745.1 Deltaproteobacteria bacterium RBG_13_52_11
CTCGAAGATCCCTGGCTGATCGCTGCAAGGCTTTATAATCCCTGCTATATCGGTGGCTGGAGCGCCGCTGAATACTGGAATCTTACGGAGCAAATTTTCCGTACTGTCGTGGTTTTGACAACTCAGAAGCCGAGAGACCGCAGTCCAATAGTAAACGGCACAAATTTCATGTTGCGTACTATTTCAGAAAAAGCCATGTTCGGTTTAAAACCAGTATGGAGAGGCCGAATAAAGGTATCTGTTTCTGATCCAACGCGTACCATACTTGATATGCTCAGTGATCCACGTTTAGGTGGCGGGATACGTTCTACCACAGATATGCTGAGCAATTACTTGTATTCCGAGAATAAGAATTTGGAACTATTGATTGAATATGCAGAACGCCTGAACAACGGTGCCGTTTTTAAACGTCTGGGCTTTCTGTTGGAAAGGGCAGCTCCCAATGAGGTCGAACAAATTGATAAATGCCGAAACAAACTCACAGCTGGAAACGCAAAATTAGATTCACAACTTGCTGCTGATAAATTGGTTACCCGATGGAGACTATGGATACCGAATAGTTGGGCAAAGGAGCGCCAGGTTGATTGACAGACAGGAAATAATGGATTTTTCCAGAGAATTCAGTCTGAGCGCGAACGTTATTGAGAAGGATTATGTGATTGGTTGGATGCTTGCAGGCATATCGGACCATTCTGAGTTAGGTTCGAACTGGGTTTTTAAAGGTGGAACGTGTTTGAAAAAATGTTTTTTTGAGACATATCGATTCTCTGAAGATTTAGATTTCACTCTAACTAATTCAGAACACCTAAACCATACATTTCTTGTAAATGCTTTCAAGAAAATTTCTGAATGGATTTACGATAAAGCGGGCATAGAAATACCAAGGGAAACCATTAGCTTTGAAATCTACAAAAATCCACGTGGTGGCATCTCAGCCCAAGGCCGCATTGGTTATCGGGGCCCAATGCAACCACGAGGTGATCCGCCTCGCATCAAGCTAGATTTAACCACCGATGAGAAAGTAGCCTTAGACCCCTCTATTCGGGAAGTCCATCATCCATATTCCGATAGACCAGACGGCGGGATACACATCCAATGCTATAGCTTTGAGGAAATATTTGCAGAAAAATTAAGGGCGTTGACAGAGCGTGAGCGTCCCCGCGATCTCTATGATGTAATACACATCTATCATCATGTTGAGCCGAATCTTGATCGCACTCTTGTTTTAAGTACACTCGAAACAAAGTGTGCATTCAAGGGCATAGATGTCCCGAAAATGGACGCCCTTGAAAACCAACCGGAGCGTGCAGAGCTAAAGAGCGAATGGGCAAATATGCTGGCGCATCAGTTGCCAGTGCTACCGGCATTTGAACAATTCTGGCAAGAGTTACCTGAGGTTTTAAAATGGTTATACGGTGAGGCCGTAAAGATATCGCAACCGACAATCCCCCCTATGGGGCAATCGATAGATGAGACATGGCGTCCACCGTCCATGGCCCAGGCATGGCACACAACTTCTCCGCTTGAGATAATCCGATTCGCGGCAGCAAACCGGCTTTGTGTCGATCTTGCCTATCAAAACAGGCGTCGTTTAATAGAGCCATATTCCTTACGCCGGACACGAGATGGATATCTTCTGTTATTTGCCATTAAACATCAGACGCACGAAAATAGATTCTACCGAGTCGATCGTATCCAAGGGGCTGAAGTTACAAAGGAGCCATTTACACCTCAGTACGTAGTTGAGCTGACACAATCTGGACCTATTTCTGCACAACCACTTGCTAAAAGATCAACTATCCCTAGCATAAGCGGACCACACACTGCTCGAAGAAAACGCAGCCGTCCTGCTACTGGAACGCCAAGGTTTGGCCCCAAATATGTTTTTAAGTGCGCCATATGTGGCAAGCAATTTATTCGTAAATCATACAAGGCATCACTTAATCCCCACAAGAACAAACAGGGATATTCGTGTCCAGGCCGCACAGGAATTTACATCACCACAAAATATTAAGAATTCCGTGACAGGTCTCGCCTTGAAATATAAGTTAACCACAAACTTCAAGTCCGAATTCACAGTTCAAAACCGGCGCTCCCCCCACCCTATGAATATGAGTTTGAAAAACCCCCTATCGACATCATCGCCGGCGATGAGGTGATCCGAAA
Organism: Deltaproteobacteria bacterium RBG_13_52_11; assembly: GCA_001797745.1. Classification (GTDB taxonomy): domain Bacteria; phylum Desulfobacterota; class B13-G15; order B13-G15; family RBG-16-54-18; genus RBG-13-52-11. The sequence continues at coordinate 21,729 of MGQF01000015.1, forward strand.
GGGGTTGGAGCAGGGAAGGGACCTGGATAAGATGGAGGCCGGTTGGCAAGAGGAGTTAAAAGGCTTTCTAGCAATCAGAAAGCAGTACTTACTATATTAACTCGAATATGCAGCTTTTCTCCTATTTGATTATTGAAGTGACATGACCGAGCAACTCAGCAGAGAAGAAGCCATTAGGCTTATCAATAACGGTTTCGCTAAAGAGCTTGAATTACAAGCTCGACACTGCACGGCACCTATTTTTTGGTATGACCCGCAGGCCCCGCGAGGTTCCCGGATTATAAACAATGGCACGATGTTCTTTTTACGACTTCCTAAGGCACTCATCGGAGTAACTGCGGAGCATGTTTATCAAGGTTATCTTGATGAGGTCAATAAAAACGCCTCGATTCGATGTAGATTACATTCTTTGGAATTCGACTTCTGTAGCCGATTGCGTGATCGCTCGAAAGAACTCGATTTAGCCACGTTCAATATTATTGAAGAAGACCTCTCTAAACTCAATCAAGTAGCTCACACGCCACCTCGAGATTGGCCTCCAAGTCTTATACAGCAAGGACGAGGTGTAATTTTCGTAGGATATCCAGGAATCTATCGTGAAGAAGAAGATACGAGGGTATACTGGACGCCTTATTCCGCTGAGACAGTTACCCAAATTATAGCCGATGACCGGATTGTCGTCCAGTTTGAGCGCGAGTACCAAGTCAATCGAAAAGAAAAGATAGCGGCGACACCTAATGTGTGGCTTGGCGGAATGAGCGGCTGCCCACTTTTCGGACTCTGGGAGTCGCCGATCGTTTACCTTCAAATTGCGGGCGTCTGCCTAGAGTTCAACGCAGCACTTGAAATTGCTCGGTTTGTCCCCATTAATTACATACAAATCGATGGTAACATTAAGGGTTAAAGAACCACTGATTCTAACCCTATTTAACAGAATTGGACATCGATAAAAATTGATTGATGCATCTTGTATTTAACAGATTTCCTCTTTCTGTCCTGAATTAACGATAAGTTCACCGGCGCGTCTTAACGCGCATGCTTTGTACTCCTGGTTAAGTGTTTATTTTTTTCGTTTCCACATCACTATGCGACCACCTTTTTTAGTTCGATCTATTTTTTTAAATTCTTCTTGTAATTTTTTGGGGAACTTAGCAAAAAGATAAAGCACAAAAGAATGAATTCTATCCCAATCTTCATCACCAATCTCTATCGCCTTGCGAGGATTGGGATAACGCAACCTCTCAAATTTGTCTAGTTTTTTTATTAATCTTTCCTGCTCATTGGTGAGAGAAATATCCTCTAAGCGTCTAAAAAGTAAACCTAATTTATGGACACCAGGGAATTCGCCTTCACGGTTGAGAAGCATAGCCTTTAATATCATTTCAATACCAAGATGACTTAGATAGCCAGCAGAATCGTAAAGATCATAATGTTTTTCAAAGAGAACCTTTGCTGATTTTAGATGATCAACGGCATAATGCAGTAAATCTTTTTCGGTATAGCCATCTTTTTTAGTAAATTTGTGTGACCGTGATATGCACATATATGAGATCACTTAAATAAATGCCGAATAGATTCTTCAAAAAACGAGGTGCAGGACTTCTAAAGTGTTAATAAATGCTAAAAATTTATTAAATCAAACTATAGCTTCGAATAAGTAAGGAGTTGGCCTTCCTCAATCCTGATTCTCAATCTTCCATTTCTTATACCTATGCAAGTCTTGTCTGACCATGAGCAGGCATGCAGCGACAACTGCCGCGTCGTCGATCTGGCCGACCAAAGGGATGAAATCCGGGATGAGGTCAAAAGGGTTTAAGACGTAGAGAAAGCCCGCGACGATAGCGGCGATGGTCCAAAAGGGGATTTTTCTGTACCGGCCATGCCGGTAGTCCCGGACAACCGCGAAAAGCAGTTTAAAGTCGTCGACGAATTTTCCCAGCGGCCCGCCAGTCTCGAACCGCCTGCGGAGTTCCTCCGATTTGTTAAGGACGTTTTCTACATCCTGCTCAGTTACCTGCCGGGCATCTCTTGTAACGATTGCCCTTGCTTGTTTCCGCGTGATCCCGTTATCTTTTCTGCTCTTCATAGGTCTTCTTCAATCTGTCTCTCGTAAACGGCTTTCCATGACCGGGATAAAAATATTCACAGCCGCTTTTCAATAATCGCTCCCAACTCCTCAGCAGCGCCTTTTGGTCATTGGCGTAGGGCGGGAATACGCTGTGCTTAAAGATATTGAAGAGGGTATCGCCAACGATTGCATGTTTTCCTTCAATGACGACACTCATAGAACCTGCGGTATGCCCGGGGGTCGGCAGGATGTATCCATCTATGCCATATCCGTGCAAATCAAACCTCTTTGAGATCGTTATGTCAGGGGAAACGGGTGGATATTCGCCCAGCTTTTTTGCAAAGGCCCTGCCTATCGCAGACACGATCTTTGAGAACCACATCGTCCCTTTTGGGAAAGCACAATACCCCTGTTTCAGACATCCGGCCTCTGCCTTGTGGACAAGGACCTTCGCCTCTGTGAAGTTTTTTAAGGCCTTTAAACTCCCGCAGTGATCATAGTGGGTATGGGTGAGAACAATCAGTTGTATATCATCAAGGGATAGCTTCATTCGCTCGAGGGCAGCTACGATCTTCTTTTCCTTCTTTTTCATCCCGGCATCGATCAGAATGGCTCGCCTGCCGTTTGCCACAATATACGCATTTGATGTCCCCATGGGAATCGGGCAGATCCGGTTCGTATTTTTCTCTGCCATATATTACTCTATTCTTATCTTCATTAATTATTGAATAAATTACCTAGAAAATACCACCGAAGAACTCCCCTCCCCTGGCGGGAGGGGATGAAGGGGAGGGGGAATAAACGATCTTGCACACCCTCACCCCAACCCTCTCCCATCTAGGGAGAGGGTGAATGAGAAGTATTTTCTCCGCCCTTGGCGGGATTCGTGGGTGGCACCCCGTCATGATGAATTGCTTAAAAAACGTAACATATGAATCACCCGAACTTGTGGCTGATGCCGTACCCGCCTGTCGGGAACCGCCATTCGATATTGAGGTTAGGACAGCCGATGCGGCAGGAGCCGCACTCCAGGCACCCTTCGTAGGCGACGCTGACGTGATCCCGCTCCAGCCGGTATACATTGGCAGGGCAGAGGTAGAGACAGGGCTGCTCCTCGCAGTTGTCCAGGCACACTGCCCCGTCGATAATGCGGATGTGGGGCTCCTCCGCCACCCGGAACCGGTCGAGAAAGAGTTTATCCTCTATGCTTACCTTCATCGTGTACCTCCATCCACTCCTTCATCCATCATCGTACACTCCTCCATGCATCCCACAGCAGACTTAACAGGCGCCGCAGGGCAATGGTCTTTCTCAGTTTACGCCAGATGGCCTGCTGCTTTTGCTTTTTCGGGACACCGTTGACTGTCAGCATCTCCCTGGCAGCAGAGCTCGCCAGCCCCGGGAGCGTGGTAAAGATCTCGTGATGTCTCCGGAGAAACGCCCCAAAGCCCCTGTATTTCCGGAGGTCCTTGAGGACATATGACCCCTGCAACCTGGAGATATACCCGCTCAGCCCGGCACGGCTCGTATCACCCGCCTTCAGGGCCTCGATGATGGCCTGGGCGGCAAACCGACCCGAGGTCATGGCCATGTTCGATCCCTCCCGATGCAGGGCGTTGAAGAGCATCCCCGAATCCCCGGCAATGAGGAACCCATCCCCGCAGAGCCGGGGTATCGCCGTATACCCCCCCTCGGCAAGCCAGTGGGCCATGTACTCGACAGGCTTCCCCCCCTTGATCAGGGGGGCCACCATGGGATGGGCCTTGAAGAGCTCCAGCATCTCATACGGCCTGACCTTGTGGCGAGAGAGGTCCTCGACAGTGGCCCCGATGCAGACGGAAAGGGACTTCCTGTTGGTATAGATGACCCCTACCCCGTCCATCCCCTGGGTCGCCGCACCCATGATCTCAATGGTCACCCCCTGGCCGGGCTCTACGGTGAAGCGCCCGTCAATCACCTCCTCAGGGAGCTCGATGACCTCTTTGACAGCCAGGGCCACCTCATGGGGCTTGGGCTCCGGCCTGAACCCCGTTCGGGCAGCGAGGGGGGAGTTGATCCCATCGGCCAGCAAGACGACCCGGGCCCGCACCTCCCCATCCGGGCGGTCAGTTACAACACCGATGATTTTATGATTTTTGTCTCGTAAAAGATCCGTGACCACCGTGCCGCACACCACGAGGGCGCCTGCTGCCTGGGCCTGCTCGGCAAACCACCGGTCAAATCTGGCCCTCCCCACGGTGAAGGCGTTGTATCGCAAATCGTCTGCAAAGGCCCTGTCCCGGTATGAGAGGCTGTACCCCCCATCAGTAGAAAGGTACCAGATGCGCGATTCCACGATAGTGCGCTCGATGGGGCAGCGCCGCTGTTCGTAATCGGGGATGACCTGGGCAAGGTCATGGCCGTAGAGGACTCCGCCGGAGATATTCTTGGCCCCGGCATACTCCCCGCGCTCGAACACAATGACCTTGATCCTTTTCTTCCGGGCCAGGCAATAGGCAGCCGAGATC
>MGQF01000015.1:26317-26573 GCA_001797745.1 Deltaproteobacteria bacterium RBG_13_52_11
CCCGACGATGGCGCAATCAAAGGCCTCTTTCATTTGTCTTTCCCTGCCTGTGCCCCTTTAAGCCGTTTCTTTAACTCATCGATCAGCGCCGGGACGACGCGCGCATAGTCCCCAACCACCCCCACATCAGCGACCTTAAAGATCGGGGCATGGGGATCGGCGTTGATCGCGATGACCTTCTCCGCCCCTTGCATACCCACGAGGTGCTGGATGGCCCCTGAGACCCCCACCCCGATATAGAGCTTCGGCGCCACGG
>MGQF01000015.1:26600-26819 GCA_001797745.1 Deltaproteobacteria bacterium RBG_13_52_11
CGTAGGGCATCAAGCCTGCCTCCACCACCGGGCGCGAGCAGGCCACCGTACCCCCTACCAGCCCTGCCAGCTCTTGGAGCATCGGCACGGCTGCGGGGTCGCACGCCCCCTTTCCAGCCACCACCAAGGCCGGGGTACGGGTGATGTCGATGAACCCCGCCTCGCGGGCCTCGGCAATAAAATCAATGACCTCGGGGAGCCCCTTCTTAGTGGGCTTCC
>MGQF01000015.1:26929-27147 GCA_001797745.1 Deltaproteobacteria bacterium RBG_13_52_11
GCCATGATATTGCCGCCGAAGGTGGGGCGCGTCATGAGCAAGACCCCTTGCTCCTCATCGATATCCAACCCGGTACAATCGGCTGTCAGGCCGGTCATGAGCTTCGTGGCCACGATGCCGGAGAGGTCCCTCCCGAGTGCGGTAGCCCCGATCAGGAGGATCTCCGGCTTGACCTTGTGGCACAAGGCGGTGAGGGCCTCGCCGTAGGACTTAGAGAG
>MGQF01000015.1:27173-41043 GCA_001797745.1 Deltaproteobacteria bacterium RBG_13_52_11
TGCAATAGACCTCGTCGCACCCGAAGGCGATGGCCTCCTGGGCGATCCCCTCGACGCGGTAACCGAGGAGGAGACCGATCACTTGTTGCTCGCGCTTCTGGGCCAATTCGCGCGCCTTGCCGATCAACTCCCACGCGACCTCCGCGCCGACCCCATCGGCGACCTCGATGAAGACCCCCACCCCCTGGTAATCGGATACCGGTTTTTGGGCCGCCTCTTTCAGCTCGGCAGGCTTTCGCTGGCGTTTCTTCCGCTCGAACCGGACCGCCCCCACAGGGCAGACCTCGGCGCATTTCCCGCACCCGATGCAGACCTCCGGGTCGATGCGGGCAACACCATCTACCATCTCGATGGCGCCGACCGGGCACTCGGCCACGCAGATCTGGCACCCGATACATTGATCAGGGATGATCTCGGCGACCTCGATCCCCTTGGTATTCTTCGCCATTATTGCTTCCACCCCTTGAGCAATTGTTGAGCGAACCGCTCGTCCGCCATCAGCGCATCCAGGCCCTGGGCCACGGCGTGGCGAGGGTCTTTCTGGGCGTCGAAGGCAGGACCCCCTTCCTTGGCCGGCGGCCCGAAGATCCTCTTCACCCAGGTAGGGGACCCCTTCAGACCTATCATAGCCGGATCGGCCCCGATTGCCTGCGCATCCCACACGGCGACCTTGGCCCGCAGGGAATGGATCAGGAGAGGGAGCGGGGCGCGTCGGGGTTTAGCCGCCTCTAACTCCACGGTCAGCAATGCAGGCAAGGGGCCGCGGATGATCTCGAAACCCCCTTCTACCTTGCGCTTTACCTGGATCTCACCTTTGGCCTCATCGAGACCTTGGACCTCGACGACGTAGGTAAATTGGGTATATCCTAACCGGGTAGCGATGCCAGGGCCTGTCTGCGCGGTATCCCCGTCAATCGCCTGCTTTCCGCACACGATGAGGTCGACCGGCCTCCGGCGATGCACCTGCTCGATGGCCTTGGCCAAGGTGTAGCTTGTAGCGAGGGTATCTGCCCCGGCAAAGGCGCGGTCGGAGAGGAGGATCACCTCATCGGCCCCCATGGACAACGCCTCCCTGAGACAGCTCTCTGCCTGCGGAGGCCCCATGCTGATGACCGTGACCTTCCCACCGTATTGATCTTTGAGCCGGACAGCTGTCTCCAGCGCCACGATATCGAAGGGGTTGGAGATGGACTCGACGCCTGAGCGGATGAGCGTATTGGTATCCGGATCTATCTTGACGTCGGCGGTGTTAGGGACCTGTTTGATGCAGCAGACACAGTGCATAGATCATCCTTTATTGATAATTTCCCATGACTATTTCAGCACATACGAACGATGAAAATATCATTCGCCCCCTCTCCCGCCGGCGGGAGAGGGTTGGGGTGAGGGTGGCTTTAAGTATAGTTTTCCCCCTCACCTCATCCTCTCCCCGAGGGGAGAGGAGACAGTAGTAGTTACTTTACTAACTAATTTCTACAATCACGGCCTTCACTATAGTCATGCCGAGCTTCCGGCATGCCCTCCATCGTTTCTCGCCATCCACAATCCGGAAATGCCATCCATCAAACCAGACGTGGATCGGTTGGGTGTGACCGGATAATTGGATGGAGCGACACAACTCCTCGATGGATTCCAAAGTTTGGATGAGGCGCAGGTTCGGCTGTATGGCCTCGAGCGAGAACTCCCTGACTGCCTGCATCATTGCCCCCCCCTTTCTATCCATGAGCCTGCCATGGATATCCGCTGTTGCAACGTGCAAGATAAATCACGATAGTCAACTACGTCCCCACTATAGCCCAGTTTGGCACTGGTCAGGTTGGATGAAAGGTTCTGCTAATTACTTCGATCGATCTTTCCAATACCCTGGATCTCTATGAAGGTGCATAACAGCTAGAATGAAGAGAACATCTTCGTGGATCGCATAGATAATGCCATAAGGAAAACGACGGGTCTGACAGCGCCGGATATCGTCTTCAAGTATAGGCCAAGCTTGTGGAAAATTGAGGATGTTGTCGATGGTTGAATGTACTTCAATAGCGAAATCGTATCCGAGACCAGACTCACGATCTTCATAGTAGTCTATTGCGGCGACAAACTCAATCTCGGCTTCAGGGTGGAAAACATATCTCATTTGGGAAACCGTTCATGAACTCTATCAAATACCTCGTTACCTGGAATCGGTTTGACTTTTCCTGAACGAAGCTCCCCAAGCCGTCGTTTAGCTACCTCCGCCCATTTCTTATCAATGGCTGGATTGGGCATGTTAAGGCTTTCCAATAAGGAATTTGCGAGATGTACCCGCTCCTCGACTGGAAGAGAAAGGGCTTCATCGATAAGTTTTTTAGTGACAGGCATGATGTACCTCCATATTCTAAAATGGATTATTCATAATGACAAACAATAGTATAGTAAACAACAGACTCCATCGCAATATAATATTCTAGGCAGAATTTAATTATTAAATAGATTCTTCAAAAAAACGTAGCATGGCAATTATAAAGTATCAATATATGGTAAGATTTGTTAAAGGTGGCCTGAGGGGGCACAGCTATGAGCTCAGCCAGCCCCCTCAGAGGGAGTATGATTATTAAGAAATTATATACTCTCAATATTTATTCTCTCCCCTTGGGGAGAGAATAAAGGTGAGGGGGAAAACCATATCCACCGTCACCCCCCGGCCGCCTCGCCCTGGCGACGCCGAGGGCGGACCAACCCTCTTCCCGTTCTTATGGGGCCGGGCCCTTACGGCCCGCTGGCGGGAGAGGGAGTTGATATATACAACTTCGAAGCAATCCCGAAAATTTACCTAGAATCTCATCCTTGCCCGGTAGGTGAGCTTGGTCTCCTTATCCTTGGGAACAGGAAGGGTGAACTCAGCCGTGGATGCCTCGGTCTTGGCATGCTCGTGCGATGAACTGATCATCTCCCAATCCCCTGGTATGGGCTCGATGACCCTCACGACGACATCCTCCTTCTTGTGGTTCCTCAGGGAGACCTCAAAAGCCGCCTCATAGGTATCCCAGGCGATCTTCTTCCAGTCGATCTGCTTTCTGCTCCCGACCACATCAAAGGCGTCGCCGAGCTTTATCCTCACCTTTTCGTCCTTAGGCGTGTGATCTATGGCGTCCTCCCCGACAAACTGGAGGCTCCCTTCCTTGTCATTCTTATAGACCCGTATGGTGCCCTTGGGCAGGGGGATGCCGAGGTTATGCTCTTTCTTGTTTGCTAGCTCCACAAAGACGCCGACCTTCTGGTTTGATATCACCTCTCCGTACTGAGAGCGGTAATACGATTGGGCACCGTAATAGATGAGTTCCTTTTTGACGGGGATTGCGTTAGCAGTGACGAGGCTGATCTGTTTGGTCTGATTCTCTTTGATCGTCGCCGGCCGCTGCAGGGTGTATATGTGGTACTCAAAGAACTCCTCTTCTTTAAACTGGGGTTCTGCCTTCTTTGCCTCTCCCATGGCTGCCCGAACCATCTTGTCTTTATACTCCCATTCGTCGCGAACCCGGTTGACATCTCCGGCAATGAGTTTGAGTTTTGCATCCTGATACGTTGCCCCGCTTTTATTGTCGATGGTGACCCAACCCGAAAGATCAGCTCGATCGTCTTTGTCATTCAAGGTGACGACGTAGTCGGCCCGCCAGTTGATGCCGTTGGTGAGATAGGTCGCCTCGATCCTCTGGGCCTGGGAAAGGTCATTTTCGAGGAGCCATACCAAGGTCGGCTTTGAGATGAGGTTGTCCGGGACCTTGGGGAATATAACCCTCCCCGGATGCCCGAAGGTTATCTCCTCACCGATCTTGAATATGGGGCCCCCGTTGTTGGAGAGCAGGGTAGCGGTGACAATCTCCTCCCGTTCGGTGTAGGGATTCTTATAGTAAAGCTTCACCTCTTTCCCCACATACTTGTCGAGGAGCTTCTGGGGGTTGAGCAGGTCGTACTCGTAGTTCTGCTCAAGGATCTGGAGGCTCTTGGGATCTACCAGGGATCTGATGGAGACACTCGTCGGGATTATCTGCGAAGCCACATCCATAAACCGCAGCTCACCAATCCCTTTGTTGAGGCTTATCTTCCGTTGATCCTTCACGAGCCCGAGGTTGACGTTGTAGATCGTCACCGCCACCCCTGTCTGATCCCGCAAGCCGGTGGCCATAGCCTTAGAGCTTTCATCCCCCATGGCCGGGGCGGCCGACATACCCCAGGCGATGCCCACGAATAAGAGGGCCGCAAGGGCGCTGTGATGATATTTCCTTTTCATGTTCATGGTAAACCTCCTTTTTTTTCTGACCGAGCTCAGTTTATTAGACAAGGATGAATCACAAAAAGTTCACGGCTACCTGTCTTAATGACAGATGGATGATGGAAATAAACGTTTTTCCCCTGAAGAAAAGGCATGGCTTTAAGGATTTGGCGATATTCTTTCAACCTCCACCCTTACCTCCACCGCCCCCTCCCCTGCCTCCACGGGTGATCCCTTTTCCTGAACCTCTCCGATGAGACGTAATCGGTCAAAAAGCTCCTGCATTTTTTGCGAGTCGAGCTCTGCAGCGATGACGGCCCTGTCCTTAAGAGGTTCTGTCGTGATGGCCTTTCCCCCCAACTGTCGCACGATCCCTTCGATATCTCTGCTGGCAATCTCGAGGTCTTCGACTTTAACGACAAAATGAAGGACTTGGGTTTTCATCTCAGCCGCTGCCTTTGGACGCACGCCTTGCAATGATGATGCAACGTTACGATTCACGGTGGTATGGTCAGCATAGCCAAGTGGGGAAGCAGCCCCCCCCTGTTTGGCCAGCGCCGCCGGGGCCAGGGGAGCCGCAGTCGGTCTTCTTTCTTCGCGAGTCTCTACCTTTTTTTCATACATGAGCTCCTCCCTTGCCTTGGCAGGGGGAGGTTGTTCCTTATCAGCGGTAGGGGGCTTTTCTTTTTTAAACGCTGTTACCGGAGCCGGTGCCACTTCTCTCGTCTCTGTCGGGATCTTGGCAAGCCTCATTTCCGGCTGCATGGCCTTGAAGATATAGATCGCCCCCACGGCGATAAAAATGAGGGCAATGGCCTCCAGGGGGAGCTTGATATGGAAGGGGCGAAAAAGCCTCTGCCATATCACCCTCTTCGCCTCAGCCTCCGACCTCACCTGCGCCATGACCTTCTGCGCTAGCCATGCCGGAGGCTCAACCTCTTCAAGCTTCTGAACGTACTCAATGGCCTTCCTGAGATCGGCGAGCGACTCCTTGCACTTCTTACACTTTTTGAGATGGCCGTCAATGAGCGCCTTTTGTTTTGGGGAAACGACCTTCTCTAGGTAGGCTGAGAGCCTCTTTTGAACTTCCATACATTCCATCTAGAGATCTCCTATTGCCTTCTTCAAGCAGTCCTTCACGCCCTCGCGCGCCCTAAAGAGCCTCGATTTAACGGTCCCTTCCGGCACCTTCAGCATCGAGCTTATCTCCTCATAAGAAAAACCTTGTATATCTCTCAAGATGATGACCTCTTTGAATTCGTGATCGAGGGTGTTGATGCACCCCTGCACCTTCTGCTGGATATCCCGCTCTTCGAGCCGTTCGAGGGCAGACGGCTCGTTCGATGGGGGTTCTCCTTTGATCTCACCGTCAGGTGTCATGATGGGGTCATCAATCGAGCACCCTTCACGATATCGCCTGGTCTTCAACTGCTTTAGTCTATTTCTCGAAAGATTAATGCAGATGGCATAGAGCCACGTCGCGAATTTGGCCTTTCTTTGAAAACCCGCTATATTTTTATAGGCTGCGATGAAGGTATCCTGCACCATCTCGCATGCCTCGTCATAGTTACCGATGATCCGGTATGCGATGTTGAGCATCCTCTTCTGGTGCCTCCTCACCAATACCTCAAAGGCATCGACATCCCCTTCTTGGCACAAGGCAACAAACTCAAGGTCTTCATCTCTTGTCTGCTTCTTTTTCCTCATATAATGAGACAATCCAGCCGGGGAATTTGTTCCTACATTACACTACTCGCGGACAAAATATTTGAGATAGATCAAGGCCCCAAAATCATAGATACAATGCAACTGAATGGGTATCAGAAGGCTCTGAAAAAAATGATAGAGCAGACCGATATATAATCCTATCACGGTAGCCACAACTGCATAGGCAGGGGTCACAGCGTGCAAGAGGCCAAAGAGGATACTTGCCGCGAGGAGGCCCCATTTGGCCTGAATCACCCCCCGAAACAAAAGCTCCTCGGCAAGCCCCGCCCAGAGAGAGATAAGGCAGATATCGATCAATGGGGTCGAGGCAAAGAGGGCCTTTATCTCACCTCTCACCGTCTTGCTGACTGAACCTAACAGGGGGATCGTTTTGGCCTTTTTGGACAAGGAAAAGACAAAGAGGGCAAAAGGAATTGACGCCGCAACAGTCCCGATCAGGCAATCGCGCAGCAGGTGCTCAGTAAGGGGGAATAACGCTATGCCCCACACCCGCGCCAAGACCAGGGCCAAGACAAAAGCCAAACCCTCCACCAGGAGGGCGAGGCAAAGAAGTTTTAAGCGTAGAGACATCGAGCATGAATCCCGGTTAGGATTTCACAAAGTAAACTACCATCGGCTGAAGCAGATAGCTTAAGGGGTCAAGGATACGATCCCGCCCTGCAATGTAGATTTACGGAAGCGGGATGCCGCTAGCGGCAGGGTTCAAGGGTTCGAGTGAAAATCATTCAAACATGTTTGTAAAACCCCCGACACCTTGGACCCTTGAGCCCTTTTGGGAGAAAAATCTAGCTACAGTCTTCGCCCAAAGGCAAGGGCTTTTCTCCTCTTCCGCGAGTGGGATAACAAACCTGCCGGTAACCTACCGGCAGCTAAACCCCTCAGGTGCCTCCGTGCCCGATTTTGACCTTATCACCTTCAACGATGACGGGCACCTGCCGGGAGCCTTTGGAGTACGTGAGCATCTCCTGGAGCCTTGCGGGGTCCTCGTGGACATCGTAATACACAGCATCGCTGTAGGCTGACCTAGCCGAAGCGGTGTAGGGTCAACCCGCCTTGCCATAGATGATAACCTTCTGAGCGATGACCGCACCTCCTTTTCATCCAATTTTCATTGCCAGGTACAAGGGGCGCATGTAACCATTTCATGAAAGACCTTGAGAGGTCTGTTACGGTTTGGAAGGAAGGGCAGAGGGTCGCTCTTCAACGGCAATGTCCAGGCGTTCCACGCCCGAATTCCGCGCCACCGCGAGGACCTGGACGACTTGATCGAAGACTACGCTCTTGTCTGCCCTGACGATCACAGGCCTTGTTTTGTTTAAGGAGATGAGGGATTGCAGCTCTGTCTTCAAATCCGTGAGGCCCGTGGGTCTATTATTGAGGAAGACCTCATTTTGGCTGTTGATGGCCACGACGATGGGCTCTGTCTGGTCAACAGGCGTTCTGACATCGGCTTGCGGGAGTTTCACGATAATCCTGGACTCCCGGGCAGGATTGAAGGTGTAAACGAGGCTGAAGGAGGTGAAAAAGAAGATAAACATGTTGAGGATGATGTCGGTGATAGCAAACGATTCCAGGCTCACGGTTGAGTCTCGATGGGTCCTGATCTTCATCGAACTCCTCCCTCTTTGGTCCTTGTCAAGATATCGATTAACTCATTGCCATAGTACGTCATCTCCTGGGCGTGCCCCTTAATCTTCCCGACAATGAGGTGATAGATGATATAGTAGGGGATGGCCACAATGAGCCCCCCTGCCGTGGTTATCATCGCCTGATAAATCCCGGCGGCTAAGGCACTCACGGTAATATTGCTCCCCAACTGTTCCCATGCCATGAATGCCCGGATCAGGCCGACGATGGTGCCGAGAAACCCCATCATCGGCTCAACGCCGATGATCATGATTAAGGCGCCTAGGTAGTGCTCCAGGTATTGGACCTGTTCATCCCCTTCCCGCTCCATCATCTTTTCCATCTCGTCCCGTTTGAGGGTCCGGTTCAGGATTCCTATCTTAAATACATCGGCAATGGGATGTCTCACCCTTTTACATCGCTCCAAGGCCTTCTTAAATTGCCCGCCTTCCACATCGAGGAAGATCTCCCGGGCAAACCTCGGGATGTCAAGACGAATCCTCCAGAGGGTCCAGATCCTTTCAAGGATGAGGGCAAGCCCGATAATCGAAAAGAAGATGATGGGGATCATGATCACCCCACCTTTCATGATCAACTCGAACATGTCTTATACCTCCTCAGATAAAAAAAGGGGAACCATTTCTTCACTTCATCGTCATTTCGTCATATTGTGAGTGAAATATCACAAGAGCATGAAACATTCAAGACTTTTTCGATCGCAATGCCTTTCAGCCCTCTTGACCTAGTCCGCGACTCTGAACCCTGTACGAGCACCCTTCGAGGTATCTAACCCCTCGCGGGTGACACTCATAGTATCTCTTCAACAATCTCTGTTGCGTCTTGCACCAAGCGGGTACAGAGGGTATCAAAGAGCCCCCTTTGCCGTGCCGCCTCCCTTTCCTCGGGCGAGCTGAGGTCATAGCCGAGCAATTCCCTACAACGAATGGAACCATGACGAGCCTTGAACCTGGTCACAAACTCTCTCGCCAGCTCATAGGTCCGCTCCCGTGCCCCCTCATCCCCGGCCTTGGCCTTACCGTATTTAAGCCCGATGGCCATAAAGGCACCCGTTACCGCGCCGCATGTCTCCCCCATGCGGGCCATCCCACCCCCGAAGGCCCCGGCAACCCTGAGGGCACGCTCGCGATCGAGACCGGAGTCCTCTCCAAAACTGGAGAACACTGCCTGGGATCACGAAAACCCTTCACGAAAGCAAGAGACTGCCTGCTCTACCCTGTTCATCGCTTACCTCCCACGCTCTATCGTTCAATCCTTACGATACGCCTCAAGATAATTCTCCATAACGGCATCGTCACCCACGAATCCCGCCACGCCTTGGCGTGGCGGGAAAAATACTTCTCATTCATCCTCTCCCTGTCGAAGATCCCGCCGTCCTTATGGCGGGGACGGGAGAGGCCGGGGGGTGAGGGTGAATATGGCCTCAGATGGTTTCCCCCTCACCTGTATCCTCTCCCCCACAGGGGGAGAGGGAGAAAAGATTTATTTTCTAGGTAATCTATTGATATGTTTGTAACCACCTCCAAATTTCCTTCTCTATATTAACTAAAAACCGGGCCGCAAGGCAAAATAAAAACGGCCCCCTTTCACTCTTACTCACGAGTGATTAGAATAATACCAATGGCGGAGAAGACTATAAAGGTCATCAAGGCAAGGCAGCACAACCTCAAGGGATTCGACCTGGAGATACCCCTCGGGCAGATCACCGTCGTCACCGGGGTGAGCGGCTCGGGGAAGTCAAGCCTCGCCTTCGACATCCTTTATGCCGAGGGGCAGCGCCGCTATGTGGAGACCTTCTCCCCCTATGCCCGCCAGTTCATGGACCGCATGGACCGCCCCCACGTGGAGAGGATAGAGGGGATCCCCCCGGCCATCGCCATCGAACAGGGTGACCCGGTCAGGACCTCCCGCTCCACCGTGGGGACCATGACGGAGATCAACGACTACACCAAGCTCCTCTACGCCCGGATGGCTGAGCTTTCCTGCCGAGAGTGCGGCCGCACCGTGCAAAGGGAGACCCCCCAGACCATCTTTAGCCAGCTCCATCAGCTTCCCGCCGGAAGCAGGATAATCATCACCTTCCCCTTTCAAATAAGGGAGATCTCGTCCGCAGAGAAAATCAAGCAGCTCGCCGGCCTGGGGTTCCACCGGATCTTCCGCAATGGCGAGGTAGTACCCCTGGAAGAAGTGGGAAAATTGGAGGAAGTAATCGAGGTGGTGGTCGATCGCCTGGTGTTGCGGCCCGAGGAGAGAAAGCGATTGATCGATTCCCTGGAGCAGGCCCTGCACTTTGGAGAGGGGCATCTGGTGGTACACCGAGAAGACGGTGAGAGCCTCCTCTTCAGCACCCGTCTGCATTGTCCCTACTGCGATATCTCCTACCGAGACCCCAACCCCAACATCTTCTCCTTTAACTCCCCTATCGGGGCCTGCAAGACCTGCCGGGGGTTTGGCCGGGTCATAGACGTTGACCTCGACCTCGTGGTCCCGGATAAGAACAAGACCATCCGTCAGGGGGCCATCAAGCCGTGGACCGGCATCGCCCGTCAGGAGTTCGCAGACCTGATCGCCTTTTGCCGACGACGGAAGATCCCCATCGATTGCCTCTTCAAGGACCTCAAGGAGGCGGATCAACAAGCCATCTTCGACGGCGACGAGGGATTCTACGGGGTGCGGGGCTTTTTCCGGTGGTTGGAGACCAAACGCTATAAGCTCCATGTCCGTGTCTTTCTTTCACGCTATCGAAGCTATATCACCTGTCCCGACTGCAAGGGGCAGCGCCTCAAGGCGGACGCACTCTTGTGGAGGATCAAGGGGAAAAACATCGCCGAGGTTTCTGCCATGAGCATCGGTGAGGCCCAGGCCTTCTTCCAAGCGCTCAGCACCCTGCCCGGAGATGAGGTCTCGGTACTCCTCCTTCGTGAGATCAACGGGAGGTTGCGATATCTGATGGAGGTGGGGCTCTCCTATCTCACCCTGGACCGCCAGTCCCGCACCCTCTCAGGGGGCGAGGTGGAGCGGGTGAGCCTCACCAAGGCCCTCGGCTCCTCCCTGGTGAACACCTTATATATCTTGGATGAGCCGAGCATCGGGCTGCACCCCCGCGACAGCAATCGCCTGGTGCAGATCCTCCACGCCCTGAGAGACCTGGGGAACACGGTCGTCGTGGTGGAACACGACCCGGAGATCATCAGGGGGTGCGATTACATCGTGGACCTGGGGCCTGGGGCTGGTGAGCAGGGGGGGACGCTCGTCTACCACGGCCCCATCGCCGGTATCATGGATGAACCGCGTTCCCTCACCGGGAGGTATCTTAAAGGAAACGTGAATATCCCTGTGCCCAGGAAGCGCCGCGCGCCGAAAGATGGGAAGGCCATTACAGTCCGCGAAGCAGCTGAGCACAACTTAAAGGGGATCGATCTGGAGATCCCCCTGGGGGTGATGACCTGTATCACCGGTGTCTCCGGATCGGGCAAGAGCACCCTGGCCGAAGACATCTTATATAGGGGGCTCCAGAGGGCCCGGGGTGCCTATGAAGAAAGGCCGGGGCAATACAAGGAGATCACCGGGGCGGAGCTGATCTCCGACGTGGTCCTGGTGGACCAGCGCCCCATCGGGCGGACTCCGCGGGCCAACCCCCTCACCTACCTCAAGGCCTACGACCCCATCCGCCGCCGCTTCGCCCGACTCCCCCTTGCCAGGGCAAGGGGGTATACCCCGGGGGCCTTCTCCTTTAACTGCACTGGGGGGAGGTGCGAGGAGTGTCAAGGCGAGGGGTTTGAAAAGGTCGAGATGCAGTTCCTCTCCGATGTCTACATCACCTGCCCTGTGTGCCGCGGCAGGCGCTTCAAGGCAGAGATCTTGGAAGTGGTTGACCGTGGGAAAAGCATCAACGGCATCCTGGAGATGACGGTTCAGGAGGCCATGGAGTTTTTTCAAGATTACCCCACGATCCGTGCCCCCCTCTCCCCCTTAGTCAAGGTGGGATTGGGATATTTGAGGCTCGGACAGCCCCTCAATACCCTTGCAGGGGGGGAGGCCCAGCGCTTGAAGCTCGCCCGCCATATTGGAAGCGGAAAAGGGAAAACCCTCTTTATCTTCGACGAGCCCACCACCGGGCTACACTTCGACGACATCCGCCAGCTCCTTGGCACCTTCGAGGAGCTGTTGGAACAGGGGAATACCCTGGTGGTCATCGAGCACAATATGGATGTGATCAAGTGCGCCGATCACGTCATCGATCTCGGACCAGAAGGCGGTGATGAAGGAGGGTATGTGGTGGCCCTCGGAACCCCGGAGGAGGTGGCCGCGTGTGAGAACTCCCACACCGGCCGCTTCCTGCGGAGATACCTGAGGGAAGAAGGGGTGGCGCTCTCCCCCTTGCCCCCCCATGCACACGGGGGAAATGGGGACGCCATCTGCGTTACCGGGGCCAGGGAGCATAATTTACAGGATGTCACCATCGCCATCCCCCGGGATAAGCTCGTGGTCGTCACCGGTATCTCTGGTTCGGGGAAATCGACCCTCGCCTTCGACATCTGCTTCGCCGAGGGGCAGAGGCGTTACCTGGAGTGCCTCTCCGTATACATCAGGCAGTATCTCAAGATCATGGACCGGCCCCAGGTAGACCTTGTCACCGGCATCCCCCCCACTGTCGCCATCGAGCAGAGGGCCAGCCAAGGGGGGAGGCGCTCCACCGTGGCCACCACGACGGAGATCTACCACTACCTGCGGCTCATGTACAGCAAGGTGGGTGCCCAACACTGCCACCGCTGCGGCGGTGAGATCTCCTCTCAACCGTCTGAGGGTATCACAGAGGAGATCCTGAGGGGCTACGCCAAAGGGGAGGTGACGATACTCGCCCCCCTGGTGATGGGGCGCAAGGGGTTTCACAAGGAAGTCCTTGAGGGGGCACGGCAAGGGGGCTATCTCCAGGCGAGGATCGATGGGGTAATCATGGACCTCGATCCCCTCCCCCGCCTGAGCCGCTATCACGAGCACGCAATCGATGCCGTGGTGGATCGCCGAGAGATCAGGCAAGAGGACCGTTCCGCGCTCATGGAGCAGGTGAACAGGGGGCTCGCGCTGGGCAAGGGGACCATCTATCTCTTAAACCCTGAAGGGGGGGAGAGGATCTTCAGCCAGCGACTCTACTGCCCCCGGTGCCATATCGGGTTTGAGGAGCTCGATCCTCGGCTCTTCTCCTTCAACAGCCGCCACGGGGCCTGCCCCCGCTGCCAGGGCCTGGGAACCCTGAGCGACTTCGTTGATGACCTGATCCTCCCTGATCTGGGGAGATCCCTCGAGGGAGGCGCCGTCGCACCCTTTGAGCAGGGGCCGTTGAAAAGGCAAAAAGGTAAGGTCCTGCAGAAGATCCATACGAGGCTCGGCATCCCCCTGGACAGGCCAGTGCGGAAGTTAACAGAAAGGAAAAAGAGGGAGATCCTCTACGGCGGCGAGGGATTTGAAGGGGTCATCCCCCTCCTGCGGGAATTGTTGCAATACGCCGAGGGGAACGGACTCCTCGATCACCTCCTCCCCTACCTGGGAGAGCAAACATGCCCCCTGTGTAACGGGCAGCGCCTCAAGGAGGCCGCCCTCGCAGTGAAGGTGCAGGGGTGGGGGATAGGGGATCTGGTCTCCCTCGCGGTGCAAGATGCAGAGCAGGTGATGAGTGAATTCCGTTTTGATGAGGCCGAACAACCCATCGCCGAGGGAATCATCAAGGAGGTCATGGCCCGGCTCCAATTCCTCAACCGGGTGGGGCTCTCCTATCTGGCACTGGACCGTCGCATGGATACCCTCTCGGGTGGAGAGGCCCAGCGAATCCGCCTGGCGGCCCAGCTCGGCTCCAACCTTCGGGGGGTCTGCTATATCCTCGATGAGCCGACTATCGGGCTCCATCCCCGCGATAATCAGAGGCTGCTCGCGGCACTCAAGGACATGAGAGATCGGGGCAATACCATCCTGGTGGTGGAGCACGATGAGGAGACCATCCGCAGCGGGGACCACATCATCGACTTAGGCCCTGGAGGGGGTACGAACGGCGGGAGGGTGTTGGCCTCGGGCACCTTGGAGGATATCCAACGCTCCCCTGAGTCCATCACCGGTGCCTCCCTGAACGGGGGCAATCGGAAAGAGATCACATCCCGTCTGCGTTTGCCCAAGGAGGGGGAGTGGCTTTTGGTCCTTGGGGCTCGGGAATACAACCTGAAGGGGATCGATGTCCCAATCCCCCTGGAGACCTTCACC
>MGQF01000015.1:41073-53143 GCA_001797745.1 Deltaproteobacteria bacterium RBG_13_52_11
TCGACGCTCCTGAGGGAGACCATCTTCCATGGCCTGAGGAGGGTCCTGTATAATGCAAAAGGCAGGGTTGGGGCCCACGACGCGATCAAGGGGTGGGAGACCCTGGAGAGGGTCGTGGAGGTGGATCACTCCCCTATCGGGAGGACACCCCGTTCAACCCCGGCCACCTACGTGGGGCTCTTCGATGAAATAAGGCTGCTCTTCTCCCTGGCCCCTGAGGCAAGGACCAGAGGCTATGGGCCAGGGCGATTCTCCTTCAACGTAAAGGGTGGCAGGTGCGAGGAGTGCGCCGGTCAAGGCACCATCAAGGTCGAGATGCAGTTCCTCCCCGATGTCTATGTGGGGTGCGAGGGGTGTATGGGGCGCCGCTACAACGATGAGACCCTCGCGGTGGCCTATAAGGGGCGAACCATCCACCAGGTCTTGGAGATGACCTTTGAACAGGGGCTTGAGTTTTTCTCCGCCATACCCAAGGTAAGGCGGACGCTGGAGATGATGGTGGAGATGGGGCTCGGCTACCTCACCTTCGGGCAGCCGAG
Organism: Deltaproteobacteria bacterium RBG_13_52_11; assembly: GCA_001797745.1. Classification (GTDB taxonomy): domain Bacteria; phylum Desulfobacterota; class B13-G15; order B13-G15; family RBG-16-54-18; genus RBG-13-52-11. The sequence continues at coordinate 41,613 of MGQF01000015.1, forward strand.
CCCCACGCTCTCGGGTGGTGAGGCCCAGCGGGTGAAGCTCGTCGCCGAGTTGAGCAAGCCATCCCGCGGAAAGACCCTCTACATCCTGGATGAACCGACCACCGGCCTCCACATGGCCGATATCGAGCGGCTACTGAAGGTGCTGCAACAGCTGGTAGACAGGGGGAATACGGTTGCCGTCATCGAGCACAACCTGGAAGTGATCAAAGAGGCCGATTACATCATCGACCTGGGGCCTGAAGGGGGGGCAGCAGGGGGGCACATCTGCGCCCAGGGCAACCCCTTTGAGATCCTGGAGCAGCAGGAACGATCATACACGGCCAAGTTCCTGAGGGATTACCTTACTCGCGGGACCCCTGGCGCGCCGATCTTCCCTCAGTAACACCATCCAAAAATCAGACATTCTACTCTGTGATGTCCGAGAGCTCTACGAGAAACGTGAGAACGCAAGGCATTACCTGTATTAATGCATCCCCGATACCGTGACATCCTCCTTCCCTTTTTTCATGAGCGGGACAATTAGAAGCACCACCAACGTCATGATGGCGAGAAGTTGGAAGGCATCATTAAATGACAACATGGACGCCTGCCTCAAAAGCTCTCCTTGGATCACACCCAAGCTCCCCTGGTCCAGAAGGGAAAATGGGAATCCTTTTTCCTTCAACATCTCAGAGATCTGGGGAACGGCCTGCTGCATGTTCCTGCCAAAAAGGTCGAGATGATCTACCAGGCGGGCTTGATGAAACTGTGCCCTCCTGGTAAGCATCGTGGTAATAAAGGCAACGCCAAAACTGCCTCCGAGGTTTCTCAGGAGGTTGAAGATCGCTGTGGCATTCCCCATTTCTTCTTTTCTTATGCCTGACATGGTGAGCGTATTGAGCGGGATGAAGAAAAACCCCACCCCTATACCCATCAGGACCCTTGGCCATACGATTGTATTAAAATCCGCGGAGAGATTAAATTGTGCCATAAGATGAAACGAATAGGCAGTCACGGCGACGCCAAAAGCAAGGATGGCCTTCGAATTGATCTTATTGACAAGCACCCCAACGATTGGCATCGATAGCATAGTGAAGATGGCGCCAGGTCCCAGCGCCAGACCTGCGAGAAAAGACGTATATCCCATCAACGTCTGGAGGTAGACCGGCAACAGGATGGTGCTCCCGAAGACACAGAAAAAAACGAAAAACATGATGATATTCCCCGTACTGAATGAGATATTCTTGAAGGCCCGTAAGTTGACAACGGGATTCTCTGAAAAAAGCTCCACCACCACAAAGAGGATCAGAGAGGATATAGAGATGAAACTCAGATAGATAATCACGTTGGATGAAAACCAGTCCACCCGCTGTCCCTTGTCGAGAACGATTTGGAGGCATCCGAGACCAATTGCCATTAAGAAAAGCCCCCAGTAATCGATCTTCATCTTTATCCGCTCCATGTAGGGAGGGTCGACAATAAAGAGTAAGACCATCATGATTGAAATAAATCCTATGGGGACATTGATAAAGAATATCCAGTGCCAAGACCAGCTGTCTGTAATCCACCCTCCCAGCAAAGGGCCGACGATGGGTCCAAACATGACACCGACGCCAAAGATGGCCATAGACATTCCCCGCTGTCGGGGGGGGAATGTCTCTAAAAGGATGGATTGAGAAAGGGGTTGTAGGGCGCCACCCCCTATGCCCTGAAGAATTCGAAAGACTACAAGGCTCTGGAGGCTCCAGGCTGAGCCACACATGAAGGAACTAACGGTGAACACGGAGATAGAAAGAATAAGATAACGTTTTCTTCCGATGAGCCTGCTGAGCCATCCGGTTATGGGGATGATAATGGCATTGGAGACAAGATAGGATGTAATGACCCAGGTGGCTTCATCAATCCCTGCGGAGAGGCTACCCCGGATATGATCGAGAGAGACATTGACAACCGAAGTGTCAATGATTTCAATGAGCGTCGGCAGCATCACCGTTAAGGCAATGATCCATCTATTTATTATGGGCTCATTTCCGCTTTGATTCTTATGCATACAGTTTTGTGTAAGAAAGAAACTGAATCTCTCTCAACTGCTTTTGTATGTCTATTTTGGGGGATTATTTTTCAGCCAAGATGGTCGCTACCACGGACATCCCGATCCGCAAAAAATGGCCAGGATCAGATTCTTTATCAAGGACGATCTTTACAGGGACCCTCTGGACGACCTTCACAAAATTTCCTGTGGCATTCTCAGGTGGGAAAAGGGAAAACACTGCTCCTGTACCTGCCATAACGCTATCTACCTTTCCATAGAAAATATGACCGGGGTAGGTATCCACCTTTATTTCTACCCTCTGACCTGGCTTCAGTTTTTTCAGTTGGGTTTCTTTATAGTTGGCAGTGATCCAGATATCTTCCTGGTCGAGAGGTACGACAGCCATGAGGGGCTGGCCAGCCTGGACCTGGTTCCCTATCTCCACCGTTCTCTTGGTAATGTAACCGTCTGCTGGCGCATAGATCGTGGTGTAGCCTCTATTCAACTCTGCTCCTTGAAGGGCGGCCTCTTTTTGTCTAATCTGCGCCTTTTGGGAGGATACTCTGGTCTCGGTCTGTTTGATCAACGCTTTTTGTGCTTCGAAGGATGCCTCAAGCTGTTTTACCTGCGCTACCCCTGCTTTCACCTGGGCTGAGGCGACCTCATATTTATTCTTTGCATTGTCATATTGTTGCCTCGAAATCGCCTCTTTTTTCAAGAGGTATTCTGATCTTTGTAAGTCTGCCTTTGCTAACTCAAGATTCGCTTTCTGAAGTTCAAGGTTTGCCTCACCTGCTTCCAATGCGGCGGCGATCTGTTTCAGCTGTTTTTTAACAGTATCCACGCTACCCCTAATCTCCGAAAGTATTGTCCTTTGGGCATCAAGATCTGCTTGTGCCTGTTTAACCATAACCTCATAATCGCGTGGATCGATCTCGAGGATGAGGTCGTCTCTTTTTATTAACTGGTTGTCTTGAATGAGGATCACCTTGACAGTACCAGGAACCTTTGGTGCAATGACATGCACCCGGCCATCAACAAAGGCATCATTTGTTGAAATATGCGTCTCCTTGTATTGTATGTAAAGGTAAATTGCCCCCCCTCCGATCATGATAATGATGGGAAACAAGATAAAGGCGGCGAGCATTTTCCTCTTTCGGTCTAACTTCTCCTTTTTCTCTTCCATAGATCCCTACCTCCCCGTCTATCTCCTGTTCGAAGATATTGCGTAATAGTAGAGCCTGGGATGTTGATTGTAAAGTCTTTTTGCTTTTGAAAAACTAAAAATATCTCACTATTCCAGAATAGGCGAGGGGACATTGTTTTCTACGTTGTAAAACACGGAACACCATGGTCCGCGGGATCACTCAATCCGTCATATTTAAAGACGACCAATGAAGGTGCTGCAAAAGCTGGTGGAGAGGGGGAATACGGTTGCCGTCATCGAACAAAACCTGGAGGTGATCAAAGAGGCCGATTACATCATCGACGTGGGACCAGAAGGGGGGACAGCAGGGAAGCACATCTGCGCCCAAGGCAACCCTTGGGAGATCATAAAAGAGAGGGAGCGATCCTCTACCGCCCGGTTCCTGAATGACTACCTATCTCAATAGGGATCAGCTTTCCGAAATGATCTCTAATAACTGTACCTCAAAGGTCAGGTCCTCCCCTGCCAAGGGGTGGTTGGCATCCAAGGTCACGGACTGCCCTGACATATCCGCAACCGTCACCCTGATCGGCGGTCCCTCTGCCTGGCGCAAGACGAGTTCCTGCCCGGGCTCCAAGCGGAGATCATCCGGAATCTGTTCTTTGTCGATCTTTACGAGCAACTCCTCCCGATAAAGACCATAAGCCTCTTCAGCCACAATCTCGAAGGTCTTGGAATCACCCGCGCTCATCCCAATCATCGCCTTTTCAAAACCAGGGATCACCTGTTCGGATCCTAAGGTTATTTCCAGAGGCTCACCCCCCTGAGAGGAGTCGAATATGCTCTCATCCTTTAGTTTGCCAGTATAGTGGACCTTATAGTGGACCTTAACTATATCCCCCTCTTTTGCCTTTGCCGTGGTTTTCCCTGCCTTTGGCATTTTTTCTCCTTTCCCTCGCCTTTTGACGACAATAAAAGGCCTAATTATATATAGTTGATAACCACTGCTTTGTCAAAAAAATTTCTTTATTCTGTTAAATTTATCAAACTTTTTTAAACTCAGGACCTTAACCCATTGCAAGACAAATTGCTTCTTTTCATTGACCAAATGACGCAGAAATGCTAGCGTTAACCGTACAATGATAGAATAAGTTGTTGGTTGGCAGAGCAATCCAGAATTAATCACAAAAAGGAGATCAGAATGAACATTTATGTAGGAAATCTCTCGTTCGATGTAACTGAAGAGGATCTGCGCCAAGCTTTTGAACCATACGGGCAGGTTGAATCCGCCACTGTTGTAAAGGACAAGTTTAGCGGTCAATCAAGAGGGTTTGGCTTCGTCGAGATGCCCACAAAGGCTGAAGCCACAGCTGCGATCAGTGGACTCAATGGGAAAGACTTAAATGGAAGAACTCTTAACGTTAATGAAGCTCGCCCTCGGTCAGATAACCGCCGTGGCCAAGGAGGACGAGGGGGTGGCCGGCGCTACTAATCGCCCACATCAATAAAACCACACTCATATTTCATCTAACGAGCCGTCAGACTGTGTGAAAACCCCATTTTTTGGGTAGTTGGGGTTTGTAGGGTGTATTGTTTTTGAGATACCATCTTCACACAGTCTGCCTTTGGAGAAGGCCATAATAGCTCGTTTCACTCGCTTGGGCTGTCCCTCAGCTAGTTGGCCCTTAACCCTTGCTCTGCTCTGTCAAACAATTCACGGCCGAGAGCAGCTAAAAAGCCCCCGTGCTTTCGGTGCCCGCCAGGCGAATCGAAACGCTTCTCTTGCGAACGTAGCCAGCTATTTCACGATGGAGGGTTGAAAGGTGCCATCCTCATTTGGCCGAATGGTAACTCCCTCATAAGAGAGGTAGTGCACGCCATCTTCTTTGTGGAAGGTGATAAGGGGGATTAAACTGAGGCCCTGTCTGCTCCTACAGCCGCCAAAAACAAGGTTACCGATTCCATAGAAGGCCACCTGCCTTAATCGTCCTTGCCCATCAGTAATCAATTTAATAGATTGCTGTGAATGGGAATGGGAGCCGATGATGACATCGACCCCTCCTTCAAGGAGGATATCGACAATCTCCTGTTGACGTTGGTTCAATTCATGGCCCCGGGGAGGGCCGGCATGCAGCAGAACCACGCAAAAATCAGCTGCTTTTTTGGCCTCGGCAACCCTACCGAGGAGATAACGAAGATTTTTACTCTCTCGGTAATTGGCCTGTTCTGGTAATGCGGCGACCCCGGTCTTCCCCACTCCGACGACCATATCTCCAGGCTCTATGACATCGGTCACGCCGAAAAAGGCGATCTTTACGCCATTGGTCTCCTTGACTTTGTAGTCGAAGGCCTCGGCATAGGCATCCTCCCCCCTGCCCGCTCCCACGTATGCAATGCCGGCATCATCAAGCCTCTGCATGGTCTCCTCGATCCCCTTAACCCCGTTAAAATCATACATATGGTTGTTCGCGAGGGATACCAACGCAATGCCTGCCTCTTTAAGGATCTCGGGGGTCTGCACGTGCTGCCTCAGGGGAAAGACCTTGGGGAAGAAGGCATCCGGGGCGGCGATGATGGGGCCTTCGAGGTTTACCACCGCATACGCTGATCTCGCAAATATCGGTTTGATGTTTTGAAAGGCATACCCCACAAAGCCTTTTATCCCCTGTTCCTCACCATAGCTTCGAATATAACGGTCGATCATCTGTGCAAGATCATCCATGGTGCCGAAACGAGGGTCAACGCTCTTATAATATCCCCCGAAGAGCGTGTCCCCGCCAAAGGCGACGGTGACGGTTTGATTATTGTAGGATGAATTGCCTGCGAGAAAGAAAAGGGAGATTACTATTTCCAAGAATAATACAAGGTTCTTCCTCTTCATGTTCGCCATGGTCGCAATTCTTTATGCCCCAGTCCTTAATCCGCAGGATTCATAAAGAAAAACCCCACCTTCCCCCCTTCCTGTGTACCCTCATAGCGAATCAGCCCCTCGAGAAAAGAGAGAGAAACATTTGCGTCCCCCCTCTTCTCGATGCGCATGAGGAAGGCGAGTTGAATTGAAGAAAACTCAGATGAACTCCTGCGGCGGTACAGCCCCCAGAGGAAGTCCGAAATGATTTCTCCCTGGGGGGAACGGGTGTACCGATAGACCCACAAGAGGGGATAGATATTGCGCTCCATTCCTTCATCATGGAGGGGGAGGAGGGGAAAAATAGAGAAGCTCACCTCAGCCTCTAACCCCCTGCGATAGTCGAAGAGGGGCCAGAGGTTTACATCCAGGGCCTCCCTCCCCGTATCCAAGTCTTTTACGATGCGATACTTGTTAATGAGGAGAAAGCGGCGCACCGTCTCCTCTTCAGCAGCCATGCGGTCCCACTCGTATTTGTACAGGGGCCAGAAGGCATAGAAGCGCTTCTTCTGCTCCTCCTCCCTCACCCGGAAGAGGGGAAAGACCTGCGTTTCTCTCACCCCCTCTCCCTTCACCAGCGTAAAGAAGGGCCAGGGGAATTCCCACTTTTCGAAGGGTGGATCGTCAACCCGTTGATGGAAAAAGAGGGGGGGGATAAAGATGTCGACCCTTGCCCCGGGTGAGCGCACGGTGGCGTAGAAGGGGAGATAAAACCGCGTGCTCACCGGCTTATCGGTGTCGAGGTCTTGATCCATATAGGCGTAGAAAGGCCACAGGACAAAGCCTCGGGAATATTCGCCGGCCCTTACCTTGTAGCCCCACAGGGGCCAGACATACAAACCCTCGGCTTTACCCCCCATGAGGGAGAAAAAGGGCCACGGGATCCGCCAGGTAATCTCCCCCTCGTCCTCGATGCGGGAGTAGAGGGGCCAGAGGTAAAACGCTATCTTGTCCCGGCCGAATCTCTCTTTGAGCTGTCCAGCAATGGGGAAAAATCCACCATAGTTCTCATCCTTGTCGGTCTGTCCCCAAAAGGCGGTCAAGAAGGAAGAAGCCCTCTCCCTCCGTTCGGGTGCAGACGAGGTAACCTCATCCCTGAAGAGGGTGAAAGGAACAAGGTAGAACTTGCCGTCTCCCTCTTTGAGTTGATACTTCCCCAGGGGGTATAAGAACTCCCATCGCCAGAGTTCCTGCGAGGGGTCATTGGTGAAATACATGAAGGGCCGGATCCCCCACTCGGTCCCCTGCTTGTTTCCCCTCCATGTGAAGAGAGGACCAATGATCTCCAACTCTTTCTGCTCCTCGGAGGTGTGATAAGAAAAGAGGGGCCATATCCCAGATGACCCCCCATAGGCAGGGGAGAGAAGGAGAGAAAAGATGACAATGAAGAGGAGGAACCTCAGAAGGCCCTTGTGGAGCAAACGATCCTCCTGTAGATCAGAAGAAGAGACCTGCAAGGGCCCCCAGAACGGTGATGGGGGTCTGCTCCTGCACCCCTTCCGCGGCCTTCTGCATCTTCCTCATGGCCTTCTCGGCCTCATTGTAGAATTGCTCATCGGTCACGAGCTTCCCTAAGGTCCCCTCCCCTTCCTTCACCTTGGTAGTAATATCATCGAGGTTGGTGACGATATTGTTCACCTTGCCCTTGTTCTGCTGGACCATCTCTTTCAGGCCTGTGCTCGCATCTTGGAGGTTGGCAACTACCTCCTTGATCGCGTTCCGCCCTTCTTCTCCCCCGATGGCCTCCTGTAGGGATTTGCCGAGGTCGGCCATGCCGCGGGCAGCGGATTCCAGGGATGCGAAGAGTTGATCCATATCAGGTGCTGATTGCACATCGGTGATGGCAGCTCCCGGGGGGAGCAGAGGGGCATCAGGGGAGCCCGGTTTGATCTCGACATATTTGTCCCCCAGGACCCCATGGGTCTTGACAGTCGCCGCGGCATCCTGGTGGAGTTGGGCCTGGCCGATCTTCATCCAGACCTTGGCCATCCCCTTCTCCAAACCGATCTTCTCCACCCTTCCTACAGGCACCCCGGCGACCTCGACATTGGCATTGATCACCAGACCTGAGACCGAGGGAAAGAGGGCGGTGTAGGCCTCACCCTTCAACCTCTCCAGCCTGCTTATCCTGAAGGACATGAAGAACAGCAGAATGATTCCCACTAATACCAGGATCCCTACCTTTGCCTCCGTGCTGACTTTGCCTTCCTTCATCCTTTCACCTCCTTATCGCTCCTGTTCCTCGTGTTCTCCCCGGATCAGGAAGGTATGAACCACCTGGTTCGATGACCCCCTGAAGGCTTCAGGGGAACCTTCCTCTATGATCCTGCCCTCATGCAACATGGCTATCTTGTGGGCAATGTGAAAAGCAGTATGAATGCTGTGGGTGATGGCCACAAAGGTCCTCTCCAATCGCCGCTGGGTCTCTATGATCAAATGTTCTATTGACTCGGCCATGGGGGGGTCGAGGCCAGCGGTGGGCTCGTCAAAGAGCACGATCTCCGGATCCAGGGCGATGGCCCGGGCAAGGCCCACCCTCCGCTTCATCCCCCCGCTGAGCTCGGCAGGCATCTTCTCCTCCAGACCGGGGAGTCCCACCTGCTCCAGCTTGTGGGCCACGATCGTTTTGATATCCTCCTCATTGAGCTTAGTATGTTCGCGCAGCGGAAAGGCCACATTTGCCCCCACATTCATGGAGTCAAAGAGCGCCGCATCCTGAAAGAGCATCCCGAATCTCTTCCTCATCTCAGTGAGGTCTTTATCCCCCAGCCGGGTGATGTCGACCTTGTCTATCCAGATCCGCCCCCTATCGGGCCTGATGAGCCCGATAATATGCTTCAGCAGCACACTCTTCCCAACGCCGCTGCGTCCCAAGATGACCGTAATCTGCCCCTTGGGGATTTGGAGGTCTACACCCGTTAAGACCTTCAAATCACCAAAGGATTTATGTACACCCTTGACCTCAATCATTTAAAACATCGCCGCCGTCAGGAAGTAGTTCGCCATCAAGATAGCCACCGCTGCCAGGACCACGCTCTCGGTAGTGGCCTTCCCCACCCCTTCTGCCCCTCCTGTCGTGGTGTATCCTTTATAACACCCGATGGCGGAGAGGATGAGGCCGAAGACCGCCGCCTTGATAAGACCGTGGTATATATCATCCAATTTTACGTATCTCTCCATATTGGCCACATAGGCGCCGGCACTGATCCCCAGGATGGTCACCCCCATAAAGTACCCCCCTAAGATCCCGATAAAGTCGGCGATGACGGTCAAAAGGGGGAGCACCACGATGCTGGCCAACACCCTCGGGACAATAAGGTACTTGATGGGATTCACCGCCATAGCGGAGAGGGCATCTATCTGCTCGGTAACCCTCATGGTACCAATCTCCGCAGCCATGGCCGACCCCGCCCTCCCGGTGACCATGAAGCTGGTGAGGACCGGCCCCAGCTCCCTGGTCATACTCAAGGCTACGGCAACGCCCACCATGGTCTCAGCCCCGAACTGCCTCGTGGCGTGGAAGCCCTGGAGGGCCAAGACCATGCCGGAAAAGGCCCCGGTAAGGACCACCACCAAGCCAGACCGCACCCCCACCCTGTCCATCTGTTGAAAGAAGAGGTCTAGCCTGAAGGGGGGAGAAAAGGACCAGCGGATGGTATCCAGAAGGAGGAGAAACATCCTCCCCATCTCCCTGACGTACCCTGCAACTGCTTCCCCCAATACATTGATGGCTTTCGACGCCTTCCACATAATAGGCTACCCCTTATAGATGCGCTGGACCCGCTTCCCTACCGCGCAGAGGATCTCATAGGAAATGGTCCCGATCCACCCCCCCATCTCCTCGGGGGTTATCTCCTGACCCAATTGACTCCCCATCAACACCACCTCATCCCCCACCTCAGCCCCGGAGATAGCGGTCACATCCACCATGGTCCAGTCCATGCAAACCCTCCCCACCACCGGCGCCCTCTTCCCCTTTATCAAGACCTCCCCCCGATTGGAGAGAAGGCGATTGTACCCATCGGCATAACCGACGGGGATGGCGGCGATGAGGCTGGGGCGCTGGGTGACGAAGGTTCGTCCGTAGCTTATGGGATAACCCGCAGGGACCTTCTTGAGATCTGCAATACGGCTCTCCCAGGACATCACCTGCCGAAGGGAGACTTTATCTTTCAAGGAAGGGGAGGGATAGGATCCGTAGAGCATGATCCCCGGTCGCACCAAGGTGAAATGAGCAGCAGGAAGATTAACGAGGGCTGCGCTGTTAGCGATGTGGCAAAAGGGAGGATCTATGTCCAATTTCTTCATCTCCTCTATCGTCCGAGAGAACCTCTTTAGTTGTTCTTCGGCAAAAGAAGAATTCCCCTCATCTGCGGTAGATAAGTGGGAGGCGATTCCCTCTATCTCTAAGTTCTCGAACCTCCGCACGCGGTTCACAAAGGCGGGTGCCTCCTCGAAGAAAACACCTATTCTCCCCATCCCCGTATCCACCTTGATATGAATAGGGATTTTTTTACCCCTCTTGTTTGCCGCGACGGAGAGCGCCTCGGCGATCTCCAGGCGATAGACCATGGGGGTAAGTTGATAGTCTAAGACCTCTTCCACCTCCTCCTGATAGACACCGCTCAGGACGAGGATCGGCTTTTTGATCCCTCCGTTCCTCAGCTCCACGCCCTCCTTCAATGAAGCAACCCCCAGAAAGTCGGCACTTAGCTCCTCCATCTTTTTAGATACGGGGATCGCTCCATGACCGTACGCATCAGCCTTCACCACTGCCAAGAACTTGACCGAAGGAGGGGCGAGCTGACGCAACTGATGATAGTTATAGGCAAGCGCCCCTAGATCTACCTCTGCTTTGGTCGTATGGGAACAAAGAGACATAAAGGACAAAGATGCCTCCACCGAGATTGCCCTCACCTTTTCATTAATTAGCACCTATCAGTGGAGATTGTCAACAACTCCTTCACCGTGGCCTACCTTGCCTTTTGCCCCATTCGATGATATCTTTTGCAGATTACCACCGAAAAGTGAAGTGCCTTCATGCGCGTCGGTATTCCCAAGTCTTTGATGTATTATAAACTCTTTCCCCTCTGGAGGACCTTTTTACAGGAATTGGGGATGGAGGTGGTGACTTCTGATGGAGCGGTTTATCAGATCTTGCGAAAGGGTGTCCCCTTCTACGAGGACAGTTGCCTCCCCTTAAAATTATTGATCCCTCATTCCCAAAGTTTGGTAGGTAAGGTGGACGCTCTTTTCCTCCCCCGCCTGATCAGCCTGGACCGCCACTATATCCTCTGCCCCAAGTTCCGAGGGGCCCCTGATGTGCTGCGGTTGGCCTTGAAGGACAAGCTGGAGATCTGGGATGGGGTCATAGATCTGCGTCAGGGGAAAAGAGGACTCACCGACTTCCTCCTCGACATAGCGAAGAGGACGGGAGTTGATCTCCGAAAGGTGCGGCGGTCATA
>MGQF01000015.1:53171-66465 GCA_001797745.1 Deltaproteobacteria bacterium RBG_13_52_11
TTTAGCGAAGAACTGATCGCCAGGATAAACAACCTGGGGATGGGAGAGATCTTTGAGCTTGAGACCCCTTGCCCCCCAGACACCGAACATAATCATCGGCATACGGTGGCCTTTATCGGCCGATCCTACAATCTCTTTGACCCCTTCATCAACAAAGACCTCCTTACCCTAGCCAAGGGATCGGGGATAAAGATCGTAACCTCCGACACGATACCCTTGCGCGAGAGGGAGCGGAAGCTTTTATCTCTTTCGAAGGAGATCTACTGGGAGACCTCGCGAGAGATTGTAGGGAGCATCCTCTACTTCGCCGAGCAGGGGATTGCCGATGGGATCATCTTTGTTACCTCCTTTAAGTGTGGCATCGATGCCCTGATGCAGGAGTTTCTCAAAAGGACGGTGGGGGCACATAAAAAGGGGAACATACCCTTCATGACCCTTACCTTCGATGAACACACCACCGTGGAAGGGATCGGGACCCGCCTGGAGGCCTTCCTAGACCTGATTGACCAGAGAAAGGGAAATGAGGGATAAAAAGAGGGTGGTCATCACGGGGATGGGTGTCATCTGCGCCACCGCGGGTACTGTGGGGGAGTTTCTCGCCTCCTTGAGGGATGGGCGACGGGGGATCAGGGAGGTCACCCTTTTCGATTGCTCCGGGTATCCTTCGCAGATGGCGGCCCAGATCGAGGGGTATGACCCCCTGGATTTTTTCGACAAAAAGGAGTTGCGCCGTCTCTCCAGGGTCGATCAGTTCGTCCTGATTGCTGCCCAGGAGGCCCTTACTGATGCCGAGATGAGGCCTCAACGAGGAGATGGAGGGCATATCGGGGTATGCCTCGGGGTCGGGGCAGGAGGCATGCTCTCAGCCGAGAAGTACCACCGTCAGCTTCTTGAGGGGAAAAGACCGAGGCCTTCACTCCTTCTCCCCTTTATCCCCAGCTATGCCACCGATCGATTGGCAGAGAGGTACCATCTTCAGGGATTGAGGACCACCATCACTACCGCCTGCAGCTCTTCTGCGAGCTCCATCGCCTATGGCGCCGAACTCATCCGGTGGGGTGAGGCCGATGTAATGGCCTGTGGTGGCGGGGAGGCCCTCAGCGAGCTTACCTTCGGCGGCTTCTGCTCCTTGAAGATCATGGACTCCCTTCCATGCCGCCCCTTCGACGCCCGACGGCAGGGTCTCTCCTTGGGTGAGGGGGCAGCTGTGCTGATCCTGGAGGAGAAGGAGAGGGCCCTGGGGAGGGGAGCAAAAATATATGGGGAACTCCTCGGCTATTCCCTTGGCGGTGAGTCCTTCCATATTACCGCGCCGGAGGAGACGGGCAAAGAGGAGGCGAGGATCATGAACGAGGCCCTCCAGGATGCCGGGATCAGGCCACAAGAGGTAGACTATATCAACGCCCATGGCACCGGGACCATCCTCAACGACCAGGTGGAAACCCTGGCCATCAAGGAGGTATGGGGGGCGGATGCATATCAGCTCCCCATCAGCTCCACCAAATCGATGATCGGACACTGCCTAGGGGCCGCAGGGGGGTTGGAGGCGGCGGCCTCGCTGTTGGCCATTCACCACCATCTCATCCCCCCTACCGCAGGATTTGAACAGGGGGATGAGGTCTGCAACCTTGATTATTGCCCCCAGGCCAGAGAAGGTAAGGTGGACATCGCCCTATCCAACTCCTTCGCCTTCGGGGGCAACTGCACCACCCTGATCTTCGGGAAGGAGGATCTCTAAATCGTATGGGCGCGGTGGTGATCACAGGGGTAGGGGTGATCAGCCCCGTGGGCATCGGAAAGGAGGAGTTCTGGAAGGGATTGATCGAGGGACGAGACGGGATCGAGGAGATCATCGCCTTTGACACGGCACCCTTTCGATCGAAGAAAGGTGGCCTGGTGAAGGGGTTTAACCCCAAGGCCTTTATCCCCCCTCCGAAGATCAGGAGATTGGATCGGGCCAGCCAATTCGCCATCGCCGCCTCCCAGATGGCCCTGGAGGATGCCGGCCTCACCATCGGTGTGGATATCCCTGCAGAGCGGACGGGAATCATCCTCGGCTCCGGCTTCTGCGGCGTGGTAAATTCCGAGGCCTTTCACCGGGGGCAGGTGCAGAGGGGTCCTGGAGACCTCAATCCTATCCTCTTCCCCAATACCGTGCCCAATGCAGCGGCCAGCAATGCCTCCATTGAGTTGGGGATAAAGGGACCGAACAGCACCGTGGTCCAATCCTTCTGCACTGCAGAGATGGCGCTGCTCTTCGGCTGCCAACAGTTGCTTGCCAAAAGGGCCGATGTCATCGTAACGGGTGGGGTGGACGAATTGAGCCCCATCCTATACCGGGGATGGAATGCACTGCGCCTGACAGCACGGGACGCAGGTGACGGGGAACGGAGTGCCCCTTATGACCTCAAGAGAAATGGATTTATCCCTGGAGAAGGGGCCGGGATTATGATCCTCGAGCGGGAGGCGGATGCCCTCCGAAGAAGGGCACGGATCTACGGCAAGATCAACGGTCTTGCCACCGCTGGTGGAGCATCACACCCGGAGGAAAAAGTGGCGCGCTCTATCTCTGGTGCCTTGAAAAGAGGGGGAATGGAAACAATCGATTTCATCGATGGCGCCGGAAACTCCTCCCCCCACCTAGATGCTGTAGAGACCAAGGGGCTCAGGCTCGCCCTTTCGGACCGATGCCTCGACATTCCCCTCAGTTCCCTCAAGTCGATGCTCGGGGAAGGGATCGCCTCAGGGGGTATAAGGATAGCTGCGGACCTCCTCATTTTGGAACGTGGAGTCATCCCCCCAACCATCAATTATGAATATCCCGATCCCCTTTGCGGGCTGAGGGTTGTAAGAGAGGGACTGAATGCCTCAATCAGGACCATCTTGCATACGGGGATTTCGTTGGATGGGACGTATATGACCGTCCTCTTGGGGAGGGCCGATGGGGTTTTTTGAGTCACCGGAGAACTCCTTTGTGATCTTCACTATGCTCCATTTCACTATCGGGAGGACCGCCTCCGTGGTCTTCGCCATCCTCAATCACCTCCCCCTCCATCTTTATCTCCCCTTGGCCTTGGTGTATGACTTCGTCCAGATACCGGTATACGGTTTCATGTTGGAGAACTCCTCCCGCATCCCCTTCCTGCGATGGGTGGGTAGGAGGGTAAAACAGGCCTCGGAGAGCTGGCAGAAGGGAAAACTCGTACAGAAGGTCTCCTCGTGGGGGGACGTGGGGATCGTGCTGCTGTGCGCCCTTCCCATCAGGGGGTTTGGCGTCCTTTCGGCCACCGTGCTCTCCTATCTCCTGGGCAAAAACAAAGTGAAGGGCACGGTTCTCCTGCTGATGGGATCCATGCTGGGCATCTTACTGACCATGGGGATAACGAAGGGTGCAATGGATATATGGTAGATCCTGAAGAGAGGATGGGAAATATGGCAAAGGCCCTGCCCCATCGCTACCCCTTCCTGCTGATCGACCGGGTGATGGAACTGGAACCTGGCCGCAGGGCCGTAGCAGTAAAGGCAATCAGCTTTGACGACTTCTTCCTTGAGGGCCACTTTCCCCAAAACCCTTGCATGCCTGAAGCCCTCATCGTGGAGGCCTTGGCCCAAACCGGCGGGATCGCCCTGCTGAGTGCAAAGGAACAAAGGATGGGAATCTTGGTGAAAGTAGAAGAAATGAAATTTACGAAGACCATCAGGCCCGGGGCTCAACTCACCCTTTTTGCTGAAGTGGAGTTCAGCTTCGGCGAGATGGCCAAGGTAAGGGTAAGGGCCGAGTCAGAGGGGGTGACAGTGGCCCAGGGGATATTGGTCTTGGCAGAAGGGAAACGATGATCGCCGAAGAGAGGATACCTGAGTTCAGCCCGCTAGAAGATGAGTCCTTGACGGAATATTACAGCCGCATGGCCAAGAAGTATATGAAATTTCCGATCAAGAGGGTACTGTCCAGAATACGTGCTCAGGGTATTGAGCAAGGGGTCGCCCTGGACGTAGGGACAGGCCCGGGGATCTTTCCCCTGGGGATCGCAAGATCCCTGCCGGAGATGGAATTTCTGGCCATCGACCTCTCACCAGCCATGATACAGACGGCCCAGGCCAACGCCAGGGAACGAGGATTGGAGGATCGGGTACATTTCCAGATAGGTTCTGCCTATGCCCTGCCGCTGAAGGATGGGGCAGTAGATCTGGTGATCTGTTTGAACACCCTCCACCACTTAGAAGACCCTATTCCATTCTTCAACGAGGCCGCCCGCGTCTTGAAAAAGGGGGGAAAGTTTGTTATGATGGACCTTCGTCGGGATGCCCCGAAGGCCTTAGCCATCTTTTTTAACCTCTTGTGGCGCCTCATAATGCGGGAGGAGAGGGCCAGAGATGGCCTGTGGAATTCGCTCAAGGCCGCCTTAACGGTGAAGGAGTGCGAGGGGCTGTTGAAGCGCTCGAAGCTGCCCTCTTGGAGGATATACCCCCAGGCCATTGAGATGTGGATCGAGTCGTATTGAACCCAAACGAACAATAAGGAGGTTTAACGATGAAGAACCTTAAGCGCATGATACCTGCGATAATAGCGGCGGCCGTGGGGGCATTTGTCTTCGCGCCGACTATGGGCCTGACAGAGGCAACGGCCCCTATCTTTAAAGATTATCAGGTGGTGGAGGTACGACTGTTCGAGGTCCCTTTGAATGTGGCTGCCCCGGATTCGGCGGGTCGGGCCATAGCCGATGAAACCGTGTACCAGATCAGGAGGTATAGCGCCAAATTTAACCTCTTTGAGATGGTGATCATGGAGGGCACACAAAAGGTGCCACCTGGCAAAAAGGTCCTGCTGGTAAAGGGGACGGTCACGGCCTACTCCCCCAAGGGTACAGGTACCTGCGCAGTACACTGTCAGTTCGTGGACAAGGCAAGCGGCCAGGCCCTGCACGAGACCGAGGCCAAGGGGATGACATTTCGGGTGGCAGAATATATCGCCAAGGTCATTTATCAAAATAAGGTAGGAAAATAAAATAGAAGGAGGAAGAGCATGAAGATCAGAATTTTTTTAGGAATCATGGTGGTACTGGCAATAATCTACGCGGCCAGCGGCATAGCCGTGGGAAAAGAGCTTCTCTTCAAGGACTATAACGCCGTGGTGGTGCAGGAGTTTAAGGTACCTACCACTGTCCCGGCCCCTGATAGTTCCGGGGCGCAGATCGCCGATGATGTCGTTTACCAGGTGCGCAGGTATTCTCAGCAGTACGGCCTCTTTGAGATGGTGATAAAAGAGGGAACCACGCAGCAGGTCCCGGCGGGGAAAAAGGTCCTCATTATCAGGGGAGAGGTGAAGGAGTACACCAGACCGACGGTTGGGAGACGGATCGGACGCTCCTTTATCCCTGGTGGGGAGTATACCGGAACAGCATATTTTGCCGCCCACTATCAGTTTGTCGACAAGGCGACCGGTCAGGTCGTCCATGAGACCGATCTGAGGACCAGTTCTTCCGGCTCTGACGACACGGTGGATTACGCCATGCAGAGAAACGCCGAGGCGGCAGCCAAGCTTATCTATAGCTATAAGAGATAGGAAAGTAACGCCACTGCGGGGAAGGGAAAAATGAAAGACAAGGGGGGCGTTTGCGCTTTCGCCCCCCTTGTCTTTCTCGCCTGCTACAGCCTGACCGGAGCTTACCACAACATGTTTATATGAAAATAAGCCCTCACCCCTGCCCTCTCCCGCTGGCGGGAGAGGGGGGAGATATCTAATTTTTATCCTTCGCTGTGACCAAAGGTCATGGGGGCTAGTAGATGGGAGGATTTCCAATTACACGGCAGCAATCCGAACAGCCTTTTTTCGACACCCTTTAAATATCTATAGTTGAGGGCGCCATCCGTGCCGGAAGAGGGGTTATATCAGTGTTGCTCAATTGACTCCAATGACATACTATAATCTCAGGAGGAGATAGGGGTGGAGTGGATATCATGTCCTCTCTGTTCAGGCAAGGAAGCAAAGAGAAGCCACCAGGAGGGCACTTATATCATGGTCCGCTGCCTCCAGTGTGGTTTTCTCTATCAAAACCCCCGCCCCTCAGAAAAGGAAAGGCTCAAGAGCTATCAACACTATCTCCCTCAGGGAGCAGACGAGATCGAGGCCTGGGGAAGGATGATGGCGCCGGTTTTCAAAAAGGGGGCGGATCTCATCGAACGATATATACCTCGGGGGAGGCTTTTGGATGTGGGGACAGGATACGGTTTCTTTCTTGCCCTGATGCAAACCAGGGGGTGGGAGGTCATAGGTTTGGAGGCCTCCTTGAGAGGGGCGCACTATGGCCAAAAGAGATGGGGGATTCGCATTCTTCCTCAGCCATGGGAAAGGGCTTCTTTCCCTGAAAGGGCGTTTGACGTGGTTACCGCTTTTTATGTCATTGAGCACCTCCCTGATCCCCTGGCCTTCCTCAGAGAAGTACACAGGATAGTGCGGCCTGGGGGGATGCTCTTGCTGCGCTATCCCCATACCACCCCGATAAAAGATATCCTCTCCTTCATGAGGCTAAATAATAACCTATACCACCTCCCCTTTCATCTCTGCGACTTTTCACCCACGTCCATGCACAGAGCCTTGGAAAAAGTGGGTTTTACAAAGATCGAGACCGTTGTCGGGGGCTTCACTACCCCCTCCAGCCTGGCGGGCCAATTGTCAGGGATCACCTTCGGAAACCTGGCGGAAATGCTCTATCATCTGTCAGGGGGGAGAATCATGCTGCCAGGGGTGAGCAAGACAACTATTGCCAGAAAGGTAGAACAGTGAGAAAAGGCCTTTCCTCTATCCTCTTCTTTCTTCTCCTCTCCTTAGCCTCCTTGGGAACCCCTTCCTGGGCCCAGCAGGAGACCAGAGATCTGGCTTCTCTATTGGATCGATTCAAAAAGACCCAGGACGCCATCGAAGACTTCACTGCCGACATCAAACAGGTAAAGGTTGCCTCGCTCTCCAATGAACCGGTGGTTTCGCGTGGGCGGATGCGATTCAAAAAGCCAAACCAGATTTGGGTGGAGATGTATCCCCCTTATCCTAACGTCACGGTCTTGAATAAGGGTATCCTTCTGATCTATTTCCCGGATGAGAAGGTGGCCCAGCGCTATCAGGTGGCTGGCAACCCTGCCCTGACAAAATGGCTTCTCTTTATCCAAAACCCCATCGAGACCTTGGGGAAGAAGATATGGCTGCAGGAAGAGAAGACAGAAGAAGTGGTACTGGGCATAGATCCCGCAGAGGATCTTGCGATCTTCCAGGAGATCAGAATTTCCATTGATACATCACAGTGGATGCCGAAGAGAGTGGAGTTGGTGGAAAAGAATGGTGATCGCACCATTATCAACTACCACAACATCAGGATAAACTCCGGGATCCCGGACTCCTCCTTTGAATTCCGTCTTCCTCCTGGCGTCGATATTATAGAACCGATGAGGCGGTAAGAAAGTATGGGCGAATACAGGAGCAAAAGAACCGTCAATGTTTTTCTCTCTCTCAAAGTGGTCCGGTGGGAGGTCTGAACCGTGCACAAGAGGCGAGTGGTAGTCACCGATATGGGGGTGGTAAGCGCCGTAGGGAATGACCTTCCCACCTTCTGGCGATCCCTGAAAGAGGGGCGTTGTGGAATCAGACCCATAACCATCTTTGACACCTCAGCATATCGCAGCCACAATGGCGGCGAGGTAGATGGGCTATCACCAGAGAGTCATTTCACCCTGAGGGATTTGCGGAGGTTGTCCCGCTGTGATCAATTCGGGATCATCGCCGCCCGGGAGGCGATGAATAGCTCACGTCTCGATCAGGGGGAAATAGATCGGGAGCGATTTGGGATCATCTTAGGAGCGGATTCGGGAGGGATTTTCTCGGTGGAAAAGTACTTCCGAGCCATATACACCCATGCCTCCAAAAGGCCCTCCCCGAGCTTGCTCCTTTCTTTTTCCCTTGCCGCCACCACAGACCATATAGCGCAGGAGTTCGATCTGCTCGGCCCTCGAACTACCACAGCTACCGTGTGCTCCTCCAGCTCTGCGGCCATCGCCTTTGCCTACGACGCCATTACCTCAGGGGCAGCAGAGCTGATGATCTCGGGAGGGAGCGATTCCCTCTGTGAGGTGACTTATGCCGGCTTCAATAGCCTCAGGGCCATTGATTCGGAAGGGTGCCGGCCTTTTGACAAGAACAGACAGGGCCTCTCCTTAGGAGAAGGGGCGGGAATCCTCATTCTGGAGGAGCTGGCGCATGCCCGGGCACGGGGCGCGCGGATATGGGGTGAGGTCTTGGGTTACGGCATCTGCGCCGAGGCGCACCACCTCACGGCCCCCGAACCCTCAGGAGAAGGGATCGCCAGGTCCATCAGACTGGCCCTGGCGGATGCGGGGATCGCCCCTGAAGAAGTAGATTACATCAACGCCCATGGGACAGCGACCCCGCTGAACGACGTGGTGGAGACGAGGGGAATCAAGAAGGCCTTCGGCAAGAGGGCCTATGAGATCCCCATCAGCGCCATCAAGTCGATGATCGGACACTGTTTAGGATCAGCAGGGGGGATCGCAGCAGTCGCTACCCTCCTCTCCCTCCACGAAGGAATTATCCCCCCCACCATCAACTACGCCACCCCCGATCCGGAGTGCGACCTCGACTACACCCCCCATGAGGCCAGGAAAAAAGAGATCAGCATCGCCATCTCCAACTCCTTCGCCTTTGGGGGAAACAACGTCTGTCTGGTGTTCAGCAAGGTATAAATAGCGGCAGAATCCTATGAGGCCCTTTGAGAAGGGCCTCTCTACTTTTTCATCTTATAGACGTAGATAGTCCTCCCCTTCTTTCCGTAGGGATGGCGGAGGACGAGTTCCAGCTCTCCCTTTTTCTCAAAAAGGGCAAAGGCCCCTGAGCCCCTCGTTCCCTTCACCTCTATGACCAGATAATCTGCTCTTTCCTTCGTTCCCTTTTCAACGATCTCCTCGGGGGCAGCCTTGGGTGGAATAAGTACATACTCCCCCCCTGCATAGTAGGCAACCCGGGGGTCGTCGGTCAATATCAGAGACGGCGAAGGAGCCTGTCCCCGTAACCACAGCCCCACCTCCTTGTAGCCGACCTTATCAAGCCTTTGGGGTTGCAGGGAAAAGGAAGACATTGACCCGAGGAGGATGCTAATGAGTATAATGGGCGCGAGCCTGCGATATTTCGTGAACCTCCTATCAATGAGCTCCAGGATCTTCGCAAAGCCAAACCCGGCCCAGAGATACAACAGGAAGATCGCAGGGAGGTGCCATCTCCCCGATGCATATAAAAAAGGGAAAAAGATGACGATAAGCACCCCTATCAAAAGGGCAAGGTACCTCTCCTCAGCGCTGAATTCTCCGGCCTTCACCCTCCACCAGAGACCGAAGAGGGCGAGGGGAAGGGGCAGATAGTATGTCTTTTCTATGAATCGATCGACAATATAAAGGCAGCGTTCTCCAATCTGAGCCAGGCCTGGCCAGTCATATACGAACCATCGCTGCAAAATACCTTCTACAACCTTATAGGGTTTTTTTGTGATCAAGAATTCCCAGCCAAGGATGCCCGGTATAAGGAAGATCAAGATAGTGCCGGCAACCGCAATGACCACCCAGAGATACCGATATGCCAACTCTCTCTCCCTCACCCTTCCACGGAGGACCCCATACCACAACCACACCCCCATGACCACCAGCATCACCAGGGCGATCATGCTGACCAGGGCCCCTCCTGCAGCGAAGACGACCGTCCAGATCAGCCATCGCCCGCTCCCCTCCTGTAAAAACCTCAAGGAGCAATAGACCGAGGAGAAGAATAAAAAAATCAGCACCCCTTCTTTCAATACATCCACTGAACAATGCAGCATCAGGGGATTGATGAGGTACAATATCGTAGCCCAGAAACCTGCTCTTGGGCCGAAGAGGAACCGCCCGATCAAATACAGGGGGAATACGGCCAAGAGGCTGAAGATGATGGAGATCAACTGACCGGAAAGTTCGAAGTTGCCCGTTATATGGGAAAGGACGGAAATCAAAAAGGGATATAACGGAAGCTGGGGCTGGAGCAGGGCCTGAAGATACTCACCGTGATAAAAGAGCTTGGCCACGGGTATATACTGGAAGGCGCCATCGTTGGCGATCATATAGATTTGGGAGAAGGCGTAGAGCCGCAATAAAAGGCCAAAGGAGAGCAGGATTATTAGATTCTTCCTGTCCTCTTTTTTTACATCAAGTCTGGGAGACCCTCCCTTGTTTCCCATTATCGACGCTTCCCCTCTTTCATCCACCCCCATGCCGTCTCCAGGATTGTCTTGAGATCACCATAGTGGGGCTTCCAGCCCAACTCTTTTTTAATCCTCTCTGAGCTGGCCACCAACACGGGAGGGTCTCCCTGTCTTCGTGAAGATTCTCGTACAGGAATCGAGTGGCCCGTAACCATATGGGCACAATCCACCACCTCCCTCACCGAGAACCCCCTTTGATTTCCCAGGTTGTAAACACGACTTGTAGTGCCATTCAAGAGGGCCCCCAGGGACAGGATATGGGCCTGCGCCAGATCAATGACGTGGATGTAATCCCTGATACAGGTGCCATCTGGGGTATCATAATCAGTGCCATAGATCTCGACAAAAGGCCTCTTGCCAGCAGCCACTGCTAAGATAAGAGGAATGAGATGCGTCTCCGGATTATGTGCTTCACCAAGCTCACCCTCGGGATCGGCCCCTGCCGCATTAAAGTATCTCAACGAAATATACCTGAGGCTATGGGCCTCCTCATACCATCGTAAGGCCTTCTCCACGAAGACCTTACTCTCCCCATAGGGGTTTACCGGGCTCAATGGATGATCTTCGGGGATGGGGACCTGGTGCGGCTTGCCATAAACAGCTGCGCTGGAGGAGAAGATAAATGATTTCACGTCACATGCCAGCATCGCCTCCAAGAGGTTAAAAGTATTGATAACGTTATTGCGAAAATAGAACTCTGGTCTTTCTACCGATTCGCTTACGACTATGCTACCGGCACAGTGTATTACTGCCAGAGGTTTTTCCTTACGCAGAATTTCCTCCACATGTCTTTTATTTCCTAAGTCTCCCTCTATCAGCTCATCCTCTCTAATTGCCCACCGATGGCCTGCGGAGAGGTTATCGTAGACCAGCGGCTGATAGCCCTGTCTCCTTAATTCCTTCACCACATGGCTCCCTATGTAACCCGCCCCTCCGGTGACAAGCACACAGTTATTCATCTAAAAAACCCCTATCGCTGCTCGAACAAATTTCTCACATAAAGCTAAAGGAATCTTGCTCAAACATTGAGAACCAAGGTGATGGCCTTTCCCACCTGCTGGAGGAACTCCGTTTCCAGGATTCCGATTTTGCGCGTTAAACGTTTCTTAGAGATGGTGAGAATCTGTTCACATTTAATATAGGATAACTCTCCAAGCCCATTTTGAATTGTAGGTTTCACTGCGACATGGAATGGAACGGGTTTCCCCTTGGTGCTGACGGCCACAACGATGATGTTGGGATACCGAGGATTTAAATTTGCCGCATCAGTTTGGATCACGAGGGCTGGGCGAGTACCCTGCTGCTCAGAACCCCTCCCCGGAGACCAATCAACCCACCAAAGTTCACCTCGTTGGGGATCCTTACTCATTTTCCAAAATTACCTCTCTCTGGGCCTGAAAGGCATAATCAACATCTGCCTCCTCTGTATGCTCAGCAACCATGGAGAATGAGTTAAACAACTTCTTCTCTTCCACCTTACGCAGCTCATCCGCCAGAAGCCTCCGAAAAAAAGCGCTAAAAGACTCCCCTTCTTCTTGGGCAACCCTCTTGGCCTCTTGATAGAGTTCAGGGGGGAGACGCAGGGTCAAGGTGACGTTTTGCTTCATGATATCATCTCCAAACTGCATATTTTGATATCTTTATTATAGATCATAATACGACATCATTCAAGCAGTCTATAGGAAACAGCGCTATTCTGATCTATTTCGCACCCTTGGCTTCAGTCCCGCTGCCTGCCTCCCTGGATAAACTCCAAAGAGAAAGAAAGCAGGGTGCAGAAAGACAGCCCCAGGGCAAAGACAATCGCTGAACCATACCCCCCCCATGAGGTCTTTAACGAAATGGTTGCACGTGCTCCTTGAATCCGGCTATTTAATAGGCCGATTTACTGAAGAAACCCCTCCAGAGGGTCATAAGCAGGATCCTCAGATCAAAACCAATCGACCAATTCTGAATATAATAGAGGTCATGTTCAATCCGTTTCTCCAGGGAGGTACTTCCCCTCCATCCGTTGACCTGGGCCCAGCCGGTCATCCCTGCCTTGGTCTTATGCCGAAGCATATACAGAGGTATTCGATTCGTGAATTCTTTGACAAAATCGGGCCTTTCCGGCCGGGGGCCAACCAGGCTCATCTCTCCTTTGAGCACGTTGAACAATTGGGGAAGCTCATCAAGGCTCGTCCTTCTTAAAAAAGAGCCAATCTTTGTTCGCCGGTGGTCATTTTCTTTAGCCCAAACAGGACCTGTCTCCTTTTCGGCACCCACCTTCATCGTTCGAAACTTCAACATTTGAAAACGATGCCCATCCATTCCAATCCGATCTTGCCTGTAGATGATTGGACCTGATGAGGTTAATTTGATTGCAAGGCTGATGCCTAATAGTATGGGAAACGTCGCTATCAATATAAGGGTTCCTACCATTAGATCAAAGCTCCTCTTAAAGACACTATCCCAACCATAGAGGGGTGAACCCTGAAGGCTCATGATGGGAAGGTCGCCCAACGCATCCATCCCGCCTCTTAACCCCAGAAATTCATAGGACCCCGGCACCACTTTAATCTCTGATAAATCCCCCCGAATGTTTTTGATGAGGCCTTCGAAATAGTGGTATTCATTAATGCTTAAGGCAATAAAAAAGATGTCAATCTTCCTCTCGCCAAGGATCCTATCAATGTCTTCATATGCTCCAAGGATAGGAATATCTCTGATCTTTTTCCCGACCTCCTCTCCGTGACGCGTTAAAAAACCTATAACCTGTATTCCCATTTCAGGATAGTGTTCGATGTTTTGCAAAATTTTCTGGCCAAGCTTACCTGCCCCAGCAATGAGGGCAAACCGCTGATTATATCCTCTGCTACGCAGCATCATCAGCGTCTTGCGAGCAAAAAATCGCACCGAAATGAGCCCCAAGAAACTGATCACCAAAAAATAGAAAAATGCCAAGCGGGAAAACTCAAACCTCTTAAGAAGGTAGATGATCGCAATCAGAATAAAAAATGTAAAAA
>MGQF01000015.1:66509-66711 GCA_001797745.1 Deltaproteobacteria bacterium RBG_13_52_11
CTTGAAAAGCTGGGTATGTTTTTTTAGCATCTCAGTTCCATCTTTTCAAAGATGCTTTTCTTAATATTTTCTTTGAAAATTTCTCGGTCCCACTGCAGCGCATGTTTCCTGATCGATAAGGGATCAAATTCCCTTTCGATCCGATTGAAACGTTCCACGGCATCTATCAGCGAATCGACATTCTGTTCTTGAAAAAAGAGGC
>MGQF01000015.1:66721-66983 GCA_001797745.1 Deltaproteobacteria bacterium RBG_13_52_11
TGCCACCCCATAAATTCCACGTTCGATTGAGCGATCGCCCTGAGCTTTTTCTCTTCCGGCCCAGAACCAATAATTCTTAAAGGATAACCTAAACGATTGAAGGCCTCTATGGCCAAGTCGATCTTTTTGTAAGGGGCAAGGGAAGAAACAATGAGAAAAAAATCCTCTTTTTTATCCCCAAGCCTAAATCGGTCAATCTCCACAGGAGGGTGGATCACCTCTGCATCCCTTCTATAGAATTTCATGATCCGATTCTTCACAT
>MGQF01000015.1:67017-82553 GCA_001797745.1 Deltaproteobacteria bacterium RBG_13_52_11
ACTTGAAGTCACATCCCACATCCTCAAATAATGGATGAAAGGCAGAATAATCTTGCGCTTGTTTTCTCCAAAATAGTCTGCATACATATCCCATGCGTACCGCATCGGTGTCAGCATATAAGAAATATGGAGTGCATCCGGTGAGGGAATAATCCCTTTGGCCACACAGTGACTACAGCTCAGGATGAGATCATACTCTTTCAAATTGAAACGCTCGATAGCCATAGGAAATAAAGGGAGGTATTTCCGATAAGCCTTTTTTGAAAATGGCAGATGTTGAATGAAGGAAGTTTTAATAGGCATCTGTTCGATGATTGGAGATACCGATTCGGGAACGTGTATAAGAGTATAAAGATCGGCCTCCGGAAAGAGTTCACAGAAGACCTCGAGACACCGTTCCCCTCCCCGCATGCCGGTGAGCCAGTCATGGATGAGGGCAATTCTCAGCGGCATCTTCAAAGACCTCCAAATGCTTCTTTGCAGCGTGCTCCCAGCTAAAAAGTTTTGCCCTCTCCAGCCCCCTGGCTATGAGAGATCTCCTGAGCGTTTCATCGCTTAAACCCTTCGCAATGCCCCCGGCTATGCTGTTGACATCGTGTGGGTCTACATACTGTGCGGCATCTCCGCAGACCTCCGGTAAGCTCGCGGCATTCGAAACCACCACAGGGCAGCCACATGCCATGGCCTCTAAGGGCGGAAGCCCGAATCCTTCGTAAATGGAGGGGTAAATAAAAAGTGTTGCAAGATTATACAATTTCCCTAATTCTGTATCAGGGAGATATCCAAGATACACTACATCAGATTTTACTTTTTTTAAAAGCTCCATGATTTCCTTATGTTGCCATCCCTTAAACCCGGCCAGCACCAATTTAATGTCTTTTCGAATTCCTTTATCTAAGCTGACATACGCGCGAATCATATTTACTAAATTCTTCCTCGGCTCGATTGAACCCACAAAGAGCATAAAGTGCGGTGGAAGGCCATATTTCTTTCGTATCGATTGCAGGTCTTGAGGAGGATATGTCTTAAATACCTCGCGGTCGCATCCAAGATGAATGGTTCTTAACTTTTCTTCAGGCAATCCAAGATTTACACCCTCTTTTTTTATATAATCTGAAATCACTATTATCCTATCCGCTCTTTTAATATTCTTCCAAAAATATTTTTTAAAATAATCAATTCTTTCCTTAGGGTGCCACTCAGGATGTAACGCAACGGAGAAATCAAAAATGGTTACAACGGAACAACGAGCTTTGATATTTATCGGTATAAAATTGGGCTCAAAGTAGAGGTCAAAACTTCGAGGTGAAGCCGTATTTACAAAACCCCCTACTAATTCTCTTGCGACAATCCCTCTACACATTGGTATCTTTTTTACTAATTCTTTCATTTGGTAAAATATTTTTTTGTTTTCATTATAATAAGCATGGAGATTGCGGGAGTAATATCCATAGAAATAGGTGTAATCATTTATAGCATCTATGGCCCACAAGGATTGAGCGATGTTGAATGTATAGCTGCCCACACCTGTCAGGGGAGACAGGAGTGGAATCGTATTAATCGCGATTCTCATTTTCTGAGATTGCCAACCTTCTTCATATCCGCTTCAACCATTATCCTCACCAGTTCCTCAAATTGCGTCTTCGGCTGCCAGCCGAGTTTTTGCCTCGCCTTAGAGCAATCCCCCAACAGGATGTCTACCTCGGCCGGTCTGAAGAATTCTGGGGATATCTCAATTAGGATCTTGCCTGTTTTTTTGTCTATGCCCTTTTCCTCTATGCCTTTGCCTTCCCATACTATATCAAAACCCGCCGTTTTACATGCTAGTTCAACAAACTCCCGAACAGAGTGCGTCTCCCCGGACGCGATGACATAATCATCAGGCTTCTCTTGCTGGAGCATGAGCCACATGGCCTCCACATACTCCGACGCATATCCCCAATCCCTTTTGGAATCGAGGTTGCCGAGTTTCAACTCGCAGTTGCACCCGAGTCGCATCTGGGCAACGGTATAGGTTATCTTCCTTGTAACAAACTCAAGCCCTCGCAGGGGTGATTCATGATTAAAAAGGATACCGGAGCATGCAAATATCCCATAGGACTCCCTATAATTGACTGTGATCCAGTGGGCAAAGAGCTTTGATGCCGCATAGGGACTTCTTGGATAAAATGGGGTTGCCTCATTTTGGGGTATGGCTTGAACCTTCCCAAACATCTCACTCGAAGAGGCCTGATAAAATTTAATCTTTGGATTGACAACCCTAATCGCCTCGAGCACCCTCAATGCCCCTAAAGCGGCCACATCAGCAGTATAGATAGGCTCCTCAAAAGATAAGGCAACAAAGCTCTGCGCGCCGAGGTTATAGATCTCATCAGGTTGAATCCTCTCTATGGCCCTATAAATATTGGTAAACTCTAGAAGCTCTAATGGAAGATACTTCACTTTATCATCCACTTCTAAATATTTCAGCCCATTTAAATTTAAACCAGAGGTCCTCCTGAATGCGCCATATACTTCATAGCCTTTATCTAAAAGTAACTTAGTCAAATATGCTCCATCCTGCCCTGTAATGCCAGTAATCAAAGCCTTTTTCATTATCACCGCTCCTTTTCTTATGAACTTAATACTTCTTCTATATGTCCTTTGGCTGATTTTTCCCAGCTGAAAAGCATTACAGCTTTTTATGGTAGCGCGGGAAAATGATTGGTATTAGATCGTGCACCGTAATGATCTGTTTTTCGTGCAAAAAACATCCTTCCATCTGCGAGGCATTAAAAATTAATTCTTTCTGGTTTTGCAATCCCAATTTGTTAGACCAAAGCAGTCTTAACAGATTGCCCCTGAAACCAAAATCAGGTGAAATATTTCCCTCTACCAATCTTATTTTATATTTCTTCTCTATCTTCGCAAAATGAACCAACGCACGTTTATTTATAAACAATTGAAAAGGATAATCCCAATGTTCTAAAAAATAAAGTGATAGGGCAAGGGGATATCTTCCTATCCCCGTAAGCCTTTGTCCAATATTGGTTGCATTGATAATCACTCTATAAATAGCTCGCTATTTCCTGGTTCCCGGTTTAACACTCAAGATAAAAAAATCAAATGCATATTCTGCGCCCGTTATCCCCTGCTGCCACTATTAGCACCTTAGACCGTAATATCCCTTTTCTAAAAGAAGTTGAGCGAAGTATACTCCAATCTGCCCTCTGATTCCACGTATAATCTCTTTTTTCATTTCTCTCTTCTCCTGATTATTCACCTCTTCTTCCAGAGCCTTCAAAGCTTCCTTGTCTTTCTTTCCCCAACTGACAATATATTCTCTTAGGTCTTCGTTAGCTAAAACCTCTTACATCTCCTAAGCAGTGTTGGTTGCACGACGTTACGCAACATAATAGGCAGCATCGTTTCTTACCTCAATAGTGAATGGCAGACGAACAGATTATACTCCTCATTGATTCATCAGAAACATCGATATTGGGATTTAACCAATTATCTTTTGGTGCGCCCCATTTTTTTATAAAGTAATCCAATTCTCTTTCACGTGCGCGATGAGCGTGTTCTTCCTTAAGAGTCGGCTTAAGGCTTATGCTTTCAAAATGCAGAAGGATAGCACGTGGATCAAAGATCAAATCAACTCCCGAGCCGACTGCGCGCAAACAGAAATCAACATCCTGCGCCAAAGTTGGCAATAATGGATCAAAACCATTTAGATCTTCAAATATCTTACGTGGCACTAACAGTGCTGCACCGGTCAAGCAAGATACCTTCCTTGGGGCATACAACCCAAAGTTTACGCTTTTATCAGGGATTGTTGAATGACGCATAATATGCCCCGCTACATTGTTAAAGCCAAGAAACATCCCGCCATGTTGAACTGTCCGGTTTGGATACAGCAACAAAGGCCCTGCTATTTGATTGCCGTCCCCGATTGATTCTATTAAAAATTCCAGCCAGCCTTCCGAAACCGGACAGGTATCGTCATTCAAAAAAAATATGTTTTCACCGGTAGCACACCCTGCAGCCAGATTATTTTGTTCAGAAAAATTGAATGGCTTTTCATAATGCATAACACGTATAAAACTGCCGTCATTTATCTGTTTCAACAACATCTTCATTTCCGCTGTCTTCGAATTATTTGAAACAATTATAATCTCTTTAATCGCCGGTTCTCTTTGAATCTGCGATATCAACCTTTGCAGCAGATCCGCATTGTCCTTTGTGCAAATAACCACACTTATATTATTTTTCTTGAATTCATTTGTAAATCGCCTGCTCTTCACACTATCGCGCATTTTAGTGATCAAGCTATGATCCACATTGATACGGATCAATGGCAGAGGAATATGCAAACGGGTCATATCAGCCTCACGCTTAAGGCATGCCAATGCCAGATCGCGGATTGTGAAATTCTTCAATTGAGGCATCATTCTATGGAAAACTCGCCCCCTCAAACAGAATCTTGAATGAAAATAGTCGCAATACCTGGCATGAACAGGATCAACGCCATGGAGTAATATCGGATATGCCCGGCTATTTTCAATAAAGTACATGTCAAAAATGATAAAGTCCTTATTGAAACCGTCATTTAGATTAATAAATAATGGCAATCTTTCATCAATAGAATCACCGGGATTTGCAAAAAACACAATATCGTTATCTCCAAGCATCTTCGAAAATATATTAATGTCCTCTACAAAACAGAAATGCGGGGACTTAAACTCATTTGTCTTTCCACCTTGTATTTTTCCCATCACCACAAAACGCATCGGCATCTGCGATTTATCTTTTATTTTTTGAGCGGTCTTTAGAAGGTCTGCGCAATCATTTGAATTAATCCCGGTGCCGGCAACAAAACAAATCCACATAGTTCCTTTATTATCCGATCCCCGCATCGTGTCATATCCCTTCAGGCAATTAGACAATAATTTCTCCCGGAAGTTTGACCATGCGCGCTGATCCAGCCCGTAATCATCTTTAAGAATTATGACTTTTTTTGGCTTGCCGGATAATCCGTTAGCCGCATAATACATATCTGCTTCGCCCCTAATCCTTGTCAGACCATACCTAATTGCTGTACTCTTCATTCTTGCGTATAATTTTGGATTCAAAGCAAATATTTTTTTGGCGAGCAGATAAATCCTGGTATGTTTCCGCAAATGAGGATTTAAACGTTGAATCAACCGTTTAAGACCCGATTCAAGCCGCGTGCATAACGCGAGTTTAACGCAAACTCTTTGCACAAGCCAGACTATTGGCTTTGCAAAAAACCACCACACTTTACGGATAAGTTTCCAGAAAAAAACAAGCATCTTCTTTGTAAGCGTCCCGGGTGATTTAACCGCCTGCAAAACCAATATTCTGATTAAGCGAAATTAGTTTAAAATAATCTGTTGAATATTTTTTCATAATCCTCTGAATATTATTCAGTGATCCGTCACAAGAGTTATTATCTACGACTATCACTTCCCGCGCTTCGCGGCTCTGTCTCAGTAAGGCTTCTAAGCAAGCCCCGATTATTCCTCTCCCATTATAATTAACAACAATGACACTCACCAATTTTTTCTGCATCGAAAAGCAAAACCTTTATTAACATAAAATGGAAGATCGATGTTTTTCATCAGACCTTAGTATTGCGAGTAAATTACTGGACTATTTTAAAAAAATCTATGATAACCGCCGAGATGAATTCTCAAAGAACGTATCCCGCCTTAAGCGCATCATGCCGAAACATTTTAACCGTCTCAAGGGAAAACTCATGCAGGTCTTTTCCGATCAGTTCTAACTTTTTGAGGATATCATTGGTGGCGGTAATGATATGGCAGCCGATCAAATCTGCCTGAAATATATTGAGGAGCTTCCGTGGGCTAGCCCCAATTAATTCAATGTTGGAATACATACGACTGATATTGACATTTTTATAGTGATCAAATCTAAAATCTTGGTTCTGAATGTCTAAGCCTTGAACAAGGCAATTCTTTTCATTAATTTCAAGATATTCAGCAAAATAACGCCCGACAAAACTAGAAAAGCCGGTGATCAAATATTTGTTCATATAGGTACTCAACTTTTTTATAGAGGAAATTAAATAAATGGCATAAACATCATCCTGGAGAAAAGCTGGCCGACTGGAGCGAGTCTGATTTATGCATCGTTATTATTTCAAGAACAAAAGCATAATATTTAAGGTATAAATATACTTTCCTCTGAGGCGTCACTTCTTCCTCGGTATGATCTTTAATGAATTCATCAAAATATTTTTTTATTGCACCAGCAAGAATATCATTATTGCTTTTTATTAGACAAAGATTTGTTAATTTATCAATAGCCATAATATAATATTTATCAGCAAAATCTTTATAGTTTTTCAAGTGGGCATCTATCGAATCAACGCTGTATTTATCAAGCAGCGGAAATGTTTCAAGTCCCTGCGAAAACGCTATATTCTGATATTCTTCATATAAAAACCAATCAAAGACCTCATAATCTAAATTACTAAATAATTTTTTTCTTTCTGAATACCATATATTAGATGCTTCTTTTCGATTAAGTAGAATTAGCCCAGGAATTCCATAATGTGGTTCTGCCAATATGCTCGAAATGTTGTATTTATTACATACAGAAGTTAACGCAAAACAGCCTTCAGTTTTGTCAGATAAATATTTTTTAATTCTTCCGAAATAGTCATGCGTGCTCTGAACGTGCTCTAAAACATTCGTAGAAAAGATGACTTCAAAACTGCTTTTATCGTAGGGTAGATCTTGAGAGAAAATATCTATGAGCAACAGTTCGACTTTTTTCTTTAAAAGTTTTTCTCCTAAAAACTCTCTCGCATTTTTTAAACGAGTCTGGCTGATATCAATACCAACTAATTTCTTGGCACCAGATTTAGAGCATGCAAACAACAAGCAACCGTTAGCGCATCCTATTTCAAGTACAGTTCTATTTTTTAGATCAAAGCCATTTAATTTTAATCTTTTTATTAGATCTATTTGATTGTTAAGAATTAAAAACTCAGATTCAATGTATCTCATGCACCATGGATTGCTAAGCAAAGCATCGTCTTTGAAATGTCCGATTATTCTTTTTACATAATCTAAAGAGAAATATTTGTAGTGTTTGTATAATCTCTTTGTCATGCCTTCAAGGTTATTTGTTATTTCACGTTTAAAAAACTCGTGATCATTTCTTAGCTCATTCAGATACTCTCCGTTGCGCGATTTAATGGCGTTAAAAAATTTCAATAGTTTTTTTTTCATGCTATTTCTGGTTCATCCGGCTCATGGTCGATGGTCGCGTAGCAACTATCGTGAATAGTTCAATTTCTTGATTGAACGCCACCTGTTTGTGTGTCGACACGGTTAGCGTGGTAAAGCCAAGCACAGAAAGATATTGCGTGAAAAATTGCGGCGTGAAGTTCCACCATGTGTGCCACAGATCGTTTTCGATGGACGGGAGAAACCGACAGATGGGAGCGTCGCCCAGTGTTCGATCCAATAGCTCAGTAATAATGATCGAACCGGTGCACAAGTCCGCGCAGCATTCTAATACCTTCGTCGGACATTGAGTGTGAAGGAGAACCGATCCTAGAACCGCGACATCGAACATGCCTAGTTCTTTGGGTAATTCGTCCGTCGCACTGTAGCACACTCGTGCACTCGATTGAAACTTCTCGTGGCACAGCCAGAACCCGTTTCGGATCCGTTCGATATGAGCCCGAAAGCTCTTCTCCACCTCCGCACCCTGCGGTGTCGGGTTATTACCAATTCGGAGCCGATCGTAGGGGACGAAGTTCCATAGTTTCAGATCGATAGGCAAGTCCATCGCTACCACTTCTCTCGCCGTTTTCTCTATGTGAAAGGTCAGGAATCCGCTGGCGGGACCGATCTCGAGGACACGCTTGTTGGTGAAGTCGTAGTTCCCCAGGTACTGCGCCAGCCCATGGCGGAGATCCCATTGCCCCTCAACGAGTCCAATGCCCGGAATCTCGCACGTGTGGTAGAACTCACATTCATCGAGTGAAGTCCCAGTCTGCGGTTGTGCATAAATATCGTTGCGCATCTCCGTCTCCCTCCCGGATGATCCCTATTTCTTAGTTCCCAAAAGAGCAAACCTGCAATAGATTGAAGGATCGATTTTATGAAAGTTTTTTATATAAATGACTTTGAATTCAATATTCTTCGAATTTTTTTCAATTAACCTATTATGCAATGTTTGCGGCGAATAAAAAAGCGCCTGTCTGTTCCCCCAATCTTTTACACAATATATTTTTAAATTCTCACTAAAATCAACATTCCCTGGTACAGAAAAAATGGGATCGGTAACATAGAAAGGATGATTATGCAAATATAAAGGTAGAATTAATATTTTGCCATGGCTTTTAAGTATTCTTGAAGCCTCTTGCACGAATTTTATATCGCTATCATTCTCAAAATGCTCAATGGCGCACGCAACCAAAATAGAATTAAAGAAACCATTTTTAACGGGTATCATTGAAGCATCGCATCCAATATTTTTTCCATGAATTCCTGGCTTAAGCATGATGTCTTGGACATAACCGTGACACCCAGTTAATTTGCTAAATATGTCAGCATGTGGTGAATTTTCCGCGCCAATATCAATGAATTTATCATCCTTTTTTTGATTCAACAATTTAAAAGCCAAAAAATGTTCAAATGTCTTTTCGTGATAATTGGAAGGATAGTAATTAGGATATTTTTCACGATAATTCACTTTATGAATATATAAATCATATTCTTCCCGCAGAATTTCTATCTGTTCTGTTTGAACTTTATATTTATTTAATTCTGATATTAAATTACTATTTTCTTTTTGTGAATATGTTATCGAAGGCCAACCGACAAATATTTTATCGGCATAACGACTTTTTAATATCTCAATGCCGTTTTCGAACCCCAGTGTTTCATCCTTCAAATAATATTCATATTTCTTCATATTAGGCTTCCGAATATGTTTCTCCAGATTTTAAGTCTAAAAACGCATTAAAACATAAATTTATAACCGTCTGGTTTAATCGCGATGGAAAAAACACAGAATCGCTTTCAAATCATTTCATTGCTACTAAAAAAATGTAATTCGGCTCAAGGATAGATTCTTTTAATACCAATTCCTCTATTTTCTGCATTAATAGAATTATGGCTCTATCTGCTTCATCTCTTTCATTAAAATTTCCTGCAATATTATGAAGTAATAAACTTAGCAGTGTTCCGCCCATGAATTTCTTCTCGATAATTCTGAATTCATTTATTACTATGTGCATTATGTCTTCGGATCTTACGGCCTCAGAGGGATCCCCTTGTGCTATATCATCTGAGCTTGGTCTAGTAATTTTAGTCTTGTGACTCAATACTGTTGATGCACAGGACAAGTTTCGTTTTAATTTCAAAGGCACCATATCCAATATTTCTTGAGCGATTTCTATTTGTTTATCAGACCATTGAAATCTAGAGGGTCCAATGAAATCAACAATCAAAAGAAGTCCATTATTCTTTAGAGCTTTCTTGACTTCTTTGAGGGATTTCTCCAAATTCTCTACATGATGCAGGGAATGAAAAAAAATAATCAAATCGTAATAAGTAGGGTTTAATTGAGGCTTATCTAAATCCATTAAAAAATAATTAACATGATCCAAACCTAATTTTTTTACTTCTTGATTAGCGAATTCGATCAAGTGAGGGTTTATATCAAACCCATGGATAGCCTCATATTTATAATGGAAATCTTTGATCAGCGTCCGCTCCAAATGACCGCTTCCACAGCCGAGGCTTGCGATTATCGGCTTCGCGTCTAATAGATACTTATCTTTAAAATAAGAAAGATAATGATAGATTCTCTTTCCCGTTACAAGATAGTTATGAAACTCATGTGTTAATGCCAATCCACTAAAATCAGTTTTATTTCTTTTCTCCAAGGCTTTTGAAGACGAAAGGAAATTCCAAAAACTTTTCTTCTTATCATCGTCACAGTTCATTATCAATTTGCCTTACGGCCCCTCTCTTTTTTTGATCTAAATACAAAGTCCAACATTTTTTTTTCATTCTTCCTATCATTATCTCTAATATAATTTTTGTACGATTCAATATTATAACCCAGCTTTTTGATTCTTGCTGTTAAAAGAGATTCATTTAAAAGCGAACGCAATTTATTTCTAAAAATGTCCCAAGTAGCTTCATTGATCTTGAATCGATCATGCCATTCTTTTATGAGCCACGTAATTACCATAGTTTTGTAGTTATCATTCAGGTCGCTATTATATTTAAAGTATTTTATATAATCTTGTTCTTCTAATCCCCCAGGAAACTTCTCACTAACTATTGAGTGTAATTTGTCATCATTTAATGAAACGACACTATCGAGTTTCTCAATGATTCTCCTTGGAAGAAAAAAACAATTAGTGCACACCCATTCGCTTACATCATTGCCAAAAACCTCCAATTGAATATTTTTTGTGTCAATGTGGCCCATTATTGAATTTCCATTAATAAGCCACTTGCTTAAATTAATTCTATCCGAATATTCTAACAAACTCCAACCATATGCAAAAAAGGCATCATTCGCAAATAAAACAGCGTCATAATTAATATTGTTGTTTCTCAAGTAGCTTAGCCCCCTCTGCCAACCCGAAAATTCCCAGCCGGAATTATCGCCATCGATTCTACACAGCGTCTTATTTAATTTTAAAAAATTATCCCCTGTTTTTAGATTGTCGACAATAAAATAATTCTTATCACAATTTTTAAACTGCTCAACATACGACTTAAATGACTCAAATGAATTTATGTATTTACCATTGTCATATTCTAAAAATAAAATCGCTAATTTCATTTGCAATAGTTTACTTTCTTAATCCTTTTTTAAAATAATGATTAACCAATTTTTGTAAAAATAGTATGCCGTCCCTCCGCATGCCATTAAAAAATAATTTTGCAAGATGAGATAAATTTTCTAATTTTAGTTTTTCAATAGCAATTACTCCATCATTTTTCCCTAAATAACTCATATTACCATCAACGATTTTACTCAATAGCAATCTGAGGTATTTTTCATTATCTTTGCCCACATCTTTGGTTCCCAGTAAAACCTGCTTGTAAATATTGTGTGTGTTTTTTGCACATTTTTCCCAAGTGAACTGTTTGACTCTTTCTAAGCCTCTCTTAACCAGCATATTTCTTAATTGCGGATTTTTTACAACATCTAATATTGCCGCTGCAATCTGCTCTGGATCTTTGGCATCTACCATGTACGCTGCATCACCTGCAACTTCAGGCAATGATGTTGCATTAGAACAAATCAATGGAACGCCACATGCGAATGCTTCTAATACCGTAAGCCCAAATCCCTCATATAAACTAGGAAAAACGAAAATATCTGCCGCATTGTAAAGCAGATGCATATTCTCATCGGCAAAATACCCTAATGAAACAACCCTATGTTTAATGGGTTCAAGATAAGCTTGCAGATACCCTGGTCCTTTTCTATAATAACTATTGCCTGCTATCACCAAAGAATAATCTCTCATCTCCGGTAAATTAATGATTTTTGAAAAGGCAATAAAAAGATTTTTTAGATTTTTGTGTGGATAATCGGTACCGACATAGAGTAAATATTTTTTAGGCAGATTATATTCCATTCTAAAATCATTAATTGCTTTTCCGTCATTTACTATTTTGAATTTATCCAAATCTATTCCAAGATAAACAACAGTAATCTTCTCTTCAGAAATATTAAAAGTCGCAACGACATCTTTTTTTGCGTGCTCTGATATTGCGATGATTCTGTCAGAAAAATTAAATGCTAAATTCATTAGCGAGATGTAATTATCGTGATCTTCCTTTTTCAAAAAATAATCGTGATTTTTACACATGATAAGGTCCAAGAATGAAAAAACGCTTTTTCCGGCAATTAATAGTTCCAGTATATCATTATAATTGTTTACCTGATAGGTTCTGTGAAATAGATCTATTTTTTCTTTTAAAGATATATATTGTATATTTGAAACACCCTTTAATTTGAATCCAGTGTTATTAATGAGGCAGTATTCATATTCATTTTCTTGATCTTCATTCGGTATATTTTTTACTAATTCATATATATATCGCTCTGAGCCAGTCATATTCCTATAAAGAATGCGACCATCTATGGCAATTCTCAACTTATCATTATTCCATTCCCGCTGTTTTTCAGTTTCTTTTATAACATTAATTAATCCCGCGGTAATAACCGATTTATCAAAATTTTCCTCGCAGATCTTTCTGGCTTTCCTTGCATTATCTTCCAAAACATCCGCGGGCAGCAAAAGTGTTCTTTCAATAATTTCCAGGAAATTATCCTTCTGAGCGTAATATATACAATGATCAAAGACTCCGAGGCCGCGCATGCCGAATTTTGTAGACACTAATGGTATCCCATAAGCTAAATATTCTAGAACCTTTAAATTTGTTCCGCTCCCGGAAAACATTGGATTTATTGCCAAATCTGCAGTTCCATAAATTTTTTTCTTTTCTTCCTCGCTTATCATCCCGGTAAAATGAACGTTTGGGGGCACCATTTTCTTTTTAAACGTTAACTTCATATTGCCGATTATTGTATAGTGGATGTTGCAATTTTTACCTGCTATCTCGTCTAAGATATATTGTACAGACTCAATATTTGGGCCATGAGCAGAACCAATGAAAACAACGTGCTTTCCGCTTTTCCCGACCATTCCTCTATTTATTTTTCTTTTGTTGGCATAAATATATTGACACGCATGTACGTCAATCCCATTGGGCACCATTACAATTTTATTTCTATTGATATTATATATATCGCATAATTTGTCGACGTCTTCATTTGATACTCCCAAAATATATTCTGATTTATGACAAGCCAATAATTCTACTTCACTAACCATATTAAGATAATATTTTGCACTTTCATTGGTATCGGGATGTTGGAAATATGTTCTTTTTAAGTCATAATCAACGTTTTGTGCCTCGTAAATTAAAATTTTATCATTGAAATACTCAAGAAACATTTTAAAAAAGTAAGGTTGTGCACTTACAAATATATCCGTTTCTATTTCCAATTGATTGTTTATATCTATTAGGTTCGGGATTAGTTTATATTCATTTGTAAGCAATATATCATGGAGCAATCCTCCGGCTTTCTCTTGTTCAGAATTTAAAAGATCGCAATATTCCTTACTCATCGGGATAAGGTATGCCGTACAATTTTCATTCACTTCAATTCTTTGGAACTTTTCGCCATAGCCAATAATACCAATAAGATTTACATTAAAGATGTATGATAAATTTTCATATACATTCATACATCTCACTCCCCCTCCAAATGTTTGTGGCAAAAAATTAAAAGGTACATAAACTGATATTGTTGTGCGGGTATTTTCATACCGCTTAACAATACTGCTAAAATCCATTTTCGCACTCTTCTTCTCCAGATTAGTACCTATAGTTTTCATTATGCCGTCTTTCTGCGATCGCTTGCGCGTTTCCTCGCTTAAAAGTCTGTCGAACTTCAGATTCGGAGTATCCCTGTTCGCTGCAAGATAAAAAATACGGTTATCGGAAAGCCTGGTATATTTCGCATTCTTGATCCTGTAAGCGATCACTGCGGGCAATCTGCGCAGCGCGAAGAGCATGATGATCATCAGACGGCGCTCTTTTTTTTTCGACAGCCGGAAACTTCTGAGGAAAAGGGATAGTATCCACTTCAGATGGCTGAGCACAAAGACCGGATCGGAGATGGTCTTCCACGTTATAAGGAATCTGTTCCTTATCTCTATCCTGCTGATATAGCTTTGTGTCGCCACCTTGAGTGAGGTGGCATGCGACCTGTGATGGACAACGCTGTCAGGTTCATACAAGATTAGCCAGCCTCTTTTCCATGCCTGATAAGACAGGTCAACATCTTCGTAATAGAAAGGGTGAAATATATCGTCAAAACCGCCGAGTTCTAGAAATTTATTACGGTCGAAGGCGCCAAAACCGCCGGATGCGTGAAAGTTGGTGCACGGGTTTTTGATCTTATCACTGGTTTTCCCGCCGACAAACGGTTGATGGCTGAAAATGAGCCCACCGTCAAACCCGGGCACAGTTACACTCTCATTTACAACCCTGTCCGCCAGTTTAACAAGGCTCTTGCTCACAACGGCAAACACCGACGGGTCTTCGAAATGTCGCACCAGCGGATCGATGAAGCCCCTTTCAACTCTTATGTCGTTGTTCAAAAGCAGGACGATGTCGTATTTCGCCTCCTTGACCCCCCTGTTAATAGCTGGGCCGAATCCTTCGTTGACCTTGTTTTTAATGATCCTCGCTTCAGGATAATTTCGGCTCAAGAATAACAAGCTCTCATCATTACTCCCATTATCCACAATAATTATCTCGGAATCACCAGGATAAGCCTCTAACGCAGCCCTCAGGAAGGGGAGATGCTCTTCTAAAAGATCTTTACCATTATAGGTCGGGATAACAACCGAAACTTTTTTCATAGTTTATTTTCCTACTTCTCAGGAGATAAGGGATGATCTAATATTGTTACGTCTGGCAATAACCCCATTGAAATGAATCCCCTTTGCCGGTATGCTTTCCAGCGTTAGTGCGCTTCCAATCGAATAAACACAAAACCAAATACCCGAAAAATGGCGTTTATCGAAATTTGCTTTTTTACAAACACAATTGAAAGCGCCAGATATCTAGTAATTGCTCAGCGAAAAAGCGAGGCCACTGAGCGATGCACTAATGTCGAAAGCCACCGCAGAGGTGCGGTCAATTTCCACGACCGCGAAGCTATAACGACATTCATCTGCACGTCTCGCTCAGCTACCGCTTGCTTAAGACTTGTGATCTGCGCATCACGCTCCACCAATGCCTGATTAAGACCGGCTATCTGACCTTCTCGGTCATTTATCGCTTGGTTGAGATTGAATATCTGCGCATCGCGCTCCGCCAATGCCTGTGTAAGCTTGGTAATCTGACGATTGAGATCAGCAAAAGTTGTTTTAAAAGATAAAGATGCATTTCTAATATCCTGGTTATAAAACATAGAGCTTAATCTTGTATATTCACCTCTGATTTCATCTATAGCAATCAAATCATTCTTATCAAGCTCCGCATTATTGTTAAAATTAAACAGTATTGTATTAAATCGATCGATTAATGACAGCATGTCACTATTGAAGTTTAAATCTTTAATGTTATGATGTTTTAATTTTTGATCTAATAATTCTTTTGCAACAGTATCGGTTTGTAATTTCGTATGTGAAAAGACGATGTTAAATTTTTTTAAAATGCGATGAATGGTATTCGCCGGAGATTTTAAAAAATCGTCAAAAATAAAGAAGCTTCTTCCAAGGGGCCGGGTATAATACTCGATAGACAGCATGTTGTTCATCCATAGAAGAAGCCCTTTCTGAATGGAAAACCCGTCCCTTGCTTTCAGGGATTCAGCCACTTCTATTGGATGCCTCAGCGGGATGAGGAAGAATATCTCGATGTTCAGCTCCTGCAATATAC
>MGQF01000015.1:82559-84049 GCA_001797745.1 Deltaproteobacteria bacterium RBG_13_52_11
AAAAAGGCAAAAGAATAGACATTCTGGGATCTTTAATGCAGAACAATTCATTTGCATAAAATTCCGCGCTGATGATTTTTTTGACAGCATCTCTATGAGGTATTAATTGTGGCCGCTGACACCATTCTTCTTCAAGTAAAAAAAGATCATCCCATGATGAGCCAAGTGTTTGTAGAATATTATCGTTGGCATTAACAATATAAGAATTTTCAAAATAGCCTTTTTCGTTATATTTATTGGGTATCATAAGTTTTGAGCCTAAAGCTATACCCAATTTGTATAAAAAACCGGAAATGGCTGATGTGCCGCTTCTGTGCATCCCCAATACGATTAAACATTTCTGCATTTCTCTACCTATAAAAAATCTGTTATTGAATAAAGAACACTTTTATGGCGTGTGATTAGCGCTTTATAATTTCACGCTTCAGTATATTCATAATACAGGCAACGCTGTCTTCCACGCTCTGTACATCTGTATTCAACAGGATTTCCGGATTATCCGGCGCTTCATACGGTGATGATACGCCTGTAAAATTTTCAATTTCTCCACGAATAGCCTTCTCATATAATCCATTGGGATCACGCCGTTTGCACACATCCAGATCGCAGGATACGTAGATTTCAAAAAATCGTCCTGCGGGAATCAAAGAACGGGCAGCAGCTCTGTCTTTGGCAAAAGGAGAAATAAATGTGCAAATGACCAAATGCCCGGATTCGAAAAACAGCCTCGCCATTTGAGCAGCCCTGCGGATATTTTCTTCCCGGTCTTTTCCGGAAAATCCAAGATCCGCGCATAGGCCATGGCGAAGCTGATCCCCATCCAAAAGCATGGTTTGGCAACCTAATTGAAAAAGTGTTTTTTCCAGAGCCATGGCTATGGTTGATTTTCCCGCCCCGGATAATCCGGTAAGCCATAGAACCGCGGCTTTATGATGGCTGCGGGCTTCCCTGGCCTGACGATCAATGTTCCAATCCCGCCAAACCGTGTGCGGAGATTTGTCCTGCTTTGATGATATATTCTCATCTCTCGGAACAATATCATCGATCGTTCGGGATAGACCGCGGATCATACCCGCCGCCACCGTGTGATGCGTAAGGGGATCGATAAGAATAAAAGAGCCGGTACCACGGTTAATTCTATAAGGATCACAAAAGATTGGCGCTGTCACTTGAAGCTCAACCCGGCCGATATCGTTAAGCGCGAGGGATTCTGTCTTATGGCGATGGAGATTATTTACATCCACCTGATAAACGATTCTGGAAACAAAGGCTTTAACAATCCTTGTTGTATGCTGTAAAAGATACGGCTTGTTGAGGGACAGGGGAACATCATCCATCCAGCAGATCATGCCCTCAAAGTTCGTTCCAACCTGCGGAAGATTATTCTTCCTGACGATCATATCGCCCCGGCTGACGTCAACCTCGTCTTCGAGAGTCAACACAACAGATTGTGGGGCAAAGGCTTCCGATAATTCTCCATCATAGGTTAC
>MGQF01000016.1:0-260 GCA_001797745.1 Deltaproteobacteria bacterium RBG_13_52_11
GCCGCAGTGGGCCCCTGCCCCCGGGCAATCGGCCGTCTTCTACGACGGTGAAATCTTGATAGGAGGCGGTGTTATAATATAATTTAGATTGGGCGTGATGGGAACTAAATGTTAAATAGAAAGAGTCTCGGCTATAAAGATATTTTGGATCATGTGAGAACAATCCGTAAAGAAAATTACGGTTCAGACGATATAAGCATTATTGAAAGAGTGCTTTGGGATGTGGTTGATCTTTTCTCGGGCAAGAGGAAAGGGTTTCA
>MGQF01000016.1:323-587 GCA_001797745.1 Deltaproteobacteria bacterium RBG_13_52_11
AAT
This sequence comes from Deltaproteobacteria bacterium RBG_13_52_11, assembly GCA_001797745.1. GTDB lineage: Bacteria > Desulfobacterota > B13-G15 > B13-G15 > RBG-16-54-18 > RBG-13-52-11. Next base: position 327 of record MGQF01000016.1, read on the forward strand.
CATAGATGGATGGAACAAGAATAAGAACAAACCAACCATTTCAAGAGAATTTTTTGATCTGGGGGTTATCGCCGTCCTGCTGCACGATACAGGTTACATAAAAACTGAAAATGACGTTGAGGGGACAGGAGCCAAGTATACTTTTGTCCATACACAGATGAGCGCTAATTTTGCAGAAAATTATCTGTCCCAGACAAGGTTTGAAAAAAATCAGATATCCAGTGTCAAGAATATCATCATGTGCACCGGAGTTAAAGTGGA
>MGQF01000016.1:593-1337 GCA_001797745.1 Deltaproteobacteria bacterium RBG_13_52_11
GAAGATTCGTTTTGGTTCTGAAGAGGAACGGATAGCAGGATATGCACTCGGAACAGCCGACCTTTTGGGACAGATGTCTGCAGTTGATTATCCTGAGAAACTGCATGCACTATTCAGTGAGTTTGAAGAGGCATACCGGTACGAAGGATTGGAAAAATTGCGCGAAGGTGGACTGGCGATCTTCGAAAATGCGAATGACCTGATCAAGAAGACTCCTTTTTTTTATGAAATCGCAGTTGCGGAGCGTTTTAAAAGATTGGGGTCGATGCATAAATACCTCATCTATCATTTCAAGGATTCGAGAAACCACTACATAGAGGCTATTGAAGAGAATATCAAGAAAATAAAGTCTACTTACTAAGGCGGCTATAAGTAAAGCTCCATTGATGTCATTCCCGCTTGTCGGGAATCTTTCTGAAAAAACCAGAAGGATTGCGGATCCCGAATGCTTTCGGGACAATGACAGAAAGTGACATGAATGTCGCTTTACTAATGACCGCATTAGTATTTTCGCCGGTAACGGCCGGAAGTGCTTTGGATTTTTCTAACCGGGGTAAATCAATTTCAGCGCATCAGGCGCCACTTCTATTCTTGCCGGGGTCGTTCCGAAGTAATCACCGTCTAACTGAATATGTGCATTACCGTCTATCTCTATGCTGGTTGCCTTCAGATAGTCCACATCCTTAAATTTCAGATGGGTCCCCGTCAGAATACCGAAGACATATCTTAAGATATCTGAACGTT
>MGQF01000016.1:1557-1712 GCA_001797745.1 Deltaproteobacteria bacterium RBG_13_52_11
GTGGTACCGATCGGCAGGATTGCCATAGGTATTTCCGATCCCTCAACGCCGTTAATAACCTCATTAAATGTTCCATCACCGCCCGCTGCAATAATCAGGGAGGGCATTTTTTTAAGCGCTTCTCTTGCATAGCGCTCTGCATCGCCCTTCCGCCT
>MGQF01000016.1:1741-18607 GCA_001797745.1 Deltaproteobacteria bacterium RBG_13_52_11
CCCCCAATTTCAACATCCAAATCTCCCCTGAATCCCACGACGAAGGGGTGCGCAGGGCCTTTGGGCGGCCTTACTCCAATAGGGAATTAGAATCGTTTCTCAAAGCGGCTGTGCGCGGGGGGGCAAAGCGGATCGACCTCTTCTTCATGACAGGGCTGCCCAAACAGGACTACGCTTCGGTCTTGGAGACGGTTGTCTACTGCCGCCACCTCCTGGAGCACTACGGCGGAAAAAAGACCCTCTCCCCCTTCATCTCTCCCCTGGCCCCCTTTCTGGATCCGGGGAGCATGGCGTTTGAGCAGCCAGTGCGGTTCGGTTATCGCCTCCTGTTTCGAACCCTTGAGGAGCACCGGCAGGCACTGGAAGGACCCAGCTGGAAGTATTTCCTCAATTACGAGACCCGGTGGATGACCAGAGACGAGATCGTCTACAGTACCTATGAAGGGGGGAGAAGGCTCAATGCCGTCAAGGGGGAGTTGGGGATTATCCCCTCGGCGCTGGCCGCTGCCATTGACGAGCGAATCAGGCGGGCGGTGGAGGTGATGAAGAAGATCGACGCCATCGTGGATACCATGGCGGGTGCGGAGCAAGAGGAGGCGCTGAGGAAGCTAGGGACCCACGTCCGGGAGATGGAAAAGTCAATCGTCTGCGACAAGCGGGAGTTGGAGTGGCCCACCCACTTCTTCAGGATGAACTTCCTTAAGATCCTGCGCACCATCATCTTTCCCAGGCGCCCCAACATCCTGCGCGCATCTTAGGGAGGAACTATGTCTCAAAGAGAACGCAGCGCATTGCTCAGTCAGATACCCAAGGTGGATGAACTCCTCGCCACTGACGAGGTAAAGAGGCTTTTGCAATGCCATCCTCACGAGGTGGTCGTAGAGGGGATCAGGAATGGCCTGGAGAGGATTCGTCAGGCGATCCTGAGCGCTCCAAAGGTAGAGCATATCAAGGTGGAAATCTTCGCCCTCTCCAACCTCCTCCCCTTGTTCGAAGAGGAGATTGCCAGGCAGGTATCCCCGCACCTGAAGCGGGCCATCAACGCCACCGGCGTGGTGATCCATACCAATCTGGGACGCTCCCCGCTGAGTGAGCGGGCCTTAAGGCATGTAATGGAGGTCTCGCAAGGATATTCGAACCTGGAGTATGACCTCGCCCAGGGGGAGCGGGGATCCCGCTACACCCACGTGGAGGAGATCCTCCTGCGCCTGAGCAAGGCCGAGGGGGGGCTCGTGGTCAACAACAACGCAGGTGCCGTGCTCGTGGCCCTCAACACTCTCGCCCAAGGCAAAGAGGTGATTGTATCACGCGGGGAACTGGTGGAGATCGGGGGGGCCTTCCGGATACCCGAGGTCATGGCGAGAAGCAGCGCAATATTAAGGGAGGTGGGGACCACCAACAGGACCCGCTTGAGGGACTATGAGGAGGCCATCGGTGAAGACACCGCCCTCCTGCTTAAGGTACATACGAGCAACTACCGGGTAGTCGGTTTTACCTCTGAGGTCACGTTGGAGGAATTGGTCCGACTCGGAAAGCGCTATGCCCTCCCCGTGATGAACGACTTGGGGAGCGGTTGCTTCATCGACCTCTCCGCGTATGGGCTGGCGAAGGAGCCGACGGTCCAAGATGCCGTCAAGGCAGGAGCCGATGTGGTGACCTTTTCCGGGGACAAGCTCCTCGGAGGGCCTCAGGCAGGGATCATCGTGGGGAAAAAGGGTTTGATAGATCAGATCAAGGCCAATCCCTTGACCAGGGCCCTCAGGATCGACAAGCTCACCTTGGCGGCCCTGGAGGCCACCCTCGTCGCGTACCTGAGCGAGGGGGAGGCAATCAAAGAAATACCCACCCTGCGTATGTTGACCGCCCCCGTGGAGCAGATCCGCAAACGGGCCAGGCGCCTGCAGCGCCTCCTCAAACACGAGACGGACAATGCCTCCATTGAGGTGATCCAAGAAACATCCAAGGTCGGAGGAGGGGCCCTCCCCTTGCAGATGCTCCCCACCTGGGCCCTGGGCATTAAACCCCACAGGGCCTCTGTCCAGGCCCTGGAGGCAGAACTGCGGAATCTGGATCAGCCTATCATCGCCAGGATTGCCAATGGCCAACTCATCTTGGACCTCAGGACCATCCCAGATGAAGAGTTCGCGGCCATCTGCCACGGGATGACCGTGGCCCTCAAGAAGGTCAGCGCTTAGAGATGCCCACCTCCGGGGGAGAGTTTGCCTTCAGCGTGGAGAAGGTGGATCACGGCAAGAGGCTCGACCTCTTCCTGGCCGAGCAGCTACCAGCGCAATCCCGCTCGCAGATCCAGCGATACATCCGGGAGGGGGCCATCCTCCTCAACGCCGCTCAACCTAAAGTCGGGTCGAAGATAAAGGAGGGGGACCTGGTCAGTGGGAGGATCCCAGTACCCAGTGTCTCGGAGGTCCTCCCCGAAGATCTCCCTATCCGCTTCATCTATGAAGATGCACATATCGCCGTGGTGGACAAGCCTGCAGGGATGGTGGTGCACCCCGCGGGGAGGGTGCAATCGGGGACCTTGGTCAACGCCCTGCTCTTTCGCCTGCATGACCTCCAGGGGGTCGGCGGAGTGCTGCGTCCGGGCATCGTCCACCGCCTGGACAAGGGGACGTCGGGGATTATGGTGGTGGCCAAGAACGACCTGGCCCACGAGGCCCTGGTGCAGCAGTTCCAAAAGAGGGAGGTAAAAAAGATCTATCTGGCCCTGGTCTACGGCAGGATGGAGGCAGCAGAGGGAGCTATTACCGCCCCGCTGGGCAGGCACCCCACGGATCGCAAGAGATTTTCGCTGCGCACCCGTACACCCAAGGAGGCCCTGACCCAGTGGCAGGTAAAGGAACGGTTTGAACAGGTCACCTTCTTGCAGGTATTACCCAGGACAGGCAGGACCCACCAGATCCGGGTGCATATGAGCTCTATCAACCACCCCCTGGTGGGGGATCCTCTCTACACAAAAACGAGAAGGCTCACGCAGATAGCGGATCCCTTTCTGAGGGAACGAATCAATGCCCTGGGGAGGCAGGCCCTGCACGCCTCCCTCATCGCCTTCCGCCACCCAGCCACGGGGAAGACCGTCGAGTTCGCCGCACCCCTGCCGGCGGATATAGAAAACATTCTGGAGGTATTGCGTGGCAAAAGGGTTTAAGGCAAAAGACGAAAATGGCATCACCTATCTGCAGCTCCCCCTCTTTCGAAGGATAAGGCACGCCTTCTGCACCCGCCAGGGAGAGGAGGGGCCCCTGGCGGCCCTCGGTATCCCGCCGGAGCGGCTCCTTACCCTGCGGCAGGTGCATGGGGCAGAGGTGCTGGTATTCGAAGAGAATACCAAAGCGGCCCTCACTTATCCGCTGCCCTACGATGCCGTCATCACGGACAAAAAAAGGGTGGCCTTAGGGATCTGGACAGCCGACTGTCTGCCTATCTTGATGGTCGACCCATCCAAAAAAATTATCGCCGCCGTCCATGCCGGGTGGCGGGGGATATGGCGCGGGATCGTGCAAAAGGCCGTGCGCGAGATGGAAGATGCCTTTAAAAGCTCACCTGCGGATATCCTGGTGGGGATCGGCCCGGGGATCGGCCCCTGCTGCTACGAGGTAAGAGAGGATGTAGTAAGCCTCTTTCAGAACTCCCATGACAGTCTTCATCAATTCATCCTGGAACGGGAGGGAAGGCATTACCTTGACTTGGGCCAAGCTGCCCAGTTAGAATTATCCAAGGCGGGGGTCCCTTCAGATAATATCGAAGCCATCCCCCTGTGCACCGCCTGCAGGGAGGATCTCTTCTTCTCGTACCGGAGGGATAAAAAACCGGGGAGGCAGTTAAGCTTCATCATGCTGCGATAAGGAGGTCTTATGTTTGTGATGGGCAATCTCATCTTGGCCTTGGCCTCGATAATCAACATCGGCCTTACCATCTATATGTGGATCATCATCATCAGGGCCCTCATCTCGTGGGTGAGCCCTAATCCCTACAACCCCATCGTTCGGTTTCTCTACCGGGCCACAGAACCGGTCCTTGGGCAAGTGCGCAGGTTTCTCCCCATCGGGGGGATGGGGATCGATTTTTCCCCCCTCATTGTGATCCTTGCCATCTACTTCCTGAAACTCTTCCTCGTTAGGACCCTGATCCAGCTTGCCTATCGTTTCGGATAAGATGGAGGAGACAGCAATAACCTTCAAGGTCCTTCTCCAGCCCCGGGCCTCTAGGGAGGGAATTGATGGATTACATGGGGATGCCGTGAAGGTGCGGGTATTTGCACCTCCTCTCGAAGGAAAGGCCAACAAGGCCCTGAAAAGGTTCATCGCCAAGAAGCTGAACATCTCCTCCTCGCAGGTCGAGATTATAGCTGGTCAACGCTCGAGACAAAAGTTGCTGCGGATCACCGGCATCTCCAGGGCGGAGATTGAAAAGACCCTGGGCATTGCCCTCCCCTCTGTATGAAGCGAATATTAGTCCTTCTTCTCTTCAGTATCCTCTCATTCCCGGAACTGCTCCCTGCTGCATCATGGATTGAGCTGCGCTCTCCCCATTTCATCCTAAAGTATCAGGGCCCCGAGCAGAAGATGGCCGCCTTTCTCTTACAAAAGGCCGAGGAGACCAGGGATGCAATCATGCGGGAAATCGGCCAAGTCCCTCCTTCCCCCTGCCTGATCTATCTCGCACCCACCTGGGAGGCATTTCAGGGGGCGCAACCTGGTAACCAACCTCCCTCGTGGTCTGTGGGGACGGCCTACCCCGGGCTCAACCTCATCGTCCTCAAATCACTCCGGGGAATGAAGGGGGGGAGGCTAGAGATCGAGGAGGTCCTCCAACACGAATACGCCCACCTTGCCTTGGCGACAGCCCTCACGGGGCACGAGGCGCCCCAATGGCTCAATGAGGGGTTTGCCATGCTCCAGAGCAGGGGGTGGAGCCTTTCGTGGGACTATATCCTGAGCAGGGGGGTCCTGGCAAAAGAGCTTATCCCTTTGGAGGAATTGGCGGATGGCCTCCCCTTAGACCAGCGCCAGGCCGAACTCGCCTATGCTCAGAGCTTCAGCTTTGTGAGCTATATCAAAAATGAGTTTGGACCTGCGGCCCTCCCCCGTTTCATCAGGGGGTTGACTCATGGCCTCGACGTGGAGGCAGCCCTGAGGCAGGCCACCGGCCTCGGGTTGCGAGATATGGAGAGGAGGTGGAAGGAGGAACTGAAAAGGAGGTACAGTTGGATCCCCATCGTGACCAGCTTCTTCTCCCTGTGGTTCCTGGCAAGCCTCCTCTTCCTCCTCGGCTACTGGCTCAAGCGAAGGAAGGCGAAGAGGATCTTGGAAGAGTGGGAGCGAGAGGAGGCATTGACAGGGAATCCCCCTGCACCAGGGTCCTCTGGGGAGGGGGATGAGGGATAAATGGGATGTGTCGGTTGTACTGTTTGATGTTTGCAGGTGGGTTACAACTAAGGAATATCTCTCGAGGCTCCTCACCAGAATTTGTGCCGGCTCAGTTGCGATAACATCAGGGGTGATTATCCCACCCTTTAAAGGGCACACGCTCTCAATGTCGGGAGGTTGCTAAGCCCCGTCCAAAGTGTGGTGCTCTGCCTTTTGATACCACGAGGCAGGGTCCGTTAAATACTCCTCGGTGTCCTTCAGCGTCAGGTAGTGCTCATTCTCGATCTGGGAGAGGAGGTTGAAGAAACCCTTTTCCTTGGGATCAGAAACCCGATCTCTGAGCTCGGCATAGTACTTGGCCCCCTTGGCCTCAAACGCGATGGCCTTCCGCACCGCCTTCAGGTCATCAGCATCTTCCGGGGGCATTTCATCAACCTTTTTGACAATATTAAACAGGATGTCTTTGACAATAGTCCCTTTGACTTCGAGGGGGACGGTTTCAGGCCACTTTTCCCCTTTTTCCCACTTCTGGTGGAGTTGCTTGAGACGCTCGTAGTGCTCCAACTCCTCATCCCCGATCTGTTGGAACATGAGCGTGCCGAGGGGGTTTTTGGTCCTCGCGGCGTTTTTTAGATAGAACTCCCGCTCCCTCATCTCATTGTTGAGGGCCACCTCCAATGCGTTCAGGCGTTCCTTCTCAACCATGATTAGCCTCCTTTACTTACTTATCCATCCTTAAGCACCACTCGATGGTAACGCTTCTTCCCCGCCCGCAGGATGATGGCACCCTCCCTGACATGCTCCTCGGTGATCAACTCATCGATCCCATTGAGGCGTCTCTCATTTATATATCCCCCACCCTGCGAAATTAATCTCCTCGCCGCACCCCGAGAGGTACATAATCCTGCCTCGGCAAAGAGCTCAAAGGCGGTTATCCCCTTCTCGAGGCGTCCTTTCTCCAAAGAGGTGGTGGGCATGGCCTCTAAGCTCCCCTCTTCGCCGCCGAAGGCCATCCTCGAGGCCTCGCGGGCCTTTGTGGCTTCGTCCCTTCCATGGGTGATCTTAGTGGCCTCAAAGGCCAGGGCCTCTTTGGCCTTCCGAAGGTCAGATCCAGTGAGCTGACCATATTCCCTAATCTCATCCATAGGCAGAAAGGTAAAGAGGGCCAAGAAACGTTCCACGTCATGATCATCCGTGTTTATCCAATATTGGTAGTATTCATAGGAAGAGGTGCGCTCAGGATTTAACCAGATGGCTCCTTGGGCGGTCTTGCCCATCTTTTCCCCTGACGCCGTGGTGATCAAGGGAAAGGTCATGCCATAGGACACCCCGCTCTCCACCCTCCGGATAAGATCAGCACCGGCCACGATGTTGCCCCACTGATCGTTCCCCCCCATCTGGAGGAGACATCCATATTCTTGATAAAGGTGCAGAAAATCGTAAGCCTGCAAGAGCATATAGTTAAACTCCACGAAATTCAGCCCAGTCTCCAGCCTTACCCGATACGACTCAGCGGTCAACATCCGGTTAACGCTAAAGTGCCTTCCAATGTCTCTGAGGAATTCGATATAATTTAATGGGACAAGCCAGTCGGCATTGTTTAAGAGAAGGGCCTTATCCCCACTGAAATCAAGGTACGTGGATAGTTGTTTTTTAATACCTTTGGCGTTCTCCTCTACCTCTTCCAAAGTGAGGAGCTTTCTCATCTCTGTCTTGCCACTAGGATCGCCTATGAGGACTGTTCCACCTCCTACCAGGGCAATCGGCCGGTGGCCTGCCTGCTGCATATGCACGAGGGACATGATGGGTATTAAGCTCCCCACATGGAGGCTCGGCGCGGTAGGATCAAAGCCGATATAACACGTGACCGCTTGAGCACCGAGGAGCTCGCGAAGACCATCTTCGTCGGTGACTCCTTCTATAAAACCTCTCTCTTTCAAGATATCGTAGACATTTGGCATGGCTTCTCTCAATCCAAACCCATCTTAACCCTGCGGATCCCCAGGCTCATCCCGGTCCCCTCATCCACTTCCACGATTACCCCTTGGAGTTCTATCTTTCCCGTGGCCGGCTCAAACTTGTTGGGAAGCATGGTGAGAAACCTCTCCAGGGCGATGTCCTTTTTTACCCCTATCACGGAGTCGCTGGGACCGGTCATCCCCACATCGGTGATGTAGGCGGTCCCTTCGGGCAACACCCTCTCGTCAGCCGTCTGGACGTGGGTATGGGTCCCCAGAACGGCACTGACCTCACCGTCGAGAAACCAACCAAGGGCCATCTTTTCAGAGGTCGCCTCTGCATGGAAGTCGACAATAATCACCTTCGTCTCCCTCCGCAAAAAGGCGAGGTGTTCCTCAGCCGTCTTAAAGGGTGATTCTAGGGCCTTCATGAAAATCCGTCCTTCTAGGTTTAAGACGCCAACCTTCTTTCCATCCGAAGTCGTATATATCCCGCTCCCCCTTCCTGGCGCACCAGGAGGATAGTTGGCAGGGCGCAGAAGCTGGGGCTCCTGTTCGAGAAAGGGTATGATCTCCTTTTTTCTCCAGATGTGGTTTCCAGAGGTAATGACGTTGACCCCCTGTTCAAATAACATCTGGGCATACTGGGGGGTTATCCCTATTCCCCCCGCTACGTTCTCCCCATTGGCGATGACAAAGTCGACCTTATCTTTCATCAGTGTGGGGAGGAGGTCTGTCACCGCTCGCCTTCCTCCCTTCCCAACCACATCTCCGATAAATAGTATCCGCAATCCCGTCCCTCTTTCTATTTTGCGTACTCCACAGCCCTTGTTTCTCTGATAACCGTCACCTTTATCTGCCCGGGGTAGTTCAGCTCTTTTTCAATCTTGCGGGCGATATCTTTTGAGAGCATCAACGCCTCCTCATCAGAGATCTTTTCATTTTGGACGATGATGCGCACCTCTCGGCCTGCTTGAATGGCATAGGATTTCTCCACACCCGAGAAGGAGTTTGCGATCATCTCCAAATCCTCGAGGCGCTTGACATAGGTCTCAAGCATTTCCCTCCTGGCCCCGGGCCGAGCCCCCGAGAGGGCGTCTGCTGCCTGAAGCAAAACCGCCAAGATATTATTGGGATCAGTCTCATCATGATGGGCGGCAATGGCATTTACCACCTCTTCGGATTCCCCATATTTCTTGGCAAGATCAGCACCGATGGTTGCGTGGACCCCTTCCACTTCATGGTCCGCGGCCTTGCCGATATCGTGGAGCAGCCCAGCCCTCCTGGCCTGCTTTACGTTGAGATTCAATTCAGAGGCCATGATTCCACAGAGGAAGGCCACCTCGAGTGAATGCTGATAGACATTTTGGGCGAAGCTCGTTCTGTATTTCAACTTACCGACCATCTTGATCAAGTCGGGATGCACCCCGTGTGCCCCGACGTCGAAGGCAGCCTGCTCCCCTGCCTCTTTGATACTGGTATCTACCTCCTGTTCCACCTTGACAACGATCTCCTCTATCCGAGCAGGGTGGATCCTCCCGTCGCTGATCAACCGCTCGAGGGCTATCCTGGCGATCTCACGTCTCACAGGGTTAAATCCTGAAAGGATCACTGCCTCAGGGGTGTCGTCGATGATTAAATCCACCCCTGTGGCCGCTTCTAAGGCCCGAATGTTCCTCCCCTCCCTTCCGATTATCCTCCCCTTCATCTCTTCATTGGGGAGATTGACCAATGAGACCGTCTTCTCCATTACGTACTCGCCAGCATACCTTTGTACGGCCAGGCTGATGACCTCCTTCGCCTTCTTGGCCGCCTGCTCCTTTAGCTCTTCCTCGATCCCCTTTATCCTCTTGGCAGCCTCATGTCGCGCCTCGTTTTCCATCCTCTCCATCAGCAACTTTTTGGCCTCTTCAGAGGTGATATGGGCGATCTTCTCCAGCCGTGCCTTCTCCTCAGCCACGAGCTCCTGATACTTCTTATCCTGCTCCACCACCCATTTTTCCTTCTCCGCCAGGGTGCCTTCTTTCTTATTGATCTCGATCTCCTTGGCATCCAACGTATCCACCTTTTTGTCGATATTTTCCTCTTTCTGCAAGAGTCTCTTTTCCAACCGCTGGAGTGCAGCCCTCTTGTCCGCCACCTCCTTGTCAAAATCGGCCTTAGCCTGATAGAGGGTGTCTTTGGCCTGAAGCTGCGCTTCCTTTTCTAACATCTCGGCCTTCTTCTCCACCTCGGCGATGATCCTCTCAGCGGTCTTCTCCGCTGACCCTAATTGAGACTCCCCTAACTTCTTTCGTATAAAAAACCCCACTGCAAACCCCAACGCACTGGCGAAGACGAAGGCAATGATAGAAATCAAGACAGACATTTGCATTGAAGCACCTCCTTGCTGGTATTCGTACGGTACTGTGGGGGTTATCTCAAGAGAGAAAAGGGTGGGCTTTGGAAAGGGGTACCACTCAGTTCAGGAAAGATCCTCCTGCGACTGCTTGTGGCGTATGTAACGAATCTCTAAGTGACTACTTCGATTTGCCAGCAAATTCCCTTACCTCAGCAAAGAACTTTTATTTCATCAAAGACCCGGAGGTCTTTTTGGGGAGGCTAATCCTACATGATAGGTTCCACCCACTCACCTTTTCTTCCCCGTTCACCCCATTTTTAAGGAAATAAATTCCTCCAATCGATCGGTTTTATCTTTTATTCGCTGCAAGAGCTCTTCTTTGTTACCCTTCTCCTGCAGATATTCTTGGGCGATATTCAAGGCTGTGAGGATAGCTATATGGAGACTGTCCACCGACTTGGTACTCTCTGCAACCTCTCTCATCTTTCCGTCCACATAGGCAACTACTTTTTTTACCTGCTCCTCAGGAAACTCACTCTTCAGTGAATAGCGTTGTCCAAAGATCTCTACTTCAACATTCCTCTTCACCATCTCTGATCCCCTTCATGGTACCAAAAGGATCGTTACCTATCTAAGTCTAAGGGGATCCCCTCCAGCCTCTCTATCAGCCGATCTATCCTCGTTCTGATCTCCAACCGCTCATTCTTGAGTGTGGAAATTTCTCCTCTCAACTTCTCTACTTCCTCTTTTTGTTCTCTCATCTGGGAGAAAATGCTTTCTTTCTCCTCCTTCAATGCGGTGTAACCCTTCAGTATCTCGTTTAACCTGTCCTCTAAAACTGCAAATTTTTCTATTTCGTTCCCCTCTTGCATAGACAAAACGATTGTAGTCCCCTTTCCGTGGAAAGTCAAGCTCTTCCCAAGGGGGCGTATCATTGCTTGTGCCAGGGGTAGGCTAACCAGACCCATGGGTATCTTCTCAGATCGTCCCAGTAGAGAATCTTATAGAGAGCGTTCAATCACGAAAACTCACAATAAGGAATCAATACCCCCCTCCCGTGCTGACACAAAAAAGTTGACGTTCACAACAAAAATGTTGCGCTTGTTGCTTTCATGGAGCAATAAGCCACTATCGAAACGTCTCTCATCAGAGTGCGTCCCATAATGGCGGAGGGTACAGAGATTATAACGTTATTCTTCTTGGTGAGGAGGTATCTACATGAGATAGGACAATCTCAGGGGTGGTCCAATAATAGGGAACCTTTACCGCATCAGGGTCCCTGCTCAAGGGTGGCGTCGCCATAGAGGATCTCAAACCCTTGCAATGAAGATCTCCTACACCGTCTGCGCTCGGTACGATCACATCCACTGCATGAAGTGTTCTTCATACTCTCGCTCAAGGGTCTCTTTGTGGCCCAACTCCTCCTGGGCAAGTCTGGAAAACAACTCTTCAAGCTCCGTCCCCACGTAGTTCCCCAGGAGCATGTGGTAGATGCTGTAGGCCTCTTGTTCCTTCTTTATTGCAAACAACATCACGTCTTGGGGGCTACTGTCATGATTGATATCCTCGGCGACCATATAATCGCTGAGGTGGAGATCAGCGATCTTTCCCTTTCCTCCGATACGCCCTACCTTCCCCACCTTGAGGACGTTCTCCAACAACTTCTTGTGGCCCAACTCATAATTGGCCAAATCCTGGAGCAGGGCCTTGGCCCCGGGGTCCTTGACCATTGCTCGAAACATGAGATAGAGCTTCTGGGCATCATCCTCTCTTCGTATTGCAAAGGTCAAAACATCCTGCAGGGTTTCTAACTTCATCGCCACCTCCTTGTAACTGATTATTATAAACCTCTAAAATGATATGATGATTTTCGATAAGATTTTTAGTGTTAAATTCATATACATATTCATAAGTTCCTACAATTTTATCTAGAAATTCCTTATCATAGATTTTACCAGAAGATGTTTTGTAAAAGAGAAAAACATAATTGAAATAATTAAAAGAAAATAATTAGTATAATAAAATGCAATGGGGAGCTCTGATCCATCAAAATATTGCTCCCAGAGCCCTATAAATTTTTTCTTTCGTCCCAATTAAAAATAAGTCAGGCTCCCATCATTTGTCAAGCAGTATCCCCCTTTGGAACAACAATTTCTGGTTCAAAATGGTTATTTAATCCGAACCCATCCACGCCGCTTGTGATATGTTTTCTATTGTGCAAGAATACGATGCATAGTTCCAACTACAAGGAAAGCAAGTAATCCTGCAACGGTAATGGGTTAGAGAGGAAGGAGGAAAACCATCATGAAAAGTATAGTCATCTATTATTCTCAGACGGGAAATACTAGGAAGATCGCACGTGCAATTCACAGAGGCATGAGCCAAGTGGCGGAGCAATGCGATATAGCTACCGTTAAGGAAGTAAACCCGAAGGATCTAGATAAATACGATTTGATCGGCCTGGGCAGCCCCATATGGATGGGTGGTGAAACTCCCAATGTGAGGATTTTCATAGACAAGATACCGAAGCAGCAGGGAACGCATATCTTCTCCTTTAACACGCATGGGGTAATGCCGGAACAGTATTTCCCGAGTATGGTCAGGAGGTTGAAGGCGAAGGGTTTTACCGTCATAGGGACGCGGGACTGGTTTGGAAGCGTCCATTTTCAGATGGCCCCCAAGCCCTATTTTACCGACGGCCATCCGGATGAAATTGACCTGAAAGAGGCAGAGGATTTCGGCAGGGAAATGGCAGAGAACAGCCGGAGAATATCAGCAGGGGAGACCCATCTCATCCCACCGGTGCCCGAACATATGTATACGCCACAGTTATTTGTCCTTCTGGAATTCTTCCAGTCCGGTCATAATCCGCACGGTCACATTTCATACAATAAGGAGAAATGTCTCTATCCCAAGTGCACCCTTTGTATGGACAACTGTCTTATGGGTTACATCGACCTGTCCGTTGACCCGCCGATTTACGGCTCCAGGGGAAATGGCTGTGATATGTGGATGGGGTGCACTTTTTGCGAGCTTATTTGTCCTACAGGCGCCATATCAGGCAATTGGGAGGAGGGTATGAAAGAAGGCGAAGGCCCCGGACCAGTACTGGATTTCAACCCCCTGGAGAAGGCGGCAGATGAGGTTATCGCTTCAGGTCGTTTAAGGTTGCTGGTGCCCAGAGAGCAGATTAGGTTTGATAATCCCTATATTAAGGTTTATAGCAAGCGGCCGCGTTTCAAGATACCCAAAGACAAGTGACCCCATCTGGTTGAATGGAATGGGGTGGACCAGTTCCATAAGACTCCCCCCTTATGTGAGGGCATTGCCTCAGATTCCTATTTCAGGGGTACGGAGGGCCACGATGTCGCCCTCTGTGGAACAGGTGGAAGACTACTCAGAAAATAACCACCGCTTATCCTCATCCCCTGGGGGAGAGGATGTAAAGTGAGGGGCAAGCCATAAGTACATCCACCCTCACTCCAGCCCTCTTCCCGTCCTTATGGGGCCGGGACCTACGGCTCGGCGGCGGGAGAGGGAGTTGATGATATTTTTATCGTGGAATTACACTATTTCTTTTTCATCCAGTCTCCGATCTCTGCTCCCTGGTATTCCTCCTGCTGGACGGTGAGGTCGAGATTGATGACCAATCCCCCATGCTTTTGCGCCTCGCTGTCTTTTTGCAAATTTAGGTGCCGTTTGAGCCCAGTCTGAACACCCTCCAGAGCCTTCTTCAGGGCCTGGCCTATGGCCTTGCTCATATCGACCTGGCCCGCCTCGAATCGTGGGGCCAACCCATTCCCCGCGACGTCCTCGGCAAAGTGGGCTATGTGTTTCATCTTTTCCATGGCCTGGTCCATGAGCTGCCACCCCAGAATGCCGTCTTTTTGGAAGACCCAGGAATAGCGGATGTGCTCAAGCATCTCCGTATATTTGGCAACGATCTCCTTTTGCAGCGTCTCCAAAAACGCCTTCGGCAATTCAGCCTTTCCTTCGGAAAGGCCCTGTGCTTGCTCCGGACTCAATTTATCGAGCATCCGCTGGAACTTTCTGGCATGGATGGCAGATTCCCAGGCCTCTCTCTGCAGGACACGCTTGATGTGCGGATCATCCACTCTGTCCGCTTCACCATTGTAGTGAGGTATGAGCTTCTTTTCGTATTCGACATAGGACTTGAATATCGTCGCCCGGTTGGTCGGATCATAGGGGTAAGGGGCAGGGGCGAGATTGGGTTCCCCGCCTAATTGGCAGATGGCCATCCCCAGCCAGTGCATGTGCCACATCTCTTCCCTGGCGCGTGAGAGGAGGTTCACCCCTATAGGCGTATCTTCCCCCTCCTGATAGGCGTGGATGAGATAGCGCAATATTGCGGCATGCTCGTCGTCAATATCGTTGTTCAAGAGATCGATCAATTCCTTCTTCTCCATAGACCCCTCCCTCTCTGTTATTTTGGGATTATTATTTCTCCCCTCGAGCGTTAATCAAGCTGATGTCCGTAGCGTTGAGCAGGCACTTAACTACAGAATCTCCTAACCCCATCACCGACATAATGCGTTACAATAACAACCACCACGGCGATTAACAGGTGCTCTGCAATTACCTTCCACGGTTTTTCCCCTTGCCCTTTGGCCATATAGAAGCTAAAGAGGCTCAATAAAAGGAGACCATACACGACGCTCACTATAATGGCCGTTGCAAGCGGAAACAGGAGCAAGGGGACGATAAATGTCGATGCAAAGACGAATTTCGCAAGAAAAGTTGCGATAGTCGCCTCCCATATCTCCAGAGTAGTGTGCTTGTTCTCAGACTCTTCGGATATGTGGATGCCCAGGGCGTCGGAGAAGGCATCAGCTATGGCGATGATCAATATGCCGCCGATCACCACGAGCTTTGAGTTAGTGCCAGCGTGTAAACCAACCATCAATCCGAGGGTCGTTATGGTGGCGGATGTCAAGCCAAAACTCAGTCCTGTCTTGATTGAATGTTTAGGCATAGTGCACCTCAAAGATAGGGAAAAATGGTTATTGAAACATTTATTATATGGCGTTTAGAAAGGACTGTAAAGGCGTTTGGAAAAACCTTTTTAAATAACACTGTGACGTTTTAAATCAAATAGGATTTCGACTCTCCTATAGACCGCAAAAAACTAAACTGGAGACGCTGGCTTTTATGCCCGTGCTTTCTTTGGCATACACCCTTTATCAACTCTCACAATCTTTTTACTTTAACATAAAATTGTTATGCCGAGCAGGGAGGCATCTCATATGACGCGCAACAGCTTTTGTATGGACATCTACATTCTCTCTTTCAACCATCTGATGATGAAGCCAATGATCGGAATCCTTTCATAGATTACCCCTGTGTCCCAAAAATCCTGATGAAAGATAATCCTCCCATCTTTATCAAATCGCACATGAGATATTCCGGGCAGGTGAATGACTTCATCTTTTTCGCTTTTCAGGGAAAATTTCGTAATCCACCGAAAATAATAGTTTCCGTCATGCACGGCAACATCCTGAAGATCAAACTTAAGCTCATGTATTGTTTTTGTGCCTTTTATGAAATATGATTCAATGTTTTCAACCCCCTCCATCTCTGCAAAGCCATCACGGTAGTACGCATTGTGTGCATATAGATCTCGGATATATCTTCTAATATTATCTTCGGTAAAAGTAGCATACAGGGAAGAAAATAGTTCGATAGCCTCTCGTTCCTTTTCAGATCCTTGTTGTATCATGTCATGCTTATAGGGGTCAGTATCCTGTAACGCTTGGTAATAGGCTTCCATACCGTGCTTTTTGTTCTGTGCACCGGTGGCGCAGCCAAAGAAAGCCAGCAATGCACAACATATCAGGATAGGCTCTTTTTTAAACAACGGCATATTCCCCTCCTTGATTTTTTCTCGCGATAAATGGTACTCGCTGCCGAGACGCATAGTTATGCGGTGTTATAATTTTTTGTATGGAGAGGATTGATTTTTTGCCCTTCTCTCAATATTCGTCTGATCTTTCGAGAAAGGGAATGGGCTTTCTGATGCGGAAGGCCAGGGGCTGGCACGTGGCAATTATCTATCCATCTTGATCTGCGATTTTGATGTCAACGGCAACTGTTGCGTTATCCTACAATGCGCAGGTAGACACCAGAGGCTACTGCCCAACCCAACACTACTACTGTCACGATCATACAAAAACCAGCGAGGAGTTTATGTAAGAGATTTTCTCTCCTCATCTCCTGATATCCCAGCAGAAAACCGAGGATTACACCAGCGAGCATCCCCCCTCCATGTCCCCAGTTGTTGATCCCAGGCACTAGAAAACCGAAAAGAAAGATCCCTATTGCCCAGCCGCCGATCTGTCGGAAAATGATCTGCCCATAGGCGCCCCCTCGGCTCTTACCGAAGTAGAGGACCGCACCGATCAGGCTGCATATAGCAGCAGAGGCACCGATGGTCAAGGCTACACCTGCCAGGTAAGAAACCGCACAGCCGATCACGCCTCCAAGGGTGTAGATAACGAACATTCTATACACGCCGTATTCCTCGATGACGAGGAATCCCAGTTGCCTCAAGGCGAACATGTTGAACAGGATGTGGAGGATGCTGCCGTGGAGGTAGTTTGCGGAAACCAACGTCCACAACCGGCCTAACGTATCAATGGGTATGGTCCCCGTCGCTCCCAAGAGTAAGAGGCTTCTCGTGTCGGGTGATAACATGTCGAAGGGATTGAGAGAGAGACTCGATCCTCGGAGATCCAGTAGGAGCGAGAGCACGTAGAAGCCGATGTTGGTGTAGATGATGGCCTTGAAGAGTTGGTCAGTATCACGGAATCCCCCGGTCCAGAGATTATGCTTCCACCACGACCCTGGCCGTGTTATCCCGCAGTAGGGGCAGCGAGATTCATCTTTGCTAATCAGGCTCTTGCAGTTGGGGCACAAGATTGCCCGCTTTTTTTGCTTCTCCATGGTTCAGTCCCTGCAGAGGGCGATTTTTGTAGAATCCATGCTACCATCGCATGGTACCTTTGTAAAGGAGTGTCCTCTCTGCAAGTTCAATTTCCTGCCATTTATGAGCGTTAGCTTTTTCAAAGTGTGTTATCCCAAAATGATAATGTCCTGTTTCGCCAATGTAGAAATGTCCTTTTTTAGGCATGCTAGGATGCCCTTTTTCAGAGGAGGGCATGGT
>MGQF01000017.1:0-239 GCA_001797745.1 Deltaproteobacteria bacterium RBG_13_52_11
TGAAAAAGGGTGGGATGCCTTCCGCGCGCAGGAACGCGCGATCATCGAGCAGATCCCCTCGTCGGCAGATGCAATCATCGCGGCCGGTGGTGGTGCGATCATGGATGCCGCGAACAGAGAGGTCCTGAGGCGCCATGGGCTCTGCGTCTGGCTCACCGCCGATGTAAGGACCATCGTCGAGAGGATGAGAGCAGATCAGGCGAGCGATACACAAAGGCCTCCCCTCTCGAGCGATAATT
>MGQF01000017.1:312-599 GCA_001797745.1 Deltaproteobacteria bacterium RBG_13_52_11
TACGTCGGAGAAAGAGATTGATGCAATCGCCGATGAGGTCTGTCTCGTGCTTGCCCGTCACCTGTTCGATGAACAGAGGTCTCGTATGACCTAACTGCTCGCAGTAGAATATGGAAAGGAACAACTATGTCAGGTAACTCAATAGGCTTCCTGTTCAGGGTCACCACCTGGGGCGAATCTCATGGGAAGGCCCTCGGTGCGGTGGTAGACGGATGCCCCCCCGCAATCGATCTGACGGAATCGGACATCCAGGAGGAGTTGAGGCGGAGGAGACCGGGCGGGCTCAC
>MGQF01000017.1:619-4003 GCA_001797745.1 Deltaproteobacteria bacterium RBG_13_52_11
AGGAGGATTTGGTTGAAATCCTCTCCGGTACCTTTGAAGGAAAGACCACAGGGACCCCCATCTCACTCATCATCAAAAACAGGGATGTCGACAGCACTGCCTATGAAGAGTTCAGGGCAATCTTCAGGCCCGGGCACGGCGATCTTACCTATGCCAAGAAATACGGTATCCGTGATTACCGGGGGGGTGGTCGCGCCTCAGGGCGGGAAACAGTGGCCCGGGTGGCAGCCGGGGCCATCGCAAAAAAGGTGATTTCCCCCGAAGGGATTGAGGTCATCGCCTACACCCAGGAGTTGGGGGGTATCGTTGCAGAACGGATCTCTCTCGCCGAGATCGGCAAAAACAGCCTCCTCTGTCCCGATGGGAAAGCGGCTCAACGTATGGAGGAGCGGTTAGAGGAGGCGCGCACGGCAGGGGAGTCCCTCGGCGGGATCGTGGCGATACTGGTCAAGGGATCGCCGCCGGGTCTGGGGGAACCGGTCTTCGATAAGATCGATGCCGATCTCGCCAAGGCCCTCATGAGTATAGGTACGGTGAAGGGTGTGGAGATCGGCGCCGGCTTTCAGGCAGCCAGGATGACGGGTTCAGAGTGTAATGACCCCATCACTCCAAAGGGATTCGCAACCAATCATGCCGGCGGGATCCTCGCGGGGATCACCAACGGCGATGAGATCGTCATCAGGGTGGCCTGCAAACCCATTCCTTCCATCGAAAAGGCCCAACAGACCATCGATATACACGGGAGCCCGGCAAACATATCGATTCGCGGGAGACACGACGTATCGGTCATACCCCGCATCCTCCCTGTCTGCGAGGCTATGGTCAGCATTGTCCTCGCAGATCACCTCTTACGGCAGCGGGCATTAGCCAATCATGGGGGGATGTGAGATGCAGGATATCCAGATCGGGATCATCGGCGGCGCCGGGGGGATGGGGGGGGTGTTTGCCGATCTCTTTCGCCAGGAGGGATATACGGTCCACGTATCAGGGAGAAAGAGTGGACCTGATATCCCGACGATGGCCGAGATGTGCCAGGTGGTCATCGTGAGCGTCCCCATAGGCATTACCTGTGAGATCATCGAGCAGATTGGACCGCACATGAAAAAGGATGCACTCTTGATGGATCTCACCTCCCTGAAGACAGGGCCAATCAAGGCCATGCTTCAATCCTCTCCTTCAGAGGTCATTGGCCTCCATCCCCTCTTCGGTCCTGGTGTTGATGCCATAGCCGGCAATACCGTTGTCCTCTGTCCCGCGAGGGCTGAACGATGGAGCGAGTGGGTGAGGAATATTCTCACAAAACATGGCGCGACTGTCGTCGAAACGACCCCTGAGAGGCACGATGAGTTGATGGCCCTGGTCCAGGCCTTGAACCATCTGAACTCGATAACCATGGGGATGATTCTGAAGGAATGGGGGGGCGATCTCGCGGAATTAATAAAGTTTGCCACTCCCATGTTCAACACGAAGCTCGCAATCATCAAGGAGATATTTACCAATAATCCAAGACTCTACGCCGAGATCATCACCTTGAACCCGCACATCGACAAAATCCTCGACCTCTACGGGAGGACCTTATCTGATGTAGAAACCCTGATCAAAGAAAGGGATGCGGGGGGGTTCGCGGCACTGATGGAGAAAAGGGGCATGTGGAGGACATGAGCGATCAGTTTCGTTCGGCAATACGGACAATAATTGTCACTCGCTGCTCTATTCTATTCGTCGACATAGAAAAAACATTTAATATTAAATACTTAAAGATTTGCCATCTGAGCACGTTTCTTGCAGATATTTTTCGTGGAGAGGTGCCGCAAAATGCCTGCAAAAGGTCATTTTCATTGACCGGCGATAGTCCATAATGATAGTATCAGCCAAACAGGGATTTTTTGAGCCTACAGGAGGGTAGTATGCCAAGTCGTCCTAAAAAGAAGTCAGGCGCTAAGAAATGGGGCAGAAACAGTCCGTGGTTTATCGGGATAGCAGGCGGCCTTATCGGGGCATTTTTGGTAGGTGTTGTTCTCTTTTATTTCTTTGGGCACAGAGAAAAAGAAATTTACCGGGCCATATCTGTGGCCTCCATCAATAGTGCCGATAGCCTGCTGGAAAAGAATATGGTCGAGGACGCCCTGGCGATATACAATGCTGCCGCAAGCAGGGTGTTAGCGAAAAGAGACCCGGAGCTCTATGCCACCGTGAAAAATAGCGAAGGCGTCTGTCACTATAAGTTGGCACTTGTCAGGGATAAGGAGGCACACCTCCTCAAGGCCTTCAAGGCCTTTGAAGAGGCCCTGAAGATCAGAACTATGGATAAATACCCTGCTGAATATGCCACCACCCAGAACAACCTCGGCAATGCCTACAGGACCCTCTCCGAAGTTAAGGATAAGGAGGAAAACCTCAAAAAGGCCTTTGAGGCCTTTGAAAAGGCCTTGAAGGTATATACCCGTAAGCAATACCCTGCCGGCTATGCTGCCACCCAGAACAACCTGGGAGTTGCCTACGGCACCCTTTCCGAGGTCATGGAGAAGGAGAAGAATCTGGGCAAGGCCGTCACGGCCTTTCAGGAGGCCCTGAAGATCAGAACTTTTGAGAAACACCCCCTTGGCTACGCCACCACCCAGAACAACCTCGGCAATACCTACAGCGCCCTGGCTGAGGTCAAGGACAAGACGGGTAGCCTCTTCAAAGCCGTTAAGGCCTTTAAAGAGGCCTTGAAGGTCTACACCCTGAACGAATATCCCCTTGACTATGCCGCTACCCAGAACAACCTCGGCAATGCCTAT
This sequence comes from Deltaproteobacteria bacterium RBG_13_52_11, assembly GCA_001797745.1. Lineage (GTDB taxonomy): Bacteria > Desulfobacterota > B13-G15 > B13-G15 > RBG-16-54-18 > RBG-13-52-11. The sequence goes on from MGQF01000017.1 coordinate 3,403, forward strand.
AGTGCCCTGGCTGAGGTCAAGGATAAGGAAGCGAATCTGACCAAGACGGTCAGGGCCTTTGAAGAGAGTTTGAAGGTCTACACCCTGGGAAGATACCCCTCTCAATTTAAGATGGTAACGTCGAACATGGAAAAGGCAAAAAAGAAGATGAGGTAGGAGATATGGGTTGAGTCGCTCAATATTTATTATTGACAGTTTCATCAATCTCTGGTAGAAGATATTCTTTATCTTTTAAGGATAGTGCGGTATGAATCTGAAAATGAATGGAAAGATCAACATCGGTAATTATTGGTGGCGGCGGAACATGAAGGAGAGGTTCGTCCACCGCTAACCCTCAAAACTAATTAAGGAAAGGCCGTGGAAGACCTCTTGAGGACTCCACGGCCTTTTAGTTTGTACGGATCAACATAAAAAAGGCCGTGATGAAACCACGGCCTTTTTTATGTTGTAAATGAAAGGAATATGCGTCGATGTACTATCCAGCGTTTGAGCAGTTTAAGCAACTGGCACAAGAGGGAAACCTGATCCCTGTTTACCGGGAGATCCTGGCAGATACGGAAACCCCTGTCTTGGCCCTCATGAAGCTGAGCGCCAAACCCCA
>MGQF01000017.1:4011-6581 GCA_001797745.1 Deltaproteobacteria bacterium RBG_13_52_11
TCCTTGAGAGCGTTGAGGGGGGGGAAAAGTGGGGGCGGTACACCTTCCTGGGAGCCGACCCGCATACGATCTTCACCATCAGAGGTGCGGATGTCTTGATCCGGCAGAATGGCGAGATGCGGACCCAAAAGCACAAGGGAGATCCCTTAAGCTTGCTCAAGGATATTCTTTACCGCTACCGCCCCGTTCCCGTAGACGGGCTCCCTCGGTTTTACGGAGGGGCCGTGGGTTTTCTCGGCTATGACATGGTCCGCTATTTTGAGAAGCTCCCCGCACGGGCCCCCAAAGATCTCAATACCGATGATGCGACGTTTCTTATTACCGATACCCTGATGATCTTTGACAATGTGAGACACACCATCAAGGTGGTGGCCTGCGCCTTTATTGCGGGGCAGGACGATCTCCGAGCCGTGTATGATGGGGCGATCGCGAAGATCGAAAACATGATCGAGACGCTCAAGGCCCCCGTTACAATGAGAGACCTTCCGCAGGATGCAAAAAGCGGCACCCACCCTCAGTCCAATATGACGCCGGAGGCATTCAAGGCAATGGTGAAGCGGGCCAAAGACTATATCGTTGCCGGGGATGTCATCCAGGTGGTCCTCTCACAGCGATTTCAGAGGGAACAACGCACAGATCCTATTGATCTCTACCGTGCCCTCCGGTACATCAACCCATCCCCCTATCTCTTCTTCCTCAAGCTTGAAGAGCTCATCCTCATCGGCTCGTCCCCCGAGGTCACCGTGCGCCTTGAAGAGGGTATCGCCGAATTGCGTCCCATTGCCGGCACGAAGAGAAGGGGAAAGAACGAGCATGAGGACAGACAACTGTCCGATGAGCTCTTGCAAGACCCAAAAGAGCGGGCGGAACATGTCATGCTCGTCGATCTGGGAAGAAATGACCTGGGCAGGATCGCCCGGATCGGCAGTGTCCAGGTCAACCAATTCATGGTGGTGGAGCGGTACTCCCACGTCATGCACCTTGTCTCCCATGTCCAGGCGCAACTGGTCAGTGGCAAAGATGCGTTCGACGTGTTGCAGGCCACCTTCCCGGCAGGCACCCTCACCGGCGCACCGAAGGTCAGGGCGATGGAGATCATCGATGAGCTGGAGCCTTCCCGGCGGGGCCCCTACGGGGGGGCAGTCGGATACTTCAGCTACACGCGGAATATGGATTTCTGCATCACGATTCGGACCATGGTGATTCAGGATGGAATAATCTACATCCAGGCAGGTGCGGGGATCGTGGCCGATTCCGATCCCGAGGCGGAGTATCAGGAGACCGTCAACAAGTCGATGGGGATGATGCGGGCTATCGATATGGCCGTCTCTGGGCTCGAGATAGCCGACAAGAACAATCGGTGAGAAAGGAAAGCAGCTATGATCTTGATGATCGACAATTACGATTCCTTCACTTACAACCTGGTCCAGTATATCGGCCAGCTCGGGAGTGCAGTAGTGGTCCATCGCAATGATCGGATCTCCATCGATGAAATACGGGAGCTGAAACCGGCCGCCGTTATCTTATCCCCTGGCCCCTGCACCCCTAAAGAGGCGGGGATCACCGTTGAGGTGATCAAACAATTCGGCGCCACCATCCCCATTATGGGAGTCTGCCTGGGGCATCAGGCCATCGGCTATGCCTTCGGCACGGAGGTGATCAGGGCTGAGAGGATCATGCACGGGAAGACCTCCAAGATCATCAACGATGGACAAACGATCTTTAAGGGGCTCCCCAATCCCTTTGTCGCAGGCAGGTATCACTCTCTGATCTTGGAGAGGGGTTCCCTTCCCGACTGCTTGGAGATCAGCGCCGAGACAGAGGAAGGGGAGATCATGGGTATCAGGCATAAAGAATATCAGGTGGAAGGCGTCCAGTTTCACCCTGAATCAGTCCTCACGCCGAACGGAAAGAGGATCTTGAAGAATTTTCTGACCATGATTGAGGGAGCATGATTATTAACGCGCAATCCATCATGACGGTGCGTCCATCATAAACGATGAAAATGCCTTTTACCCCCTCCCCCATCAAGGGGGAGGGTTGGCCCGCCCTCGGCGTCGCCAGGGCGAGGCCGGGGGGAGAGGGTGGATAGGGAAATGTATTCCCCCTCCCCTTCATCCCCTCCCACCAGGGGAGGGGATGATTAAGGAAAGTTATTTTCTAGGCAAGACGTGAGAAAGGAGATTGCACTATGATCAAGGAGGCCATAGCAAAAGTGGTCAACAAAGAAGACCTGCACGAATCAGAGACGATGCAGACCATGGAAGAAGTAATGGGGGGCAAGGCGACACCGGCCCAGATCGCCGCCTTCATCACTGCCCTGCGGATGAAGGGCGAGACAGTGGAAGAGGTCACGGGGGCTGCCCGCATCATGAGGCAGAAGGCGACCAGAATCGATGCCCGCTCTCCGATCATTGTGGATACCTGCGGAACCGGCGGGGATAGGATGAACTCCTTTAACATCTCCACGACGACGGCCTTTGTGGTGGCGGCAGCGGGTATTACCGTGGCGAAACACGGCAATCGAGCCGTCTCCAGCGGCTGCGGAAGCGCCGATGTCCTGGAGGCCC
>MGQF01000017.1:6685-7263 GCA_001797745.1 Deltaproteobacteria bacterium RBG_13_52_11
GCCATCGAGCCGCGCAGGGAGATCGGGATCAGGACCATATTCAATATGCTGGGTCCCTTGACAAACCCCGCAGGGGCTACGGCCCAGCTCATCGGCGTATATGACCCTCTGCTGACGGAGATGTTTGCCGGGGTCCTGAAAAAGCTTGGGACCAAGAGGGCCTTTGTGGTCCATGGCTCCGACGGTCTCGATGAGGCCACGGTGACGGGGGAGACGCGTGTCTCCGAGCTCAAGGACGGCCTCATCACTACCTATAACATTGACCCTATCGAGATCTTCGGCGAGCAATATGGGGGTGAGGAACTCATTGGCGGAGACGCCTCGGTTAATGCGCAAATTACCAAGGATGTGTTGACCGGCAAGGACGGGGCCTGCCGGAAGATCATCCTGCTCAACGCCGCCCTGGCCATCGTGGCAGGAGAAAAGGCCAAGGCGATCCTCGAAGGCATTGCTATCGCCGAGGAGTGCATCGATAGCGGGGCGGCCATCAAGAAATTGCAGGCCCTCATTGAAATGAGCAATAGCTGAGGGGAGCCGTGATCCTCGAGAGGATAGTAGAAGCAAAACGCAAAGAAATC
>MGQF01000017.1:7279-15764 GCA_001797745.1 Deltaproteobacteria bacterium RBG_13_52_11
TGATACCTCTTTCCTGGCTGGAAGCAATTGTGAGAGATCTTCCTCCTCCCCGCGATTTTAGAAAGGCGATCAGTTGCCGCCCCTGTGCCATCATTGCCGAGATAAAGAGGACCTCGCCAACCAAGGGGAGGATCAGGGATGCATTTGACCCCTTTGCGATTGCCACCCTCTACCAGGACTACGGGGCTCAAGCTGTCTCCATCCTCACCGATGAGGCATTCTTCGAGGGTAAAGGGGCATATCTCTCAGGCATCAGCGGAATCATCGATCTCCCCCTCCTGAGGAAGGACTTTATCATCGACCCTTATCAGATCTATGAAACCAGGGTCCTCAAGGGGGATGCGCTGCTCCTTATCGCGAGCCTCCTGGAAGCTGGGCAATTACGGGAGTACCTCCGTATTACTACAAAGCTAGGTCTCGCAGCCCTTGTCGAGGTCCATACCACGGAAGAGCTGGACAAGGCCCTGGCCGCAGGCGCCGACATCATCGGCATCAACAACCGCGACCTCAAGACATTCACCACTGATCTGAGGACGACGCTGGAGCTCGCCCCTGCCATCCCCAAAGGCAAGATCGTGGTGACGGAAAGCGGCATCACCACGAGAGAGGATATAGAGCAGTTAATGGAAGCAGGGGTCCATGCCTTCTTAATCGGTGAGGTATTGATGCGGGCCGGGGATATCGGGGGGAAACTGGGGGAACTGTTGGGAAGGAAGGCCGGGCAGTGACACAGATAAAGATTTGCGGGATCACTAATATAGAGGACGCCGACTGCGCAGTTGCCTGTGGGGCCGATGCCATCGGTTTTATCTTCCATCCGAAGAGCCCACGGCACGTGGCAGCGGAGATTGCCAAAAAAATTATAAAGGAGCTTCCGGATGGTATCACCAAGGTCGGCGTCTTCGTGAACCTGGAACTTCAAGAGGTCAAGGAGACCATCGCCTTCTGCGGCCTCGACATGGTCCAACTCCACGGGGCAGAATCCCCTGCCTATTGTCGCCAATTCCCGCGATCCCAGGTGATCAAGGCCATCTCCCCCAGGACAGTGGATGATCTGGCGAAAGTGAGAGAGTTCCCCGTCAAGGCCATCCTGGTGGATGCATACGATCCCGCGCGCCGCGGCGGCACCGGGAAAAGGGCGGATTGGGGCTTGGCTGCCAAGGTCAAAGAGCAGCACCCCCTGATCCTCGCCGGCGGCTTGTCCATGGCAAATATCCAGGAGGCCATCGAACGCTGCTCCCCCCATGCCGTGGACGTCAACAGCGGCGTTGAGCGCGCACCGGGGCAAAAGGACCATGCAAAGGTCAAGGAGATCATCGAGCTGGTGCATTGTTTAGGGGAGAACAATGCGCGGATATTTGGCAGGTAATTACCCATGATTGACGCACTCCCTCAAACCATGAAATTATCATCAACTCCCTCTCCTGCTGGCGGGAGAGGGTCGGGGTGAGGGTGGATATAATTTCATCCCTCACCTTCGTCCTCTCCCCCTGGGGAGAGGAATACTGGGTGTAAATTTTTAAAGGATGTTACAAAAATTCTTATATCTAATAAGGTGAATCCATGAGCAAAAGCCAACCGGATAAAAAGGGGCATTTCGGCATCTATGGAGGGCGTTACGCAGCCGAGACCTTGATGCCCGCCCTCATCGAGCTGGAAGAGGCGTACCTCTTGGCTAAAAAGGACAAGGAGTTCCAGCAAGAGCTCGCCCGCTATCTGCGGGAATATGCGGGGAGGGAGACACCCCTCTATTATGCCCGACGTCTTACCGCGAAACTGGGAGGGGCCCGGATCTATCTCAAACGCGAAGACCTCAACCATACCGGCTCCCACAAGATCAACAATACCCTGGGTCAGGCCCTCCTTGCGCAACGGATGGGGAAAGGCAGGGTGATCGCGGAGACAGGGGCTGGCCAGCATGGGGTCGCCACCGCCACGGTCGCCGCCCTCTTCGGTATGGAATGCCAGATATTTATGGGTGAAGAGGATATCAGGAGGCAAGCGCCTAACGTCTTCCGTATGCAGATCCTGGGCGCTGAGGTCTGCCCCGTCTCCTCAGGCACAGCGACGCTCAAGGACGCCATGAATGAGGCGATGCGCCAGTGGGTGGCCAGGGTGCGGGATACCTTCTACGTCATCGGCTCCACCGCAGGACCCCATCCCTATCCGATGATGGTCAGGGACTTCCAGAGCTGCATCGGCAGGGAAACAAAAACACAGATATTAAAGAAAGAGGGAAGGCTTCCTGATTTTCTCATCGCCTGCGTGGGCGGCGGGAGCAATGCCATGGGGCTCTTCTACCCCTTCAAGGACGATCCGGCAGTCGCCATGATCGGGGTGGAGGCTGCCGGCCAAGGGATGGTGACAGGGCAGCACGCGGCGAGCATCGCCGCAGGCAGCATCGGGGTGCTCCACGGGAACAAGACCTATCTCCTGCAGGATGAGAACGGCCAGGTGCGCGATGCCTATTCCATCGCCGCCGGCCTCGATTACCCCGGCGTGGGGCCGGAGCACGCCTCGTTTCACGAGACTGGGCGGGCGCGCTACACGACCATCGACGACCGAGAGGCAGTCCAGGCATTCATAGCCCTCTCCCAATACGAGGGGATCATCCCTGCCCTGGAGAGCGCCCATGCCGTGGCCTATGCCATGCAGTTCGCCCCTGGATTGGGTAAAGACAAGATCATCGTGATCAACCTCTCCGGCAGGGGGGATAAGGATGCCGGGATCATCGCGGAAAGAACGGGGGTATCAGGCCAATGAGCCGCATTGAACGACGATTTAGCGCCCTGAGGTCCAACGGGGAAAAGGCCCTGATCTGCTATCTCACCGCAGGTGATCCCAGCCTGGCGCAGACCAGGGAGATCGTCCTCAATCTGGAAGCCGCAGGGGTGGATTGCGTGGAGGTCGGGGTGCCCTTTTCAGACCCCACTGCCGATGGCCCCATTATCCAGGCCGCCTCACACAGGGCCTTGAAAAACGGCACAACCCTCTCCGCTATCCTCGCAATGATCGAATCTCTCAGGAAGGTCTCGGAGATCCCCATTGTACTCTTTGGCTATTACAACCCCGTCCTGAGCTATGGCGCAGAGCGCTTTGCTAAGAAAGCGAAAAAGGCAGGGGTGGACGGCATCCTGGTCGTCGACCTCCCCTTTGAGGAGGCCGCCGAGCTCAGGCAATACACCGATCCCGCGGGCATCGATTTCATTTCTTTAATCGCCCCGACAACCAGCACGGAGCGGATGAAACAAATAGTGTTTCATGCCACCGGCTTTCTCTACTACATCTCCATCACCGGCGTGACCGGCACTGCCCAACCGCAGGTGGAAGAGGTGAGAAAGGACGTGGAAAGGATAAGAGAGGTGACGGCGTTGCCCCTGGCTGTCGGGTTCGGCATCTCCACGGCCCAACAGGCTGCAGAGATCGCCCCTTATGCCGATGGTATTGTCGTCGGCAGCGCCGTGGTTAAAATGATCGAAGAGAATAGCAACAGGGAGGATCTGGTCTCCGTGGTCTCTCAGTACGCCAGGGAGATGAAGAAAGCGATATCAGTATCTCTGTCCTCCTGATAATCCATCATATAGAAGAGAGATGGCAGATCTTGCTTTTCTGCCTTGAGAAGTTGTTTTAAAACCAACATCCCCTAGTTCCCCTCAGAACAAGGATTCGATCCCCATTTTTCTTATGATGCCTTCAATTCGGCAAACAGCGTATCGATATATTTTTTGGTTAAAGGGTTAATGCCGGTTGGTTTGCGCCCTCTGAAATCTTCAGCGGGATGATCTCTTACAGTAGTTATCTTGCTGTCTTCCCAATATTCCCGCAACAGATCATAGAGAGACAGGTGCCCCGTTGCAGCAATTTCTACCGCATCTTCGAACTTATCAAGTGGTATTAGGCAAAACGGATAGAAGTATTGGTTCAGGAAATGTTCTGGGTTGTTCCCTAGGTAGTCTTGGAGAAATTCTGCCATGAAGTAAACCCCGTCTCCCATTACTACTACTGCAAGCGGCTCGGTATCGCGTGTCATATCCAATATAACTTGATAACTCAAATATTGAGGTAATCCGGAATGTAGATCATTAACTTTCGAGGGAATTTTCTCAAAAGCAGAAAAGGCACCCTGAATATCGTCAACAAGGGCTTCTGAGGCCGGTGATACCCGTGAGGCGACTCTCATCCGCTTTGCTTTCGCTTCCAGTACAATTAACTTGTTGTCCTCGATGAGTGTAAGGTCAGGCCCACTCACTTCCTCTTTTGCTCTATGATATGTTATTTCGGGGATCACAGTCAGGCTAGGTAAACAGTTCTCGATCAACTTCTGTAAATAAAGCTCATGAATATAACCCCTGAGCTCGTTATATCTGTTGTCAGTATACGACTCCTGTAATATAAAGTGGGGCAACTCAGTCAGGGCCATCTCGAAATAGCTGAGATTAGGAACTATATAGGTGTCGTCTTCCAATGCAACAATGGGGTAACGCTCAAGAGGGCTAACCCTTTCAGCCAATGGCCCCTCAGAGTAGGCCTTAACGCTATGCAGCAACTCTCTCAATTGTTGCGTCGATCTAGCTACCAATTGCAAGTACGCCTTTACTTTTTCTATAGCAAAAATTGGTATGCCAGAAACAACGAGATTCTGAGGTTGGAAGATTAGTGCTTCTTGCCAGGCCTTGCTTTTATCAATAAGCTGAGTGAGTAGTAGGGATCGTTCTCTGTTGCTTAAATGCCTGCGGCCACTTTGCACCAAGTAATCTTCTACTTGACTTTGAATTGTAGAATAAGGTTTGAATCTTTCATGGATAAGCGTAAGCACCACAAAACCAATGAGAAGAAAATCCTTGACGGATAACCCAAATTTCTCTAAAAAAACTGTGGTCAAATCAAAAAAGTTTTTCCCATGCCGCTGATTGAGTATGCCTTTGCATGTTAAAGGGATATCATGAAGCATCCCATAAGACCTGCCTAACCGCCTCCGAAGATCCCTCTCCTGAAAACGGATCTGGCAATTCGCTAAAGTTCCAAAAAAACTTCTCAGTAGCGTGTCGGGCTTAGCCTCTCCGCGTAGAAGGTCGACATCATCTGCGGCTTTGACTAAGGCATTATACACATCAGGGAAATCTTTAGAGTCGAATATATCTCTCTTATAGTGTTGTGATTTAGATTCCAGGATCGCGCGTTGGAGCATGGAAACACTCTGAACGTGGACCATAGGCATAAAAATATTCACGCGTTTGTCCCACGAGCTGAAATAATCGATGCAAGACAGAAGACAGCTTGTTATCCAGAGGTCAGTCAGGTTTTTACTGTTCAGTCTTGTTACTGCTTTTTCGAAAGATAGTTTGGAGTTTCTTATCATAGGTAGAAACTAGAGGACGTTGGTGCACAAACACCGTTTTTATAAATAGACATAGCAAAAAAGTAAGATCCTCTTGTCTTTGTACTGCCACCCTTGATCTCTGTCAAGTACCTTGTTCCCCAATGTCCTCCACGACTCCCCAATTCGCTCAAAAATCTACCTTCCCTTTCCCCTCTCGCTCCCTACCCCCTTCAAGTGGCAGGTGTCGTTGAGGAAGTTGACGATCCAGGTACCGTTGCGATGGTGGAAGCAGTTGATGGCTGTGGTGTCAGACGATGTTCCAGGTTATTCTTCACTTTTTAAAGGCTTGATTATTCCTGAAAATCAATAGCTTGAATCAGTTTTTTTCTTACTTCTTTCCACCAACGGGCAACTGACGAACCCTCATACGATTTTGATCAAATACGACGACGCAGCCTTTCTCAAGCAACTTCTGAATAGACGGTAGATTTGCCAAAAGAACCTCTGCTTGCCCTTTGGGTCTCCGGGGTGTGCCTTGGCGAAATAAAATCACCGAAGGGCTTGATTCCTGACGCAAAGCTAATATCGTGCCAAAATCTGTATCTGCGGAAATTATGATGCGTTTTTCTTGTGCAGCCCACGCAAAAACCTCTTCATCGGTGGACTTGTGGAGGTTAACATCGCGTACATGTACCGTATCCAATCCAGCACGATGTAACTCGTCGGCTAACAGAGGAGATAATGCATTATCGACCAGGAACTTCATCCATGGACCACCAGAGGAAGCTCACGCTCTCGTACAGCTTCAGCGGCGTAGCGTAAGGCCTCTCGAATATCCTCGGGTTCCAGATCGGGATAGAGCGTAATAATCTCTTTTTCACCCACCCCCTCGGCAACGGTATCCACAATAGTGGCAACGGGAATCCGCAGACCACGAATGCAGGGTACACCACCCATCTGTAACGGGTCTACCGTGATACGAGTAAACCTCATAATAGTGCACCTCCCCTTATGTTAAGCCATGAACTGAAATGCTTTAATTAGTCAATAGTACTGCAACACCTCACGGCTTGCAATAAGATTTATCCTCCTAAGGGTAAAGAAGGCGGTAGTATGCTTTCCCTTAAAAATCCACCTTTCCCCTCGCCTTCCCTACCCCCTTCAGATGGCAAGTGTCGTTGAGAAAAGAAACGATCCGATGCTAGCAGCGTGGGTGCCCTATAGAAGCTTCATGTGAATAATAGTATTGACAGGTAAGATAAATATGACTAATATGGTCATAAAATAAAGGACATGAGGGATCATATGAAGACGACTCCCATATCGGAATTAAAGGCGCGCTTGAGTGATTACTTGAATCAGGTCAAAAGTGGTACTGAAGTGTTGGTCACCGACCGAGGAAAGCCCGTGGCACGGATCATCCCCATCTCCGGTAAAAGACGGCCCAGACAGTCCCTTGCCAAGATGGAAAGGGAGGGGTTATTGAAGCTTGGGACAGGCAAACTCCCGCAGAATTTCTGGACTATGCCGCGAGGCGAGGACCCTCAGGGGCTGGTGCTCAAGGCCCTCCTCCAGGAGCGGGAGAACGGGAGATGAAATTCTGGGATTCCTCAGCCATTATCCCTTTGTGTCTGCAGGAGCCAACTTCCGAACAAGTACGAGAGGCGTTGAAAGCAGATGAGGACATTGTGGTGTGGTGGACGACACGCCTTGAATGCCTTTCAGCCCTAGAGCGTCGACAGCGTGAAGGGGCGCTTCATGCAGACACGCAATTGAAGTCACGGGCAGTCCTCTTCGCGCTGGCAACGGCTTGGTCTGAGGTGCTGCCAAGCGAGCGCGTCCGGCAGCGCGCGGAAAGGCTCCTCTCCATCCATCCGCTGAGGGCGGCAGATGCCCTTCAACTCGCGGCAGCCCTCATATGGGCAGAAGAAGCGCCTCAAGGCCTTGAGGTCGTCTGCCTCGATAAAAACCTGAGAGAAGGGGCCTTTAAAGAAGGCTTTACCGTCCTTCCGTAGCCCCAGGGGGAAAACCTTTACATATCCGCCTGCATCGAGGGTGATTTTCTAACATTTAAAAAGAAGGCCTTATTATTCTTTCTCTTAAAAATCCACCTTTCCCCTCTCCACCCCTACCTTCTGCAGGTGGCAGGTGTCGTTGAGCAGCATAACGATCCATTTGCCGTCTTGATATCGAAAGCAGTTGATAGCTGCTGTATCCTGGCCGATGTGCCAGAAGTGGGAGTTTGCCAAACCCAGCAGGGCGCAGATCAGCACCTTCAGGACCACCCGATGGGAGACCAGGACCACCACCTCCTGGGCATGGCGGGCAACGACATCTCCGACGGCCTCTATAACTCTGGAGCGCACCGCATCCAACCCCTCCCCTCCCGGAAAAATAACGCGATGGGGCTCTTGCTGCCATTGCTGATAAAGATCAAGGTATCGCTTTTTTACCTCCTCGATAGACAGCCCCTCCCACTCACCAAAATTGAGATCATTGAGCCCTGCCAGGACCTGCACCTTTACGTTATGAAAACGGGCGATGGCCTCTGCGGTCTCTTTGGCCCGCGAAAGCGGACTGGAAAAGACAGCCGTGATCCCCTCCCCCTTCAACCGCTCACCAACCAACAGGGCCTCCTCTTTGCCCACCTCATCCAAAGGGACATCCTTGGTACCTCGAAATATCTGCTCCTTGTTCCAGCCGGTGCGGCCATGGCGTACCAAAAAGAGCGTGGTCATCGTCCCTTCAACCCCTTGCTGATCCCCATCGCCTCTAAGAGCTTCCGGGCGGAACTTTGGGAACATCCTATATTCCCCCTGTCAAGGCCCTAAGTGATCATCTGCAAGTGAGTAACGAGATTAACGTCTTTCCCGGCGATGCCGAGTTTGCGGCGTATGCGTTCACGGTGCCTGCTTATGGTAGCCGGAGAGATATTCCGCATCTCGGCGATCTCTTTGGTTCTGAGTCCGCTGCGAATCATGTTGCATATCTGGATCTCAGTCGGTGTCAGGGAATGGTACTGTTGTGAGATCTGGCTGATGAAGGGAGCGGTGATATCCTCGAGGTTTTCCCGCAGTAGTTCAACGTACTTCCTCTTTGGCCCTGGCACGGCCCAGGTCAGTTCGTGCAGGATCGGCAGCAGTACCTTCTCGACGTTATCCCGGA
>MGQF01000017.1:16164-16631 GCA_001797745.1 Deltaproteobacteria bacterium RBG_13_52_11
GGGGTACTCAGGTAACTGCAATCGAGGCGGTTTCTTGGTCTTGGTCATGAGCAGCCCCCTTTTACATGCCTATTTTATGGGTACAAATAGTAGGTAATAAACGTGCAAATATTTGCCTATAAAATATAGGCATTGTTTGTGTAATTAAGCCTAATTTACAACCGACATTATTATACTTATATGTTGTCTGTCAACAACACTTCTTCTGATGCGGGAGGTGGGAGATGTCTCATGACGTATTCGAGCCGATCGTTGCGGAACGGAGGAGCCAGCCTCATCAGCTCATAGAGGTCCTGCAGGATATCCAGGAAGCCTACGGTTACATCTCCAAAGAAGCGGCGATGGCCGTTTCCCACTATCTGGGGGTGCCGCCCATCGAGGTTTACCGCGCTGCCAGTTTTTACAAGGCCTTATCGCTCGAGCCTCGCGGGAAACACGTTATCACACTCTGCATGGGAACAGCCTGT
>MGQF01000017.1:16752-16970 GCA_001797745.1 Deltaproteobacteria bacterium RBG_13_52_11
CTTGTGCCATTGGGCCGATTGCCGTACTGAACGGCGTTTACCACCATCACATGACTGCCGCCAAACTCAACTCATTAATCGGCTCAGTCCGAAAGGCCGAAGAAGAAAGAGAAACCGATGCCCAGACTTAACGCAATCGGTGAGCTTTTTGATCTGCGTGAGCGGCTTCGTGCCGATAGTACGGATATGGGGACGATCCTTACCGTCTGCGGCGGGAC
>MGQF01000017.1:17027-17273 GCA_001797745.1 Deltaproteobacteria bacterium RBG_13_52_11
AAAGAAGGTGCAAACCGAGGCGGAGATCCCGTTTTACCGCGCCCAGGATCGTGTGCTCTTGTCCCAAAACAGGCAGATCGACCCCTGTTCGATCGAAGACTATGTAGCCATAGGCGGCTATGCCGCGCTGGCCAAGGTCCTCACCGACTACGATCCCGAGACCGTCATAGCCGAGATCAGCGCCTCCGGCTTGAGGGGACGCGGCGGAGGCGGCTTCCCAACAGGCAGGAAATGGACCACGTGCCG
>MGQF01000017.1:17407-19732 GCA_001797745.1 Deltaproteobacteria bacterium RBG_13_52_11
TCGGCGCAGAACGAGGTTATGTGTATGTTCGCAAGGAATACCCGCTGGCAGTCGATCATACCCGAAAGGCTATTAAGCAGGCCAGGGAAATCGGTCTTCTGGGCGAAGGCATCCTTGGGTCTGGGTTCAATTTCGATGTGGAAGTAGCCCGTGGCGGTGGCGCCTTTATCTGCGGGGAGTCCACCGCCCTCATGGCTTCAATTGAAGGAAAGGTCGGCGAACCAAGGTCAAAGGACGTCCATACCGTCGAGGACGGGCTTTGGCACAGGCCGACGACCCTGAATAACGTGGAAACGTGGGCCAACGTGCCGTCCATAATCAACAACGGTGCGCAATGGTTTGCCTCCAAAGGTACCGAAGACAGCAAGGGCACCAAGATATTCGCCCTCACCGGCCAGGTAAGGAATACCGGCCTTGTCGAAGTGGCCATGGGCACCCCCCTCAGGAAGATAATTTTTGACATAGGCGGAGGAGCGATTAACGGCAGGGCCATCAAGGCCGTTCAGACGGGCGGCCCCTCCGGGGGATGCCTGCCGGCAAACCTTTTTGATCTCTCCGTGGACTTCGAGACCTTGGAAAAAGCAGGTTCCATGGTGGGCTCGGGCGGGATGGTCGTGATGGACGAGAGGACGTGTATGGTGGATGTCGCCAAGTATTTTCTGGCGTTTCTGCTTGACGAGTCGTGCGGCAAGTGCGTGCCGTGCCGGATCGGCATAGACCGCATGCTCGAAATCGTCACGGACATCTCCGAAGGTCGCGGCAAGCCCGAGCAGATCCCTTTGCTGGAAGAGCTGGCGGAAACGGTCCGGGAGACATCTCTCTGCGCCCTGGGTAAGACCGCACCAAACCCTGTAATCTCCACCCTCAGATACTTCCGTGAAGAGTATCTCGCTCACATCACGGAAAAACGTTGCCCCGCGGGCGTATGCCGCGAGTTGATTGAATACGTGATCGACGGCGAGAAGTGCACGGGGTGTGGCGTCTGCCTGCGCACATGCCCGCATGGGGCAATCAAGGGCACAAAGAAAGAGCCGCACGTCATTGACCCGCTGACATGCAACAAATGCGGCATCTGCTCGGACGGGTGTGCATTCGAGGCCATCACGGTTAACTCTGGGGGGGTGTTATGCTACAGTATGTGACATTGACTATCGACGGCGCGAAGGTCCGCGCACCGAAGGGAACGAGCGTGCTCGATGCCGCGGTACATGACGGCATCTGTATACCTCACCTCTGCCATACACCTGATCTTTCCGATATGGGTGTCTGTCGTCTGTGCATAGTCGAGCATGTGAGGAACGGCACTTCTAAAATAACCGCCTCCTGCACGTTACTCGTGGAGGAAGGCATGGTGATCCGTGCAAATTCGGACAGGGTCAGAAAGTTGCGAAGGAACGTGGCGGAACTGCTGCTCACCGAGGCTCCGAACTCGCGCGCCATCCAGGACATAGCCCTTCGCTGTGGCGTCAAAGAGGCACGCTATCCTTTTCGGAATAATGACTGCGTGCTGTGCGGACGGTGCGTCCGTACCTGCACGGAGCTGTATCGAGGTAATGCCATTGGCTTCGTAGGTCGCGGCAAAAATCGCCATGTTGAATATCCATTTGGTGTCCGGCCTGACACCTGCGTGCTTTGCCGGGCCTGCGTGATGGTTTGTCCCATGTCAATAACACCCTGCGACGGACCCATGAAGCGTGGAGAAGAAAGGTTCTGTGGAAAATGCGAGTCACAACTCCAGATTCCGCAATACGAATCCGGAGACTGTGTCCGGTGTGACCTTGGTCTCGGTTTCGGCTGCGCCCGGCACAGGTAGAGGCATTCAAGTCACGCAACCATTGTCCTGAGGTTAAAGCCTCAAGGCCGGGGATAGGTTCAAAAAAGTAGTGCGGATTGCCCCTTCAACCCCTTGCTGATCGCCATACCCTCCAAGCGCTCCTTCACCTCGTTACTTGAGATCACCCCTTGCTGCGTCACCACACCGGTGATGAGTTCAAGGGGGGTGAAATCGAAATAAAAGTTCTCCACGATCCCATGGGGGATGGTTTCAAGGGTAACCTCTTGAGGATCTTTCTTTTCTACGCGCAGGGCATGAGAAAAAGGAGGGGGGAGAAACTTCTCCGTGCCGGCCAGCACATAAAAAGGCACCGCTTTCTCCCTGGCTGCCAGGGCCAGGCCGTAGGTGCCGATCTTGTTCACAACACCCTCGAGGGTGATGGCATCTGCTCCCACCATGACCAAATCGCATTCACCCACCAGGGAGAGGGCGGCAAAATCCGTCACAACCCTCACCCTGATCCCCTTCGCACCCAACTCCCTAGCTGTGCG
>MGQF01000017.1:19770-20022 GCA_001797745.1 Deltaproteobacteria bacterium RBG_13_52_11
CCTCGCACCCCTGGGCATGGCTCAAAACCCCCACGACGGTTGCGCTGTAGGAAAGGGTCATGACCGTCTTTTTCCCCTGCAACAGGGCAAGGGCGTGCCCCCTTATCTTTTCTGCCCCCGTGATGAGGTTTGCCAAGAACCCTTGGACAGCTGCCGTTCCTTTTTCTCTTATTGTGTGGGGATCTTGTAAGGCATCGATGGCGTGAAAGAGGTAATTGACCAGGTTTACCATGGGGGCCATGGCAGGTTGGG
>MGQF01000017.1:20060-25694 GCA_001797745.1 Deltaproteobacteria bacterium RBG_13_52_11
GCCTTCCCCTCCGCGAGCACCGCAAGGAGGAGCCGTGCCCCCTTCTCGGCCAACTGGGCCGCCCCAGAGCAATTGTCGCTCCTGATCTCCTGCAGGATCTCCCCAGGGGAGGGGGACCCTTTCATTTTCCGACGATTTCCCCCCGTGTGAATACCGCCTCCAGGGTATACCCCTGCTCAGCCAAGTGTTCCTTGCCCCCCTCCTCCCTGTCCACCAAGGCCAAGGCCTGGACCACCTCGAGGCCGTGGTCTTCGGCGACCCTGATGGCCTTCAACAGGGAGCCTCCGGTGGTCACCACATCCTCTATGATGGCAACCCGGGTACCCTTTTTTACGGCCTTGTCCCCCTCAATCCAGAGCCCTTTCCCGTGCCCCTTGGGCTCCCTTCTGATGATGAAGGCGGCAATGGGTTGACCCTCCTGATAACTGGTCATGGCCACGGCGGTGACGATGGGGTCCGCCCCCAAGGTGGGCCCGCCAACAGCCTCGGCTTTCCCTTTGATCATTCCATAGAAGATCTTCCCTACCAGGTATGCCCCTTCGGCGTCGAGGGTGGTCTGTTTGCCGTCGATGTAAAAGGTGCTCTTTCTGCCGGAGGCCAGGGTGACCTCCCGTTCTTCATACGATCGTTTCCGGATGATCTCCAGGAGGCGCGCCCTCTCATCCATCTCACACCTCTTTGATGAAGAAATCGAGTTGCGCATTGTCATGGGGGGGGTCTATCGGATACTCCCCGGTAAAACAGGCGTAACAGAACTCATCCGCCCGGGGGGCCACACACCGCTTGAGCCCCTCCAGGCTAAGGTACCCCAAGGAGTTGACACGGATGAACCGCCTGATCTCCTCAACCGAATGGGAGGAGGCGATAAGCTCCTCACTGGTAGGGGTGTCTATCCCGTAAAAGCAGGAGGCGGAGATGGGAGGGCAGCTGATCCGCACATGTACCTCTGTGGCACCGGAGTTCTTGATCATCCGCATGTTTTTCCTCGCGGTTGTGCCGCGCACGATGGAGTCGTCCAAGACCACTACCCTTTTATCTTTCATGGCTTCTTTAACGGCATTAAGTTTTATCTTGACCCCAAAGTGCCTGATGGACTCCCTCGGCTCGATGAAGGTCCTGCCGACATAGTGGTTCCTGATGATCCCCAGCTCAAGGGGGATACCGGACTGGTGTGCAAAGCCTATGGCTGCCGGCATACCGGAGTCGGGGGTGGGGATCACTACATCGGCCTCAACAGGGTGCTCTTTCGCCAACTGGACCCCGAGCTCTCTGCGCACCTGATATACATTGTGACCGAAGATGTAGCTGTCGGGGCGGGCAAAGTAGATGAACTCGAAGATACAGAACCGGTGTTTCTTCGTGGGGAAGGGGCGGAAGGACTGGATGCCCGCTTCATTTATCATGAGGACTTCCCCAGGCTCTATCTCTCTGATGAACTCGGCCCCGATGAGGTCGAAGGCACAGGTCTCCGACCCCACCACATACCCCTCCTTGACCCTGCCGAGCACCAGGGGACGGAATCCATGGGGATCCCGGGCGGCAATGAGCTCTTTCTCGTTGAGGAAGAGGAGGGAATAGGCCCCTTTTACCTCTTTCAAGGCGGTGATGACGCGCTCCACAATAGAGCCGTTAGTGGCATGGGCAAAGAGGTGGATGATCACCTCGGTATCCATGGTAGACTGGAAGACGGCACCTTCTCGCTCCAGCTGATCGCGCAAGGCCTGGGCATTGGTCAGGTTGCCGTTGTGGGAGATGGCTATTCCCCCCTTGGAATAGTCGAAGACAAAAGGTTGGGCGTTTTTTAGATAGCTCCCCCCGGCCGTGGAATAGCGGACATGCCCGATGGCGTTGCGGCCAGGGAGCTTTTTAAGGACATCCTGGTCAAAGATCTCCGAGACCAGACCCATCTCCTTATGGGTGTAGATCCCCCTCCCATTAGAGGAGACGATCCCCGCGCTCTCCTGCCCCCGATGTTGAAGGGCATAGAGGCCCAGATAGGTCAGGTTCGCCGCCTCAGGGTGTCCGTACACCCCGAAGACCCCACACTCCTCATTCCATGAGCAGCTCATATGAACCTCACCATATATATACGCAACAAGATTGTTTTTATCAAGGTGAATGGTAAAAAAACTACATGAAAATGCATTTCATATCCATTCAATGGGAACGGGGAAATCAACGATATATGTTCAAAAGATGTGGGGAACCCAATGCATAAGCCCTTTAACCGATGGAGATTAAAGGGGTTATGATGGGATGCCTATTTTAGAGGCAATTAAAAAAAATAAATAATTTCAGTAGGTTACATTAATATTGAGATTCCTTAACAAAGTATTTGGACAATGGGTAGCTCCCTTTCTAAGTTATGAACACTTTTTAAACATTTTTGTTCCGCGCATCTTTCCACCCCCTCTGACTGTAAATACAGCGACCACCCTCAAATTCCCTTTTGTAATGACAAATCGTCCATAAAATAATCAATTTTTTGTTTCCCTTTGCCCATGGCCATAGCCGCCCCTGTACCCATTTAATCGAGACAGGGTCTAGCACTTCGTGCTAAAATGAGCATTATTATGGAGGGGCGGATGAAAAGGTTTAAGATCGCCACCTACAACGTAAACTCCATACGCTCTCGTCTCCACATCATCATACCGTGGCTCGAGAAAAACCACCCGACGGTCTTCTGCATGCAGGAGACCAAGGTGGAGGACGAGCGATTTCCCGCCAAGGAGTTTGAAGGCGCGGGGTACCATGTGGCTTGCAAGGGGGAGAAGCAATACAATGGAGTGGCAATAGCATCCCTGGAGAGGACTGAGAAGGTCTCCTTCGGCCTCGACGATGAAGGGCCGGCAGACGGAGATCGGCTGATAAGCGGGGTCTTTTCAGGAATTCATGTGGTCAACACCTATGTCCCCCAGGGACATGATCGGGAGAACCCCCGATTCCAATACAAACTCCAATGGTTCAAACGCCTGAGGGAATTTTTTGCTAGGCATTACTCCCCCAATGAGCCCCTCATCTGGTGTGGCGACCTCAATGTGGCACCGGAGGAGATCGACGTGCACAACCCAAAGAGGCTTCTCGGGCATGTCTGCTTTAACCCGGAGGTATGGGAAGGCTTTACTTCGGTCAAGTCGTGGGGGCTCGTGGATGTATTCAGAAGGCATCACCCCAATGAACCAGGACAATACACCTTCTTCGACTACCGGGTCCCCAAGGCTGTGGAACGGGGGCTGGGCTGGAGGGTGGACCACATCCTGGCCACCCCTCCCCTGGCTGATCAATCCATAAGCTGTTCCATAGACATGGGCCCGAGACTTGCGGAAAAGTCGTCCGACCATACCATTGTGACAGCCGAATTCGAGGTGTAAAGTTCATATAAAACACGATCGTGTTTAAGGACCCTTTTTATAAAAAATTTTGTCCATATTGACATCTAATATTGTATATGGTATCTCCTTTTGAAGAATCCGTTCAATAATTAGGTTAGCTTTTTGTCAAGGTTAAAGCCTAACGCCATTTTCAGTGCCCTTGAAGGAGGGATGATGCAATGGCTAATACTGTAGACCATAAAGACTATATAGATCTGATAAAAAGGAATATGCTGTTTCGGTATATGTCAGAGGAGGGCCTTTTCGCCTTTCTCAACAGATCAGAACTCATGGAGTATGAAGATGGTGAAATAATAATTGCCCAGGATGATGTCAGTCAGTTTTTATACTGCTTGATTAAAGGGTCTGTTGCCGTTTCCGCATATGAGAAAGGAAACGATTTCTATATTTACGACCTCGAAGAGGGGGAAATATTTGGAGAGTCCGCCCTTTTTCTGACCGAACTGAGAATTGCAAACGTGAAAAGCTCTGGGTCATCACTTATCATGAGAATACAAAGGAATAATTTAATCAAATTCATCAGTGAATATTCTCAATCGGGCAATAGGTTCTTTATATTGATCATATACAGCCTTCTCAAGAAACTGAGGGCATCAACCAGGGAGATCACCGCGGTAAAAAAAATGTATATGGAAGTGCAACAAATGAAGGCCCAAATGGAAAAACTCTTAAAAGAGCTATGAAGAGACAGCGTTAACCCCACTGCTGAGTTCAATTGTTGATATCACTGGGTATCAGCCCCTGCAAAGTACCTGCCATACCACCGTGAAGGAAAAAATCAAGATCTGTTCTGGAGCTTTTCGGCCACGTGTCTAACTTGGGCGCTGAGGTTAAGGAGATAGGCTTGTTCCGGCTGTTTTGGCAAGGGTTTGCTATCGTGCTCTTCAGCCTTGATCCGGGCCACGACTCGCTCGACGGATCCCCCTTCGGCCTCTAAAAGCTCCTTCACCCTGTCCTTGAATCGTTCGGCTGTTTTGATGGAGCGGGCCAAGAAATCCTTAACCGCGGCACCGACATAGACAAAATGGTGCCCCTGGCATAAGACCTCCACCTCCAAAGCGGCCAGACGCCTCAGACCGGCCATGTATCCGTCATAATCAACGATGAACTCCGTGACGATGTGACCGGTGATATCGGCACAGCCGACGGACTCGGTGGCGATAAGGATCTTTCTTTCCGGTATATAGTAGCTTACAAGATCTCGGGTGTGCCCCGGGGTCGCGAAGACCTCAACAGAGAGCCCGTTTCCCAGATGTATGACATCGCCATCTGACACTATCATATTCACTGCAAAAGGCTCGAAGGCATCAGAAAGCATTTTGTCTCGATCCACCCCCGTGATAAGCGAGGCCGCCTTCCGGTTCAAGGTCCTCATCAGTTTTTGGGCGTTGGGGCGGACGATGATACGGGCCGCCTGTGATGAGGCCGCCACCTGAAGATGGGGGAAGGCCTTCGTGAGGTAGGAGGTTGCGCTGCAATGGTCGTAGTGGACATGCGAGAGAAAGAGGATCTCGGGTTCGCGCCTCCGTAAAACCGCCTGGATAGACTCCTCATAGATCCTTCCCAGGCAAGCCAGACCGGCCTCAAAAAGGACCGGCTGATCGCCATCTAAGAGGTAGGTCGGCATCCAGGTGTGGCCTAAGACATAAAAATCGTCCACCACCTTTCCTGTTTTGGTGAAGATCATCGTTCTTTCCCGTGTCGCTTCGAATTCCTCATAACAGTATCATATCCAATTCTGAATCCTGAATCTACTTCTTTTGTGTTCCGGCCGTCCCGAGCCCTCAATATGTATTCCGTGATATATCACCGGTTACTTTTTGAAAAGGAATAAAATATGAGGCTTGCGATCATCCCCAAAAGGCAGATGAGGAATGCAACATGATATGCCCCAGTTGAATAGACCTGATTGGTGTCGCCGTATAACGAGATGATTATCCCGATGGCCTGCATGAAAACGGCGCCGCCGATCATTATAAAGAAGTTGACCCCCGCGGTGACCGTCCCCGACATAGAAAGAGGAAAGAGTTCCTTGATGTGCGTATACGAGAGCATGCCGCAACCGCTGAAGAAGCCGAGGAGCATGAATATCGCCGAATACGCAAAGGGACTGTCAATCCGCCAGATCCCCGTAAGGGGGACAAGACACAGTGCATAGAAGCTCATCCCGATCATAAGGACGGACTTGGTAGATCGAAAGACCCTGTCATTCACGTATCCTGCGACGGAGGAACCAATGGCC
>MGQF01000017.1:25721-39005 GCA_001797745.1 Deltaproteobacteria bacterium RBG_13_52_11
TTCCCTGCCATAAGCGGGGTAAACCTTTTGATGTTTATGAGGTAGGGGCCAAACCATACCCCCTGCAAGGCCACGAATGTGCCGTATCTGAAAAATGCTAGTGAGCCTATCTGCCAGAAGGAAAGGGTGCCTAAGACCAGTTTTGCCGATCTGACAACCCCTATGTTCTGCTGCGGTGAGGAGGCTAACAAAGCCTCTGGGCGCTCACCATTATCCTTTTCTTCCAATACCAAAAAGATCAGGACGGCGAGGGCAACCGTGATGATCCCGCAATAGATAAGCGTGGCCCTCCAACCGATTGTCGAGTTCAGGTATGCCAGCGGGGACGTGGCCAGGATAGTCCCGAGAGTCCCAATGGAGATAATGGTCCCGGAGAGCGTGGCAAACTTCTTTGGAGAATATCTCGTGACAAAGACCTTGAGGCTCCCCATGAGAACCGATGCCATGCCGATGCCGAGCAATGCCCTTCCCACAACGGCGGTGTAGAAGCTTCCTGCGGATGCAAAGACAAAGGCCCCCGAGGCGCCTACCAGGACGAAAAAAGAGATGACCTTGCGGGGTCCTATCCTGTCGAGGAGTACCCCCATAGGTATCTGGAACAGGGCAAAGGTATAAAAGAAGGCGCTTCCGAGCATGCCCAATCTCTCGGCATCAAGGTTGAATGCCCTGACGAGATCAGGCGCAATAATGGCGTTGGTGACGCGGTAGAACATGGAGAAACAGAATAAGGTGGAGAGGATGGGAAAAATAAAGATGGATGTCCGTTTGATCGGCATTTTTTCTTTACCGGGGATCGATCATCAGGCCGCGCACGTATGGTGGCGTCTCGTTTACCGGAAGATCTCTAAGGCTTGTTCCCCCTTCATGCCGATCCGTACGCCGAGCTTCTGTGCCCCGTGAGATACTGCCTTGATCTCAGCACCCGGCATGTCATTATGGGACTTAACCCCTGTAACAATGGCACATGCCTCACCTGTTTTGTTGCACGCCTCCACATTGATATACCCACACCCCAAAAACCCCTTCGATCCTTTGATAATAAGCAGCGGCAATCCCAGTTGAATCTGCTCTTTTGTAAGCCCTTCCCAGTCCATGCTCCCTCTTTATCTCGATCTGTGCTGATCTCACTTAGCTAAAGTCTCACATGAGCGGCCTATGACCTATGCGGCTTTCAACCTTTGGATATTTAGGTACGCGGTTGCTCAATTGTGCACGCCTTGACCAGCGCTGTGAGCGCAGTCGGATCACTCACCATGGCCATATGCCCAAGGCCCGGAATGACTTTAATGCGCACATATTGGTTAACAGGCTCGAGCGCCTTCTCGTATTTGTCCGCGATAAAGATCTCGTCGTCTTTGCCGACGAGCACCATGATCAACGCGTTGCTGCGGCGAAAATCTCCGAGGTAATCGTAATCCGGGCCGAAGTTGGCAAAGAGGCGGTAGGAGTAAGTCCTCGTACCGTACGCACCTTCAGGAAGAGCAAATGCTATTACCGGCAACCCCGAAAACCAATCGATGTCGAGGCTGTGGAGAATATGGAGGCCGATAATGCGCGGGATAAAGGGCTTATTCCATCCTCCGCTGTCCACCCCGCGGCTCGTCAAGGCATCAAAGCGAAGATAGGGGGCCATCAATATATACCGGCTGAAAAGGTGGTTAATCGGGCTTGCGGCAACACGCAGTACGAACCCGCCTCCCAAGGAATGCCCGATCAGCGTGATCGGGGCCTTCGGGTACGTTTTACGCAGATACGCTACAAAGTCGGCCAGATCATCTTCCAGTTGTCCGATGTAGCGAATATCCCCCCGCATACCGGACTCGCCGTGTCCGCGCATATCGAGTGCATAGGCCGTGATCCCACCTTTGCTTAAGGCCCTACCCGCCGTATGCATACTCGCACTGCTCCCCGACGAGCCGTGGATGAGGATCGCGATCTTGTCCGGCGAGGCGGGATACGCGCGATACGCCAGTTGCAGGCCGTCCCTGGCGCTAAAACGCGAGATGGGCGGCTGATCACTCCGATCAACAGCTGCAGCGACATCGATGATGGAGCGCATAGGCGGCGGTGAAGCACCACCGCCTAAGGCAATCATCAGCGCGAGAGCGAGCATGAGAAGCCCGCAACAAGCTATTCCCCACTTCAGTATTTTCTTCAAGATGTTCTTCTTTCAATGCACAAACTTAGCGGCGCCGCTTCTTTTTCTCCTTATACAGGGCACCGACGATGGCGCCGTTGATGACACTAAGGACCAGGGCCTGGATGGTCCAGTAGACAACCACCGTGGTCGCAATGGTCATATAGAAGGGCATCGATGCCATCCCTGTTAGCGCCCCCACGATCCATACAAGAATGCCATAGATCATCCCCTTATTGACCCCCTTGCCGGGTATGCCTTTGTAGATGATGGCAAACACCAGGGCAAAGAGTATCGCCCGGATAATCCCGATGACATTGGCTCCGATCAAGTTGCAGGTACTCATCATGGCTGCCGGATCTAGCCAGATATTCGGCGGCAGCTGATAGACCCATTTAAACAGCCACCCGCACGTCAAAAAAACGACTACCAAATCCACGATCCAAATCACAACTCCCGCGATCACAATCCGTTTTGCATTCATTGCCTTATCCTCCTCGTACCATTTTCGTTTACTCGCTTAAAAATTTTTTCTACACTAAGGACCGTCCCCAAACTTTTTGAAGGTACCGCTGCAATGAGTAGTTAACTTTTTAGACCAAAATTGTCAAGAATAAAGATTTGCGCCCATCTCTTCCTTCCAGGTCATGAGAATGAAATTCATCAATGGGCAGCGTGCGAGCAACCTTGCCCCAGGACAAGACCCTTTGCAAAAGAACGCCGCTCCCCTATGCATCTCCGCCTCCCTTCCTGAGTATTAGACAGCACAAGACCCCCACAAACCGAGTTCGGCCTGCCTTAAACAGCGAAGGTTGAGCGAGCATTTCAAAAGCCTTATGGCTATAGAAGGGCTCTTCAAAAGCATGTAACCACAACAGCATCATCTTGAGTCTCCCATATCCGCGAGCCATCTCCTTTAAGACCGGCTTTGGAGTATCACTCACGATGTCGTACAGCAGGGCATTGCCCCCCTTCTTCAGCACGCGATAAACCTCATTCAACCCGCCAATCGGGTCTTTCCAATGATGAATGGACCCTGTACTCACGACTGTCTCAAAGGTGTTATCGGCAAAGGACAGTTGGCTTGCATTACCCTCTTTAACCTCAATCTCCTCAGAAAGTCCGGCGGCAACCATATTCTTCCGGGCCTTGGCAACCATGGAGGCGGAGGTATCAAGGCCAATTATCCGCAGTCGCGGGGCTTGTTGATGAAGTTTGACCAGCAACCATCCTGGTCCTGTACCGATGTCCAAGATGCTTCCCTCTGAGCCATAGCTCAGAATGTCCTGGGCTACCACATCGTAATTGCGTTGGAATAGAGTGGTTGCCGATAACGCATTATAAAATACGGTCCCTATCCATGGGATGCCTTCAGGATGAAAGATTTTTAGCAACCTGCGCGTCAATGAAAGCCTTGCCATGACGAAACTCCCCCTTGATTGCTTCTGACGTCAGACCATCTGAATGTCAACAAACGAGGCCTGCCCCTTCTCCTTTCAACGAGATGCGCGGCCCGGCCTCAAGGATTCTACAGCACGACTACTGAAAGGGCCGTCCCTATCAAAACCACCCACAAAATATCCACTTTCAAGAGCAGGGCAACGAGTGCCGCACAAGCAAACAGTACATGCGGGAAATCCCACTGCACAGGTGAAGCAAAACGCACGGTAACAGTCAAAAGAAGTCCGACAAATGAAGAGAGTATGCCGCTCATCGCCCTATTGAAATACAATGACGCGCGGAGGCGGTCAAAATATGGTACGACTCCGATAACCATGAGACAAGAAGGTGAAAATACGCCGAAAGTAGCTGCCAATCCCCCGGGCAGCCCATACAGCATGTAACCTACGAAAGTTGCGGTGATGACAATAGGGCCTGGTGTAACCTGTCCGAGGGCAATGCCGTTCAAAAAAGTTGAGCTATCCATCCAATGGCGGACCTGAACAATCTCATGGAACATAAGGGGGACAGAAGCAAACCCGCCGCCGAACGCAAACAAGTCTATCCTGAACATGAGTATAGCCAGGTCAAATAACTGGCGTTGTATAAGCAAAAGCAGGATAAAGACAGCGACAACAAATGTCAAAAACAACGCAAAGGGTTTCATCGACAGTGGCTGTTGTGTTGGCGCACCAGCCGAATGAAAGGCATTCTGTCCCTTCATCAACACAAGACCAAACAAGGCTGCTGCCGCGATAACAATAAGCGGGTTCACTCCTATTCCGAACAAGACTGCAGCAACCACAGCAATAACTATAGTGCCCCAATTTTTCAACGTCGTTTTACCAAATGAGACTGTGGCGTTGGCGATGATAGCTACGATGATAGCCTGAAGACCACTAAACGCAGAAATCACTGCGGGTACAGTATGCGTGTAGGTGTAAAGGGCTGAGAACGTAAGCATAAGAATAAAGGCAGGAAGGCCAAAACCAACAAAACTTACTATAGCGCCGCCGACTCCCCGCGCCCTCAAACCGACATATGCCGCCGTCTGCATGGCCGTTGCCCCCGGTATCGTTTGACACAGGGCCACGCCATCACGAAAAGACCCTTCATCGAGCCACTGTTTCCGTTCTACTGCCATCGTGCGAATGTAGGCTACCATAGAAGGGCCACCGAATGCCGTAAGCCCCAATCGCAGAAAGGATTTGAACAGAGAAACAAGTGGCGGCTTTATATTTGATATCAACAAAATAGACCTGATCCCACCCCACTACCCAAATATAAAAATCGTCCCCTTCTTTCCTTCTAAACAAGGATGTCAAAGTAGAGACTAGGTAAGTATTTGTTCCAGAGTTTGCAAAATAGGCAATGACTGACGATAGTAGATGCTGACATCATCGAGTGTCAGGTTAAGCTTTGCTGTACCAGCATGAGCAAGTGCGTTCTTGTTATCCACAAGGCTCTGTAATGCATCAGCCTCATTGCCGTTGGGAGCAATAGTGCTTTTGAAGGTTTGCTGGTATGCTTGGCTGAAGTCCTTAAGCATTTCAGCGATCTTTGCATAACTGGGATTTCTGAAGCGCTGAGAGGTTACTCTCACAATGTAATTATGAATCTCGTGGTCTTCGGTTTTCTTCGCTCGGCTGCCAATGAGATGCTCAATACAGTCTTCAAATACTCCCACAATTAGTACTGAAATGTATGCTGCTAGGTGTGCAGCAAGCTTTGAATCATCGTCTGCCCAACTCAAGGCATCAGAAATGAGGATATCTAGTTCACTGCACCTGCCAGCAACATATGGATCTTTAGAGATCACTTGAACAGAATCTCCTGTGCGAGCTGGATTCGCCTTCTCACTGACAATTCATCTGTGGTAGCTGAACTTATAGTTTCAGCGTAGCTAGGATTTGCCTTCAATTGCTCATATCTCAAAGAAACATCGCTGGGCACTAAGGTTGAACGAGCGAAAGCAACCATTACAGAATCAAACGCGGCGACATTGATACCACGCTTGACATGAAATGGTTTTTTGCCAAGAGAATCATGTACCTTTTTGATGGTCGTGAGGAAAACGGTTTCATAAGGATCACGACTGATATCTTGCTGGTGTAGACCCATGAATGTGTTAAGGAATTGCTTCATTGGCTTGGTGTATGGATAAGAATCGTCGAATAGAGCGAAGAATCTTACAATAAGTTCTACGTCTCGCATTCTTGAATCTGGTTGACTTTTGCCAAAGATAGCTCTCCACATAGGGTTTTTATTTAGCTCTAGCAACAAGTCATTGAAAGGTCCATGGTATGTACTGTTGCGAATCTCTTGAGGCACGAGACCAGTACCGCCAGTATTCAAGCGTTCGTAGATGTGATAGATGCTTGTTGTATCCTTTGGGTCAGTTTGTTCAACAATCACCTGTCGTAGAACGGAATCTCTGAAACGAATTTGATCTGATTCTGAGAGAGTATGATAGTACTTTCCCTCCCACTCAGGGCTTACTCCTCTAAGATAGAAGTTGGTGCCGTCAGGAAGCTTGCCTTCAAAGAAGCCCCAGATTGTACGAAGCCTTTGTTGTCCGTCTATGACAAGCTGCCTTTGGGAAGGCTCTTTGTAGACGAAAATGCTTGGTACGGGGAGACCTAGGAGAAAAGATTCGACTAATCGGCTAGCTTGGGTTGGTTTCCAAACCCACCCGCGTTGGAAGTCCGGGATATTGATTTCTTCTCTTTTCCATCTTGTATACAGAAGTTCCAACGTTGGATCGGAAGGATAGGAATTGATCTTGTAGATTGGCACTCCGGTATCTTTGTCTTCCTCTTCTGATGGTATTTTCTCGAAGAGATCATCTTCTTCCTGATTCATAGGTACCTCCCCCAAGACTTTCTTTAACGTCATGATACCACATGTACTCGGCAACCTAACGTAAAGGTCACCGACAGCGGTTAGCTTTTCCCTCTTGAGCGTTTTGTTATATGGATTTCCCTTTTGCCCAAATCTCCCTAATAACTGTAACAATGCCGTTAGCACCCAATAAAAACCAAAAACCGAACCCCAGTTTAAGAGCAACCGTTATCACGGTGGTAACAGGTATTTCCACTTTCATGTTACCCGCTATATCTAGTGAGCGAATGTAATTGGGATTTGCTGCAGGAAATATATAAGAGATAATCACTTCTAAAAACGCGGGAATGGCTGAAGATAGGATAAATAGGCCAACCAATGAAACCGTAACAACTTGAACACGAGCAAGAGTAAATTCTTTTTTAGACGGAGAAGATTCAGGCAGATTTTTTGTTATTAAATTCGCCAAGGATGGCGAGTAATACCAAAGGGCAATACCAATGATAAATTTTATAACTGCTCCAATAATGTGAGTTATCAAGAATGCCCTGCCCAAGGCATCATGGTCGAGATTCAATCCCATCACCCCCAAGTAATCCGGCAGGTTATATACAGTCACCAGAATAATGTAAAGTGCCAGCAGCCTCACAGCGATTATAGCGATATCTTTTTTCTGCATTTATCCCTCCTTATAACGCTGCTTTTCAGCCACAGCTCTAAGTCATCGGGCGCAAAAGCTTGATTAGGTTTCCTCGCTATTACCTGTCAAACGCTCTATAATTGGGCGGATAGTTGGAGGACCAGTTAATGCACAGAGCTCGATGCACTCCAACTTATCTTCAGTTAACTGTGCTGCAATCAGCATGTTTTCATAAAATTTTAGTTGCCAAGCGCTAAATGCAGCATCATCTCTGTTACGAGTACAAGTGTATTCAAATCCACCTTTTGCTAATATTTTATGTCTTTGCAAATCTGGACTCAAGCTTAGTACAAAGTCACGAAACAAGCCAGAACTATGTTGCCAGAACGGCATAACCTCCACAATATAATCCTTTGGAATAATAACATTCCACTCATACCACACAAGTCCTCGTACGATGTACTTGCAATATTCTGTAAGTTTTTCTGGTTGAAATGGTAATGAAATTGTATCTTCTAGTGATCCATTTTTTGTTTTCATCAAGACAGGGATAATTCCTGACCGCAATTCGTTCTTAAGGGCTATGTTTTTATAAAGGCGTTGCGCTATCTTATCGGTCTGTGCTTTTAAAGCTGTTTCGTGATCCGATGAAAACGGCAGAACTGTTGTAAGATAGTGCTCTAATTTAGACTTCCGATCATTGCATGGTCTACAAGCCGGGGCCTTTGGAAGGTTACCCCTATACGTTGGTGGGAAAAACTCCCGCGATATAATATGCTCTCCATCGCTAGAAACCCCATCAACACAATAAACACATGGCTTTCCTTTATATTTTTTACTCCCCATTTATAAAAATAGACCTAACTTATAATTAAAAAGCCTCTCGATTATATTCTTATTTTAAATATTTATCCCTACCCTTCCTCCCCCTCCCCAATATAAAAGAACCTCTCAAACATCCGGTGGTAGTCGGTCCAGGTTGCGCCCTGCTCCACCTTGTCCATAAATTCCTGTATCCCGCTGACCTATCTCAATTTCTTCTTTGCCGGTCTGACTTCATACAGGGCCTGGTCTTCCTTAACAAGGCATGCTCCTTCTGTGGCGGCCTTTTCAAAGCGCAGCGTGGCGCTTGAGAACAAATTTGTATTTTCAGCCTTGAGATAGCGAGACGCCATACGACAATATTCAGAATCTATCTCAACCCCGATACTGTTGCGCCCAGTCCGCAAGGCCGCAACCATGGTGGTGCCTGTCCCGCAAAAGGGGTCAAGCACCGTATCTTCGGCGAACGAAAACATCCGCACCAGCCTGCTGGCCAATTCCAAAGGAAACGGCGCCGGGTGCTGTTTGGTTGAGGCCCCCGTGATGTTCCATATCTGCTGGAACCAGCGATCAAATTCCTCCTTGGACAATTTGCTCGCCTTGCGCTGTGCGTTTGTCGGCTTTCGATATCCACCCGGTTTCCTCTGCATGAGGATGAATTCCATATCATTCTTGATGATGGCGTTCGGCTCGTATGGTTTGCCAAGGAATTTAGACCCATTTGCAACCTCGTATGAGGCATTGGCAATTTTGTGCCACACGATGGGATTAAGATTGTCAAAACCGATACGGCGACAGATGACGCAGATGTCGGCATGCAGTGGGAATACAAGGTGCCGCCCGAAATTTCTCCGTGCGACACAGACATCACCCACAACGCAGACCAATCGTCCGCCTGGAACGAGAACACGAAATATATGTTGCCAGACCTTCTCCAATTCAGCAAGGAATGCTTCATAGTCCTGAATGTGGCCGAGCTGGTGCGGGTTTTCGTTATACCGCTTGAGGTTCCAATACGGCGGGGATGTGACAACGAGATGCACCGACTCGTCTTCCAGGAACGACAAGTCCCGTGCATCAGCATTGATAAGTCTATGGAACGTTGACTGCATAGTCTCACACAAAGGTCGTCACGTGTGCGCTAAGGATCTTTGCAAAACGCTCGATTGACAGATCATCTGCCGGGGTCTTGAACGCACCATTAAGGCCGTCCTGACCGGACGAGGTGATGAAGGCTGAGGCAGTATAGTGACGCTCCAAAACGAGCTTGCGGCAGAAGAGTTCATAGCGGCGCATATACGAAGCGCCGACGAACTCGGGAAAGACCTTGAAATGAGGTTCCTGGACATTGACAGGGCGGTTTGATGCCTCGCAGTCCTCCAACATGAAGAAATAGCCCAGAAAAGGCTGCGGGCTTTCGAGGTATGCCCGCTCGCGGAAGGCCGTCCAGAGATCAAGAGCACTGCCCATTGCCTCTTCCGTACGGTTGTTGAAGTTGTTGCCGAAAGAAGGACCGACTTGGGATTTGGCTTCAATGGCAGCTATCAATGTCCTATCGCGGACAATAAGAAGGTCCCATTCCTTGGTGGGTCTGAAGAAGCCCGGCAGTTCTACGGCCTTCTTCCTGAATATATATTGCTTAGGGATGCCGGCGTCAGTAACAAGTTCGGTAAAGAGGTCGATAAAACCGTCCATCTGCGCACCACCGGTCACGGCGCTGCGCAGCCCTTGATCCGCCTTTCCGGTCTGCTCCTGTTTCCTTCTCTGGGCAGTCCGCGTTTGCCAGTAGTGGGCGACTGCCTTTGCAGTCAGTTCAGACCAACTTTTCATATTATTTTCCTGAGCCGTCGGTTGAGTATATCAAGTTCCTCTATTCTTTTCCATGAGCCACCGTACGGTTCTTTACTATCACCCTTCCTCCACCTCCCCTATATAAAAGAACCTCTCGAACATCCGGTGGTAGTCGGTCCAGGTTGCACCCTGCTCCGCCTTTTGTATAAACTCCTGTATCCCCTTGACCTTGGCGTCGAGGTCGTCGAGGTGGTGAAGGATCTGCGCCTCCAGGGTCATGGGTCTGGTCGGCGATCCCCACTCGTATTGTCCGTGGTGGCTCAACAACAGGTGCTTCATCAGCATAGCGAGCTCCGGGGGGAACCCCTCGATTTGGGCGATCTCCTTATCCACCATCTCCACCCCCATGACGATATGCCCCACGAGTCTGCCGACGTCGGTGTAGTCGAAGGAACGCTCGTAGGAGAGCTCATAGACCTTGCCGATGTCGTGCAGGACCCCGCCTGCCAGCAGCAGGTCGTGGTTGATCCCCTCGTAGTACCCCTTGATCTTCTGGATGAGATGGACCACGGAGAGGGTGTGCTCGAGAAGCCCCCCCAGAAAGCTGTGGTGCAGCCTCTTGGCCCCTGGTGCCCGCTTGAAGAGAAGGGTAAACTCCTTGTTACCCAAAAAGGCCATGACCAGTTTTTTGAGATGATCGTTCTCGATGCCCTGGCTGATCTCGGCAAGCTCGGCCAGCATCTCCTCAGGGTCCCTGGAGGATGAGGGAAGGAATTCATCGAGCGAGACCTCTGCCTCCCCGACCTTTTTGATGGACTTGATGTTCAACTGGACCCTGTCCTGATACGAGTTGGCCTGGGCCTTGATCCGGATGAAGTCATCCCGCACGAAGAGGTCGGCGAACTCCTCGACCCCGTCCCAGACCCTACCCTCGATCTCCCCGGTGCGGTCCGCGAGCCTCACCCTGAGATAGGGGGCCCCACTTCGTGAGACGGGCATCGACTTCTCCTTGACCCAGAAGACCCCCTCAACGAGATCATTCTCGCGTATCTCTTTAATAAAGGTGCGTTCCATTCCCCCCTCCCTATCTAAAGTGATCATGCCCCTTTTGCTTGAGAGGGTATTCCTTCCCCCCCTCCTCTATGACCCTAACCCCTGCCGAGGCATCTACGACCTCCCCTATAGCTTGGATGGGGATGCCCAGCTCCTCGGCCAGCTTACCCACGGCCCGCTCTTTTTCCGGCGCGGAGGTGAAGAGCAGCTCGTAGTCCTCCCCTCCGCTGAGGGCAAGCGCATAGGGATCGGTGCTGTACCCTTCAACCTCTTTACGGTATTCCTCAGAGATGGGCAGGCGTGAGAGCCAGATCTTTGCACCCACCTTGCTCGTCTCAACGATGTGCCCCAGATCAGCCACGAGACCGTCACTGATATCGATCATGGCTGTGGCCAAGCTTTGCCGAGCGATCGCTTGTCCCTCCTTGACCCGTGGTAAAGGGGCGAGGTGTCTTTGCACCGGTCCTCCATCCCGCTTCCCTTGTTTGAGCATCTCCAGGCCCAGAGCAGCATCCCCCAGGCTACCGGTCACGAAGATCAGATCTCCCTTCCTGGCCCCCTCGCGATAGATGATTGCACCCTCCTCTGCCTCACCAATGAGGGTGATGGAGATCAGAAGACCATTTCCTCGGGAGGTATCCCCACCCACCAACGATACCTTGAACTCCTGAGACTGCTCTAGCATCCCCTGATACAGTGCTTGCACGAATGCCACCTCAGTTTCAGCGGGAATTGTTAAGGAGACCAGAAAGGCCGTGGGAGTTCCGCCACAGGCCGCTATATCACTGAGGTTGACTGCTACGGCCTTTCGGCCCAGGCGATAGGGGTCAGTGAGCTCTAACCTGAAGTGCACCTTCTCAAGGAGGAGATCAGTAGTGACCAGGAAGACCTTGCCGGGGGAGGGCCTCAGCACCGCTACGTCGTCGCCGATCCCCTTGATCACCCCCTCACCCTCCGCAGTCATCTCCTTGATGGCCGCAATCAGGGCGAATTCACCGATCTCTGCGAGCTTCATCCCTTCTTCTTTTTGAGGCCGAGATGGCGGGCGATAGCCTCTGCCGAGGCCTCCATGGCAATGGGTCTATTCCTCAGTTCTTCGCGCGGCTTAATATCGTATCCCGCGGGGAAGGAATCCTCAAAGTACATCTGCTGGAATCCCGCGAACTTCAGTTGGTGGGAGGTGGAATCCACCACTACGGTATGGTTGGCATTCACCAGGCCCATCTCCACCCCTTTCTTCAACCCTACGACGGATTCCCCGCCCTGGGTGCAGACCACGTGGCCGTGGCGATTGGCGATGAGCATCCCCTCGATGATCTCCTGCTCGCTAACCTGGAGGGCGAAAAACCGCTCCCGGAAGTGTTCCTCGACGAGTTGCGAGACCTTGGGGAAGGAGACCGGGTTTCCGATCATGGCTGCCTGGGCCACACTGGGGCGGACCTTCACCGGCCGGTACTCCCCGCGCTCGCGCCAGAGGACGACGGGGTTGGCGTGTTCGCTCTGCACCCCGATGATCAAGGGGAGCTCCTCAATGATCCCCAGCCGAAGCAGATCAAGGAACCCCTCCATCACCGCGGTGACGTTTCCCGCATTGCCGATGGGGACCACCACCACGAGATTCTGCGTCTGGAAATCGAGCTGCTGGGCTACTTCATAAGAGTAAGATTTCTGCCCCTGGATGCGAATGGGGTTCTTGGAGTTGAGCAGGCACACCTCATACTCCTCGGCCAACTGCTCCACGATGCGCATGCAGTCGTCGAAGACCCCGGGGACCTCGATCACCGTGGACCCACTCCCCAAGGGCTGGGAGAGCTGGGCCGGGGTTACCTTCCCCTGAGGAAGGAGGACTACCGAGCGTACCACATCGTGGGGGAGATAGCTGAGGTACAGGGCGGCTGCTGCCGAGGTGTCTCCGGTGGAGGCGCAGATCCCCAACAGCTCCTTGATCCCCTTGACCTTGATCATATAGTTGATGAAGCTGATGGCGCTCGCCATCCCCCGGTCTTTGAAGCTGGCCGAGGGGTTAAGGCCATCGTATTTTATGGAGAAATCCACCCCTGCCCAGCGGCTCAGCTCTGCATTGGCCCGCACCAAGGGTGTATGCCCCTCCCCTAAGTTTATCACGGCATCCAGGGGGATGATGGGGAAGATGAACTCGTGGAAGAGAAAGATCCCCTTTAACCCGTCGACGTTGAGCATCCGGCGGTGATCGAAGATCCTCCGCCACACGGGCCCAGGGATCTCCGTGAGGCGATCGAAGGTGAGATCGCAGATGCGCAACAGCCCTTCGCAGCTCGGGCAGGTGTAGAGGAAGCGATCGAGGGGGTAGTGTGCCTCACACCCGATACACTCATAGGCCATCTGGGCATCAGTATGAAAGGGAAAGAGATGATCCTTGATATCAATGGGGAAATCAGCTGCCTTCATCTACCCTCCTCGTCAAGGTGATGATCCTTCGCTCCAACAACGCGAGGAACCTCTCTCTGTCCTCCTGGGACAGGGGGGGAGGACCCTTGATCCTCCCCCCGGCCATCCTGATCCGGCCATGGAGCCAGCGGCG
>MGQF01000018.1:0-4350 GCA_001797745.1 Deltaproteobacteria bacterium RBG_13_52_11
TTCCTAAAGGCAGTTACAGACTTATTCAACTGGTAAAGGGCAAAGCTCCCAGCTAAGATCATTATCACCACAAC
This sequence comes from Deltaproteobacteria bacterium RBG_13_52_11, assembly GCA_001797745.1. Classification (GTDB taxonomy): domain Bacteria; phylum Desulfobacterota; class B13-G15; order B13-G15; family RBG-16-54-18; genus RBG-13-52-11. The sequence continues at coordinate 75 of MGQF01000018.1, forward strand.
CACACCAAAACCCAAACCCAGTTTCTTCCCCATGTTTAGTTTCATTATGCCCTCCTCCTTATCTTGATCTTCCTATCCAGGATGGAATATATAGTATTACTTCATTCGATGCCACCTCTTACATTCCCTGAAAATCACGCAGAAGAACTACGTTTAAGATGCCCCCTCCCTCTTCCCATGTAATAGCATTATACCCTTTATCGCAAAGCTGCCCACCTTTCGTGAGATCCTCCATCGTGGAATAACTCATCTTCTGAACTTCACCTTATTCCGTCAGTGCTCGCTCCTCCTTAAGTTTCCCATGCAGGCGGCTTTCGGAGAATTGGCATACGGTTTACTATCCACCTGAATACCCATATCTCTGCAAAGACAATGGCAAGGGTCGTCTCAATCTCCATCCAGTGGGGAATGTAGTGTGCTGGTAATGGTATATACCATTTAAACGCAATGATAGAATAGTTGAGCCTGTTGATGATGACCCCGATCATGGTCAAAATAGCAGCAATACGGATGATTGTAAGGTTTTTATACATGGCGCCGCGGAGGAAGAGATAGCAAGGAACAAGTACCAAGCCGATTAGCTCCAGTAGATACCACTGACCCCATCCGGTAAATACATATTCCCAGTGACGGCCGTGCATGAATATAAGAATTTTTAAAAAGAAATAGGCAAACATCGCACCTGAACATCCCTTGGCAAGCCCTATGAGTATGTCGCTGTGAGATCGCCGATGCTCATCGTCGAGTTGCTGACTGAAGACCTTGTGGCTAATCGTTCCCTCAAAGATAACCAAGGAGAGCCCAGCGAAGATGCTGGAAACAAAGAACAGTACGGGGATAAACTCCGTATACCAGAGGGGATGGATCTTCCCCTTTGCCATCATAAATAAGGCCCCGAGGCCTGATTGGTGCAATGTTGAAAGTGTGATACCAAATACCACGGCACCAAGGGTCAGGCTCGCAAGGATTTTCTTGATCCTCTTCAAGCCAAGCCATTCTGCAAATGCTGGTGAGATTTCAATAAACTCTGCGATCATATAGAGGATAAAGTGCCAGGCAACGAGAAAGAGCACGGAGCTCAACCCGAATTTGTTCCCGATGACCGGATTAAAGATGTGCCAGGGGCGACCGAGATCAATCACCAGCGCGCCGGCGTAAAAGACATAGGCAAGAAAGCCATTGAGGACGGTTGCCCGTATAATGGGATGATATTTTTCGATTCGGAGTATATAGACGACAAAGGTGAGGACATAGGCGCCTCCTGCAAAGGCAACTCCTGTCATGACATCGAATCCGATCCACATGCCCCACGGAAAATCCTGAGAGAGGTTGGTAATCGAGCCCAAGCCCTTTACCATACGGTACGCAATAAGGATGGCACCGAGAAGGATCACCGGTACAGATATGATATTGAAGGGAGTAAAGATATTACCTTTCGGCCTCAACTCACCGCGGATAAAGACCATAAAGTCCTTGAAGCTCTTTATTTCTGGTGTTGCCGCTTTCGCACTCATCTTCCTCTTCCCCCTCTTCCAATTTCTTCTTCCCGCTTTGTTAAATAGCTCAATCCCATGAGGAATGCAGGCCAGAGGATCAAGACGATGGGAACAGAATAGAGAAAACCGGTGGTATACTCTGGATATGCGATTGCCCCGACGTCTGTCTTAAAGCCAATCTGCTCGAAAGGTACTGCTGAAATATAGAGATATGATGTACCACCTACTTCATACTCTCCATAAATGTGATGGACATATTTTTTAGGTTCCCGATATATCCGTCCTCTTGACTCTTCAACAAGTTCCCTCCTTGTCCCAAAAAGCAAGGCTTCCTGCGGACATGCCTCAACACAAGCAGGTCGTTCTCTCTTCCTCAGCTGCTCCCAGCAAAGGTTGCATTTCTGAATTCTAGGATTCCAGCTATTGTATTCGAACTTGGGGATGTCAAAGGGACATGATACCATGCAATACCTGCACCCCATACAATTAGTGTCCCACGTGACAGATCCTTCTTCTCTTTTTTTCATTGCCTTTACCAGACATGCTGCAACGCAACCAGGCTGACCACAGTGCATACACTGCTTCTTTGCAAAGACCTCTCCCTTTTCAGTTTTATAACGATTAACAACAGTCCATTGGGTTACCGAGGTATCCCGCATTTCCTTAAACACGGAATCATCGCTTATATTGGGGACTGGCAGATTATGTGCCCCAGCACATGCCTCCTCACAGCTGCGGCAGCCAATGCAGAGGGTTGTATCGACTAAAACACCCATGAATTCATTGTATCCGGGAACTATAGATTCTCTCGCGTTAAGACTAGCTGCTGCCAAAGGAGTGCAAGTCGCTCCTAATAAACCTGCTCCAAAAGTTTTTAGAAATATTCTCCTATCCATTATTGATCCTCTCTCTCCTTAATTTGTTGCGTTTTACTAAACTAAAACTGATAAGGTATTTTTACACTCCAGAAGATCTCTTTTGACATCAGCTTTAACATCCATAAACAAGGTTGTGCTTTTACATCAACTTTTTTCGCCACAGACCTCATGGCCACATGGGTTCTACACATTCAGCAACAATCATTCCCAAAACTTCAGCAGAGAAATCACAAAAAAACATGATGAATCAATCTTGATTTAATTTCGTCACAGTATCCAATACCTTGCTCAGCGCTCCTGACACCTGAAGTTTTCACCGACGTAGTTCATGATCGCTCATTCTTGATTCACTCTCTTTAGGCAGCATGCCTTTTGCGTTTATTGGCTCGTTGCGGCAACTTTTCTAACTTTTCTAAAGGGGTTGTCATTGCCCTCCAAAAGAGAATGAATATCAGAAGAAAATCAATTACAAGCAGATATTCAATGCCCTTCGTTAAAAACATATCCTCATAAGTGAAAATTCCCATTGCTGAACCTCCTCATTTAGCTTTTCCCTTGCGCCCCTTCCGAGAAGGGGGGTGTTGTTTGACAGGAGGAACTTGGGATTGGCCTTCCTCCCTTTCTTCGGCTGTGGTCGTTTCCTCCGCCTTTTGCATATCTTGTTCCTTCATGGCCTCAATACCACCTTTAACGGTCTTCGTAAGGGGGTAAAAGGTGATGTAGATGCCATAACCCAAAACACAAATGATTAACACAGCCCCTACGATCACCAGTATTAATGTAGCCAATGCTTCTAACATCGTCTATCCCTCCGCCCTATTTTTATCTTCCGCCCAGATCGATTCACCGTTATTATATTACTCTCGCCCAAAAATAGGGTGAGAGAGAATTGCCTGATGCAATCCTCTTGGATCGATTGAGGAAGAAGGCCAAGGATCTACAACAATAGGTGGAAAAAAATACGGCACCCCCTGAAGCCGGTTGCGTTGACTCTCCCTTATGCCTCTGGTGTGCCGTACTATCTCCCGTGGAGACTACCCTATCTCTCAACCTATTTAGTTGTACTATTAGTCACTCATAATTTACATTTCCAAGGACATTTTTTAATTCAGTATACGTCGCCCACTCCTTCTGTCAAGAGCATTTCTTCACTTCCTTTTTGTGATTTCTTGTTAAACACTAGGATTTAGCAAGCAAAATTTTCCTCTCAAAAGGCGAAAAGGGGCTTGACAGGACGATGCGATTATGATTAGGTAAAGTCAATGTTTGTGCCGAGATTCACAAGTAAGCGTGAGCATATCGATTTAATACCTTAAGGAGGGAATGTATGGAGATTATTTGCTGTTTAAAACAAGTGCCCGACACCGAGGCGGAGATCAGGCCGACTGCTGACAACACCGAGATCAACTACGAAGGTGTCAAATTTGTGATAAATGTCTATGACGAATACGCGGTGGAAGAAGCCCTCAAGGTAAAGGAAAAAGTAGGAGGGGGGACAGTCACCATTGTCACCCTGGGTCCCGAACGTGCGGTGGAGTCCATCAGGACGGGCCTGGCCATGGGGGCGGACAAGGCGGTTCACCTCGATGACCCCGCCTTCCAGGGGGGAGATGCCTATGCTACGGCCAAGGCGTTGGCCAAGGCTATCAAAGGGATGAAATACGATCTCATCTTCTGCGGGCTGCGAGCAATCGATGATGATTCTTTCCAGGCGGGGCATATCCTCGCTGAGTTCTTGGGCCTTCCTTCCGTTATAGGGATCGTCAAATTTGAACTTTCAGGCGACAAAAAGAAGGCGACGGTACACCGACAAGCTGAGGGGGGGATAGAGGTATTGGAAGTCCCCCTGCCGGCGGTCTTCGGTGCGACCAAGGGATTGAACGAACCGCGCTATCCTTCGCT
>MGQF01000018.1:4367-8109 GCA_001797745.1 Deltaproteobacteria bacterium RBG_13_52_11
CGAAGAAGAAAGAGCTCAAACCGATAAAGGTGGCTGACTTGGGTCTCAGCGCGGCAGAAGTTGGGAAGCAAGGGACTCAGATTCAGGTGTCGAAGTTTTCCCTCCCCCCCATGAGACAGGCCGGCAAAATCGTCGAGGGGGATACTCCTGAGAAGAAGGCGGCGAATCTAGCCAAGCTACTCAGAGAAGAGGCAAAGATGATCTAAAACTCTGAAGGGAACGAGAGGAGAAGATACAATGGCGGGAATTTGGGTCTACGCAGAACACAAGGACGGCAAGGTAAAAAAGGTGACGTTTGAAATTTTGACCGAGGCCAAAAAGTTGGCCGCACAGAAAGGGGGACCGCTCTGTGCAGTCTTGATTGGATCGGGGGTGGAGGGTATGGCCTCCACCGTAGGTTCTTACGGAGCGGATAAGGTGTATTGTGTGGAGGCGGATGGCCTCGGAACGTACACGACAGGCGGCTTTACCAAGGCCCTCTGTGACCTCGTGCAGCAGGAGAAGCCCTCCATCGTCCTGTTCGGGGCCAGCGTAAACGGCAAAGATCTCTCCGCCCGGGTAGCCGGGAGATTGGGGGTCGGCCTGGCCACCGATTGTACCGGTATAGGCCTCGATGGTGCGGGCAAGCTCCAGGTGCGCAGACCGATGTTTGCGGGGAAGGTCTATGCGGACGTGGCCTTCTCCGATGCCACACCCCAGATGGCCTCCATAAGACCCAATGTCCTGACAATCGCAGAGCCCGACGCGGCGCGCAAGCCCGAGGTGGTAAAGGTCAACGCGGCGGTAAAACCTGAGGACATCATGGTCAAAGTGACGGAGGTTATCAAGACCGGTGGTGAGAAGCCCGATTTGACGGAGGCTAATATCATCGTCTCCGGTGGAAGGGGGATGAAAGGGCCGGAGGGCTTCCAGATTCTTGAGGAGCTGGCTGATGTCTTAGGAGGAGTTGTTGGGGCCTCGCGGGCAGCGGTGGATGCCGGTTGGCGCCCTCAATCAGACCAAGTGGGACAAAGCGGTAAGGTAGTCACCCCTAACCTCTATGTCGCCTGCGGCATTTCCGGCTCAATTCAGCACCTGGCCGGGATGGGGACATCCAAGATGATTGTGGCCATCAATAAAGACCCCGAGGCCCCCATCTTTAAGAAGGCAGACTATGGGGTAGTTGACGATCTCTTCAAGGTGGTGCCCGCGTTCACACAAGAGGTGAAAAAACTACAATAATACCTTCCACATGGTTGGAACAGGGGGGTTCCCCCCTGTTCTTCCCCTCCTGCTCCAACCGTGCGCCATAGGAGGATTCGATGGATGTAAGTAGGCCATTATATTGGAATATCGGGCAGATTGGCACCGTCAATTATATCCTGGCCATCGCTGCGGTGCTCATACTCGTATACGCCTTTTATGATCGAATCAGATTATGGCGTCATGGGACAGAAGCGAACCGTTCCGATAGAATGGTGGAACGGATTAAAGGAGTCATACAGTATATATTCGGCCATTGGCGGGTCCTCAAAGACACATACCCTGGAATCATGCATGCCCTTATCTTCTGGGGTTTTGTCATCCTGTTTATCGGAACGGGGCTTGAGGCCTTTGACCACTACAGCGGGCTCCATTTTCTCAAAGGCACTGCCTATATCACCTTTTCGTTCGTCCTTGAAGTGGCTGGTCTCGCAGTTCTGATCGGTGTCATCATAGCTGCCTGGAGACGGTATATTACCAAACCTGAGCGGCTCGACAACAAACCCGATGACTTTTGGGTGCTGCTGCTCCTCTTTAGCATCGTGGTAACCGGATTCCTCGTAGAGGGGCTCAGGATTGCAGCGTTGAATGCCCCGGTGAACGCCCCGTGGGAGCGATGGTCCTTTGTAGGGTGGATATGCAGTGAATTTTTTTCAGGGCTTACCCAGGCATCTGCCCTCGCATGGCATAAAGGCATCTGGTGGTTCCACGTTGTCCTCTCCTATATATTCATCGCATCGATCGTTTACACCAGATTGCTGCATGTCTTTACCACGTTTATCAGCACTTATACGCGCAACCTCCAGCCGGCAGCCGTACGGCCGATTGAGCATATGGAGGCGGCGGAGACCTTTGGCGTCAATCGCCTCGAGGAGTTTACATGGGTCGATCTCATGCAATTAGACGCGTGCACGCGCTGTGGAAGATGTCAGGATAACTGCCCTGCCTACCTTACCGACAAGCCTCTGAATCCGAAACAGGTGATCCAGGATCTAAAGGCGCGCCTCAACGAAATGGCTCTGGTCTGGGCACAGAAAAAGACCGGAGGCGCTGCGGAAGAGCCACCGGCAGTCGAAGAGAAACCCATCAGCGGTGGGGTCATTGCAGATGATGTAAGTTGGTCGTGTACCACGTGCGGCGCCTGCACAGTGCACTGCCCTGTTTTCATCGAGCCATGGCCGAAGCTTATCGACCTGCGCCGCTATATGGCCCTTATGGAGAGCCGCTTCCCGCCGGAGGTACAGGTCGCCTTCCGCAACATGGAAAACAACAGCAATCCCTGGGGTATCGGCTCCGCAACGCGGGGAGATTGGGCCGCAGATCTAGGGGTGAAGACCCTCTCAGAGGATTCTCAGGTCGAATACCTGCTCTACGTGGGATGTGCCGGCTCCTTTGATGACCTCAACAAGCGGGTCAGCACCGCGGTGACGAAGATCCTGCAGGCGGCTGGTATTTCCTTCGGCATACTGGGTGCGGAAGAGGGATGTTGCGGAGACTCGGCACGGAGGCTTGGTAATGAGTACCTGTTCCAGATCATGGCCCAGCAGAACATCGAGGTCATGAAGGGGTATAACGTCAAAAAGATCATCACCCTGTGCCCCCACGGCTACAATACCATCAAGAACGAGTATCCCCAGTTTGGAGGGGAGTTTGAGGTCTACCACTATACGGAGATCTTGGCGAATCTCATCGCCCAGAGGCGGATTACGTTCACCAAGAAGCTGGCCCTGAAGGTCGCATATCACGACTCGTGCTACCTCGGCAGGCACAATGGGGTCTATAATCCCCCCCGCCAGATCCTGCGGGCCCTGCCTGGGATGAAGGTGGTGGAGATGAGGCGCAACAGAGACAAGGGGTTCTGCTGCGGGGCCGGCGGCGGGAGGATGTGGATGGAGGAGCACCTTGGCACCCGCATCAACCACTCACGGATTGAAGACGTGGTTAAGTGCAATCCTCAGTTGGTGGGGACCGCCTGCCCCTTCTGCTACACCATGCTCGTGGACGGGATCAAGGAGAAAGAGCTGGAGAACAAATACCGGGCCACTGACATCGCCGAGCTGGTCCTGGAGGCCATGGGCAAAGGGGCGGCTTGATTGGATAAGGTTTTCAAACGTGCTCAAAGACAAGCCCCTTCCCTTGAGGAAGGGGCTTGTTGTATGATTCCTGCCACCTCTATGGTAAAGCAAGAAGGGATAATTTTATCTTTTACCTTTCCCAATTCGGGCAATTCTATAATAGTAAGAGAGCCAATCAACGACTCGACCCCTCATATTTTCTTTATGATGGCCCCTGTTAGTTAACTGATCAATTTAACCAGGCTATACGCTAATGCGGATATCGCCGCAGAACAAGGGATGGTTAAAATCCAGGCCCATACGATTCGTCTGGCAACCCCCCAGCGAACGGCGCTCAATCTGCGCAACGAACCGACCCCCATAATGGCGCCGGTGATGGTATGCGTAGTGCTTACCGGTACGCCCAATGCCGTGGAAATAAACAA
>MGQF01000018.1:8117-23926 GCA_001797745.1 Deltaproteobacteria bacterium RBG_13_52_11
CCGCGCTCGACTCAGCGCAAAACCCGTCTACCGGCTTAATCTTGGCGACCTTCTGCCCCATAGTCTTGACGATGCGCCATCCCCCGAACATCGTCCCAAGTGCAATAGCGGCGTGACAGGAGAGGACAACCCATAACGGAACATAAAATGTAGTACCTAAGAGGCCGGCGCTGAACAAAAGGACCGCGATGATCCCCATGGTCTTCTGCGCATCATTGCCGCCGTGCCCCAAGCTATAGAAGGCAGCGGACACCAACTGCCCTTTTCTAAAAATATGCTCGACTTTCAACGGTGTACTTTTCCTAAACAGCCAGTAAACGGAGATGCCAAGCAGCAATCCTAACAGGAGACCAGCAATAGGCGAAACAAATATGAACGTGACCGTCTTTACAATGCCCTTCCCTACGAGTGCCTTGGATCCTGCCTGGATCAACGCCGCGCCAATCATGCCACCGATCAAGGCATGGGACGAACTCGTGGGCAGCCCAAGGTACCACGTGATAATGTTCCAGCTACAGGCACCTACCAGGGTGCTCAAGATAATCCCCTTATTTATAATCGTTATATCAATGATGCCTTTGCCTATCGTGTTGGCGACGTGGAGCCCGAAGAAGAGAAATGCGATAAAATTGAAGAAGGCGGCCCAGATAACTGCGTAACGGGGCGACAGTACCCTCGTTGAGACGACTGTCGCAATGGAGTTGGCAGAATCATGAAAACCGTTTAAGAAATCAAAGGCAAGGGCAAGTGCAATCAGAAAAAGTATGGTTACTGTCATAGATTATGCGTGTTTTACCAGTATAGACTCCACCACATTAGCGACATCTTCGCAGATATCGAGCACTGTCTCCGCATCCTGGTAAATATCTTTCCACTTGATTACTATCATAGGATCTTTCTCTGTCTCAAAAAGCTCTGCAAGCGCTTTATCTCGCATCAAGTCGCCGACGTTTTCAAGACGGTTGATCTCTATGCATGACTCCGAGACAGGTTTTCTGTCTTTCGCATTGCGCATCCCTTTGACGGCACTGGCAATGCAACGAACAGATGCTTCAATTACAGCAGCAAATTCGATAAGGTCCTTATTTACCCTCGTGATTTTATACACCCTTAACCGGTTTGCGATCGTATAAATCATATCAATGACGTCATCCAGCTGCTTTGTCAGGGCATGGATATCTTCGCGCTCAAAGGGGGTGATAAATGTTTTGTTCAATTGAGCAATAATAGTGTGCGCAACTTCATCCCCCTGATGCTCGATATCATGCATTTTCTTAAGACGTACCTCATCTAAAACACCGTCCGACACTACCTCTTTTAAATAACTCGCCGCCTCAACGGCATACTCAGCCTGTTTTTCGAACAAAGAAAAAAAATCAAAATCCTTAGGAAGAAATTTCAGGAACATAAAGGTCTCCTTTGGTTATATAATCGCTATTTTTATCATATTAACCCTGTTAAGGCAATAAAAAGACCCCCGGTGAGGAGTTGCGGGTTCTTTGAAAGAATAAAGATTTAACCTTCTTTTTTCATTTTCTGTCGGGTGCAAGCCGATGATACACCAAAAGGTAAAATACCGCGATCCCCCTGAAAGGTACGAAGGGCTTGAGTGTCTGCTCCACCTGCTCTGCCGTCATGCGGCTGCCGTCGCCAAGGTATTTCCCGACCATCGTGCGAACCGCCAGGTCGTCCGCAGGTACGGCGTCCGGGCGCCCCAGGCCGCGGATGAGGATATATTCCGCTGACCAGCGCCCGAAGCCCCGAATCCCGCTGATTATTGAACGCACTTCGTTATCAGATAGGTTTTTAAGCTGGTCAAGATCGAGCGAACCCTCTACGACGTTTCTGGCAACCCCGTTGATATATTCCGCTTTTCTTCCCGAGAGGCCGCACGCACGCAGTTCTTCTGTCGACGCCCGCGCCAGGGTTTCCGGGTCGGGAAAGATCCACAGTCCGGCTGTCCTCTCACCGAAGCGCTCGATCACCCGGGAGCGTATTCTGCGGGCGGCGGTTAACGAAATCTGCTGTTCTATTACTGCATCTACCGCCATCTCGAAGAGTGTGGCCGGGCGGATCGGTTTCATGCCGTGAAACAACCTAGCAACAGGATCAATGATCGGATCGTTCTCCGCTATACGGTAAAAAGGTCGCAGGTCAAGATCGGCGAGGACAATCCACCCCGCTTGCTCCTGTAATCGTTCCGGGTGCGCATCATCAAGGGATGATACCTGAAGCACAGCGGACTTGTTTGCTGCCTGTTGGACTTCCAACAGTACAGGCTTGCCGTCTATTCTCACCGCTATGCGCAACGCTGTTGTGTCTTCCGCAGGCCCTGGAGAAAAGCTTGCCCGGGCCTTCAAAGAAAGCGCAAGATCATAAGGTCCCTGCACCGTCAGCTGTGTTGTTGCCATGATTCAGGGTTGCAAAGGCTCAGTAAGTATCCCCTCTTCTGCCTTACACCAAAGTGCGGGGAAGGCCGGTGCCTCCAAGATAGAGGACGTCCCTCTCTTGGTATACCCCTACATGAACCGTTCGAATCTTTCCTTCTTCGCCTTGCATATTGGGCATTGCTCCGGCGGCTCATTCCTGGCGCACAAATAGCCGCACACTTTGCATCGCCACACCGGGTAAGAAAGCGGGGTTTCCCCTGCCTTGAAATGCTGCTGTGAAATGCTCGCTTTCATCTTTTTCCTCTCGGGCTCGGGCAAACGCCTTTCTGGTATCGATTCAGGCGCCTTCTTGCCTCTGAAGATGTCTCCTGATACATACAGTGCGCAGTAACAAGATCCATGTTCAGTCAGGTCCGGATCCCGATAGTCGCAGGGGCAAATAATGTCGAGGTCATCATCTTTGATTCCTGAAGCCAGTCGGCAGGGGCAAGCCCAATAGCCATATCTCCCCTCGTTCACCAATAAACCTCGGATCAGATCTTTGGTGAAGTTGACATCCTGATTCAGATGATATCCGCCCGACTCTGCCTCGCGCTTGAGGCGCTGATACTGAGACTCTACCGCCTCTTCAGATATCTCTCTAACTGGCATTTTTTGTCAACCCTAGAATTTCTTCTTCGTTGAAGCCAATAATACGTCTGCTGTTATTGATCACCAAGGTAGGAAATGAGCACGACGGATTCCATCTGCGTATTTCTTTGATGGCTTCCTCACCGTCGGCATCTGGTAGAAGATCTACGTCCACATAGTGATAGTCGACATTCAAATCATTGAGCAGGCCCTTGGTCTTCTTGCACCATCCACAGGTGCTGAGGGCATAGAGCGTGATATCCCCCTTCTTCGTGCCGTCCACGTGCTTCATGTGTTCCTTGACTGACATTTCCCCGACCTCTTTTTAAGCTAAAAGCGATATTGATGAATCGAGACAGATCCATTCCTCTCAATTTTCTCGTATGATATAGGATTCTTATAGTAATAACTGTATCATAATAACCATTCATGGACAAGAAAAAGCCCCTTGGAAGGACGGGGATGGGAGAGGAATTGTTGAGGGTGGGTTGATTTTTGATGATAATGGAATTATGTAAGGAGTGCCCCCCTTCTTATACGGGATTTAGACGGTATTGATTGATGATACCTGAAAAGCAGGTCATTAAAATAACGATTTCAAGATCATCGTAATAATGATATTAAGGTTTTTCTGAATCGTCCTGCATCAGAGGTTGAGGAAAATGGAGCGTATATGGTGATGCCGGGAAAAGCACCCCACAGGTTCAAGCTATTTTACGGCTGGTATATCGTGGCCGCCTCGTTTGCCATACTCTTCTTTAATTCAGGTGCCCGTTTTTCCTTCGGGGTAATTTTTAAACCGATGATTGCGGAATTCGGCTGGAGTCGAGGCACCATGTCCTTGGTCTTTTCCCTGAATATGGTCCTCTATGCCCTGTCTCTTACCGCCGTGGGCAAATTTTATGACCGGTATGGCCCCAAGTGGGTCATTTGCATCTCAACTGTTTTCCTCGCTGCGGGATACATCCTCATTGCCGCGGTGAGCTCATTGTGGCAATTCTATTTATTTTATGGGATCTTAGCCGCCATTGGGTTTGGCGGGACGAGCGCTCCCATAATAGCGGCCCTGACGAGCAAGTGGTTTGCAAAATGGCGCGGCTTTGCCATTAGCCTCGCCCTATCCGGCGGTTCCTTGGGGCACTTTGCGCTCATCCCGCTTTTCACCATCATTACGCTGCACTATGGATGGAGGATCTCACATTTTTATATCGGCGTGATCATGTTAGTGGTCAATATAGCCCTAGCGCTCCTGTTCATTCGAGGGGATCCCGATGATCTTGGTGTGATGCCATTCGGCCATAAGGATGCAAGGAAAAAGGAAGCGGGAGACCACGCAGTTTCTTCGGATGAGACCCTACAGGATCTGGGACTACGGGAGGCCATGCGTACCTACTCCTTTTGGCTCTTTCTCATTGTCATGTTCATATGCGGCAGCGGGGATTTTTTGGTGACGACTCATCTGGTCCCCCTCGTCACCGACTACGGGATATCGCCCACAAGCGCAGGAAATATGCTGGCCTGGTATGGATTGATGAGCCTGGTAGGAATATTGATTGCCGGACCTGCCTCTGACGTGATCGGGAATAAAATCCCCATTGCCCTCACCTTTGTCATGCGGGTATTCCTGTTTCTTATGATCTTAAGGTATCAGAACCTCGCCTCATTCTATGTCTTCGCACTGGTCTTTGGCTTAACCCACCTCATCACGGCCCCCCTCACCGCTACCTTAATCGGAAGAATGTATGGTTTTTCTCATATCGGTCTCCTTTCCGGTTTCATCACCACCGTTCATCACCTGGGCGGAGGTTTTGGGGCATATATGGGCGGGGTGATCTTTGATCAGACAGGGAGTTATCAACTGGTATTTATCCTTTCGACAATTATGGCCTTCGTTGCCACTGTCTGCAGCATGCTCATAGCGGAGCGGAGGCATCGGGCTGCATAAAAGGCAAAAAATTTATTGAATTATTTAAGGACGTCCCCCACCTGTCGTCTGACAAAGACCGTTGTGTTCGGGCCAGGGGGCTCGATAGGGGTCACCTGCGTGCTCAGTTTGGCCTTACCCCTCTTTCCACCCTTACTAATGCACCAAGACGTTAAAGGCAACCCCTCTGTCACAGGCCTTGATTTTTCCCGTGATCTCTGCTATGGAATAGGTCTCAATTAGAGGGCACAGAAAAGGGGAACGGACATGACAGATATGGAGGACCTAGCCAAACAGTTACCTAAGATGACTATCAAGGAGCTCCGGGATCTAGCCAAGGAGCTGGGGGCGGAAGGTGTCAGCGGGATGAAGAAGGAAGAGCTCCTGGACTTCATCCGCAAGGCCAAGGGGATCACTGAGGTTCGGCCCCGCAAAGGCGCCAAAAAGAAGGCGAAGGCGGATCTGAGCATCAAGGAGCTGAAAAAGCGCATCGTCTCCATCAAGGCCAAGCGGGCAGAGGCCCTGACCAAGGGCGACAAGCGGATGGCAACTATCTACAAGCGCCAAATCAACAGGTTGAAAAAGATGACCCGCAAGATCGCCCAGCCCGCAGCGGGGTCGGCTGGATGAAGCGGATAGCCCCCTCCATCCTCTCGGCCGATCTGGCCCGCCTGGCCGATGAGGTCCGGGAGGTCATCGAGGCCGGGGCTGACTGGATCCATGTGGATGTGATGGACGGACACTTCGTCCCCAACATCACCATCGGCCCCGTGGTGGTCAATGCCCTCAAAAAGGTGGTGAGCATCCCGCTGGATGTCCACCTTATGATCGAGAACGCCGACTTTTATCTCGATGCATTTATCAGGGCCGGGGCCGATATCCTCACCGTCCAGGTGGAGGCCAGTACCCACCTGCACCGAACGGTGCACGCCATCAAGGAAAAAGGGGTCCGGGCAGGGGTGGCCCTCAACCCCGCTACCCCCCTTGAGAGCCTCGACTACATCCTGCCCGATCTGGACCTGGTGATGATCATGACGGTGAACCCGGGCTTTGGAGGGCAGGAGTTCATCCCCGCGATGCTCCCCAAGATCGAGCGGTTGAAGGAAATCATCACCAAACGGAAACTGAATGCCGAGATCGAGGTGGACGGGGGGATCAAGGTGGACAACATCGGGGAGGTGGCGCGACGCGGGGGCGATATCTTCGTTGGGGGTTCGGGGATCTTCGGCACCCCCGACCGCAAAGAGACCATCACAAGGATGCGGAGGGAAATCGGTAAGTAGCGGGGAAGGCAGGGTTGACAACCTTCCTGTCCTTACATGCAATAATGGCCGTGGCGGTGTAGCTCAGATGGTTAGAGCATGCGGCTCATATCCGCAGTGTCCGGGGTTCAATTCCCTGCACCGCCACCATTTTATCGCCTGCAATCAATGATGATTCAACCCTCCCTCTAGGTCCCGCATACAATCCAACCGCAGTAGTATCAGGGTATGGATTGCTCAGTACCGCATGTGCGCACTACTCGAACATGAAGCCCCGCTCGTAAAAGACCCTCGAGCAGGCATCGACGACCTCAGAATCATAAAGGGCACCCTTGTTGTGCAAAATTTCCTCTAATGCACCCTCTATACCATGGGCCGGTCGGTAGGGTCGGTTCGAGAGCATGGCCTCAACAACATCAGCTACCGCTAAGATCCGCGCCTCCACCACGATCTCATCACCCGAAAGACCCTGGGGATAGCCAGAACCATCCAGCAATTCGTGATGTTGCAGGACGATTTTGGCAATCGGCCGGGAAAATGTGATCCCATATAATATATCATGACCTATTTGGGGATGAGCCTCAATGATAGTAAATTCGGGTTCGCTTAACTGGGTGGGCTTGATGAGGATTTCAGTAGGTATATGTATCTTGCCGATATCATGAACAATAGCTGCCAGACGGAGCCTTTCGTTCTTACCCTTGGGAAGCCCCATTTCCTCGGCAATGGCACAGGCAAGCTTTGTCACCCGTTTTTGATGACCAGCGGTAAACGGATCCCGTATCTCTGTTACCGCGGCAATGGCAATGATCGTTTTTTCCAGGCTTTTTTTCAATCGCTCAACACCCTTCTTGAGCTTCCCTTCTGTCCGAGTGCGCAAGACAATTTCACCCTGCAAATGTCTATTCGCTGTGACAAGCTCGGCCGTGCGCAGCCTAACCTGTAGTTCTAAACTATTATATGCGTTTATCAGCTCCTTCTCAGCAAGGCCAAGTCTTTGTGAAAGACGAAAAATGGAATACACAATTGGTGGGGCCACACAAGCAGGGATTATAGCGGAGGAAAGAATACCAACGGGTGTGATTTCACCTAAAACGGTTCCAATGCACAAATACAACAGAAATGAGAAAAGAATTGATAAAAATGTAGCTATGAGTGTCGTCTTGGCGATGCCAAATTTGCGTAAAAAGTTACGAAGCATTATATCTCTCTTCATCCTCCCTACAGAGTCACCAAACATTATCTCTCTCCAGTATCTGTATCATCGCCGATAAGGTGCCTCATACGTGTTTTTCTCCTTAAGTCTGACATTTTATTATAGCATAATTTTGATTTGACACGAAATCAGTTTTTGGCACGTTAAAAATATCGAACCCATATCAAAATAAGTATATCTGCATTGCCTTGCCATAATTAAAGGCCTCACCCTGAAAACGCCGCGCAAACGCGATGTCTCAGGGCGTCCTGACCGTTCGCCCCGCTGAGGTGCCTCTTACAATAGCCCAATAACCGTAGGTCTTCAGAAGGGTTTCTAATGGGATCATGGATCGATAGACATCTGCATGGGGAAGACCATTGTGTTTTTATGACGCCCATATTCTTCTCTGAACCGATTGATATGTCCCCCACGTCTTTTGTTGAAGGGCCGCTTCATAAATCAAGATACGAATTACAATGTTCAAAACAGTAATGGCAAATAATTTTTGCGAGGGAACTATCCCTCACAATAATTAACCAAGCAAAATCCTTAATGAATTAATAAGAAAATACAAAGATAAGATGATAAGCACAATGCCGAGCGACATATAGATCTTCTGCATAGCCTTGTTTGAGAAGAACTTTTTAGCCCAATGTAAGGCCACGGCGAGGGCAATCAAATATGTTGCGAGCCCCAAACCCCCAAACAAGACAAAGGAGAGGGAAAGGGCGGGAGTAAATGTGTCAACCAGATTTAAATGCCTCACAATTTGAACGCCGATGAGCCACCAGAAGATCATCATGGGGTTAACGACCGAAAGAGAGAAGCCTGTGATAAATGCAATGCGTTTGCTCTTCAAAATTAAACGGTCAAACCCCAGCGAATGCAGCTGAGCGCCTTGTCTCAAGGTGAAGAACGCCAAAATCCAGAGGATTATTGTGCCGCAGAGCTCAAAAATGGCGACTGCTTTGGGGTTGTCAAAAAAAGGCGCTACTCCGAATAAGGCGATTGTGCCATACATGAAATCAGAAGAAATAGAACCAAACACAACCATCACGGCAGACCGCAGGTGATTGTGCAGGGAGCGTTTCGCAATCTCGATCTGGGCGGGCCCCACGGGAATGGCGCTGACAAACCCTAAACTATATATCACGAGCAGCAATAAAAATGTCTTCATGTATTTTCTGGTTAACCTACAAAAGATCGTCTTGCGAAAATGTTTGTACCTTCCATTCCCACAGGTAAACCGTTTTTAGCAATGCTCTACATTCAAGGAGCACGTGCACTACTTTCGTTAAAGACCTCATGAGGGGTTCTATAGTTCAAACCGGACGAGGTCTGTTATTGAGTAAGTCCTCGATCTGTTTGAGTTGCTCTGGGGTAATTGTCGCAGAATCTCTCTTCTTTGGCAAGAGGCATCTGATGAGACCGATGGTATGTTCCACCGAGCCCTTTTCCTAGCTGTGATACCGTTCACAGAAATATGACTGAGTACCAAGGGTATGATTGATCAGGATGTGCCCGACATTTTCAGGGCCGTTTTCATTGATGATGGTCCTCTCTCATATGTTCGGGGTGTCGGTTCAGGAGAAGGTTGTGCACTTTTCGTGACTCTCCGGCCCTTTTCGCTGCGAGCTTTGCGATAGATATTGTGCGGCTGAGCCGCCCCAGTGATTACTCTCTTGTATTAACAACCTATCTTCATGACGCCCGCAAACCTCAAAAACAAGATCCTCTTGGACGTGTATGGACCTCTCGCTGCCGCGCAAGACCTTGATTTTTCTATCTGTCCTCTAAAAGTCATCGCACATTTCTCTTCTTATCTCACAACCACCTCGACATAACCGGAATTGCCACTTCGGTGGTCAAGCGCAAGCGCCGCTGTTTTTTGACCTGCCTTCAAAGTATTCACCAGACTAATAAAGCCTTCCAGGTTATCAATAGATTGACCATTGATTCCCAGGATTATATCCCCTACTTCAAAACCAGCCTGCCCAAGAGGCCCCTTGGGGTCCATCTGAACAATAGCAACCCCTTGTCCGGAATTCAAACCATACTTTTCGGCCTCTTTGGTTGTTACAGATCTGAATTCTCCTCCCAAACGCTCTTTGACGGAGGCAGAGAGCATTTTTGCCGCATCCCCCAAATTGCCGATTTTGACCGTAAACTCTTCTTTTTTCCCATTGCGCAACACGCCCACCTTCGCCTCTTGACCAATGGTGCTTGCGGCCACCTCGTTCCGAAGCGTAGTGGCATCCTTTATTTCTTTCCCCTGGTATGCGATCACGACATCGCCCTTTTTCAACCCGGCTTTCTCTGCCGGTCCCCCCTTGACTAATTCAGCGATCAATGCGCCCTTTGTACTTTCCCTGCCAGACGATTTGGCCAGCTCCGGGGTGAGGTCCTGTATGCTGACACCTAACCACCCCCGCTGTATTTTGCCATGGCCAATCAGTTGCCTGGCGATATAGAGGGCCATATTGCTGGGGATAGCAAAACCGATCCCCTCATAACCGCCCGATGCCGATACAATCACAGCGTTCACCCCTATCACCTCTCCCTGAAGGTTCAAAAGAGGACCACCACTATTACCCGGATTGATAGCAGCGTCAGTCTGTAAAAAATCCTGGTAGGTGCTGGGATCCGTAATTCCCGTCCGATGCTTGGCGCTGATGATCCCCTGCGTGACCGTCTGATCTAGACCGCGTGGATGGCCGATGGCCACCACCCACTCACCCACCTGCACCTTGTCAGAATCTCCGAAGGTCACGGAAGGGAGAGATCCCTTTGCCGAAATTCGAATCACCGCCAAATCGGTTTTCTGATCAGTACCCACGACTTTTGCAGGGTACTGTTCACCGCTTGCTAGAAGTACCTGAATTTTTGTGGCTCCTGCCACTACATGGTTATTGGTGAGGATGTGCCCCCGGGAATCCATGATCATCCCCGTTCCCAGGCCCTTTAATTCCCGCCTGAACTTTTTCGGCATATCTTTAGGAATGCCAAAGAAGCGTTGAAAGAAAGGATCATCCTCGAACGGTAATAAGGGGCTCGCCACCTCTTGGCGCTGAGTCACCTCAATGTGCACCACAGCGGGGATAGTCTGCTGTGCCACCCGCACGATGGCAGTGCTCAAGTCTACCGATGTGGCGGCTTTCGTTGCCGTCTGGACATCAATCGATAACGGTGAAACAGGACCATCTGTTGATTTTTGGGTTTGATCATTCTGCTTGTTACACGCGGTAAAAAGGCATGCAATGAGCAACATCGACACCAGTCCCGAGCACGCTAAATAATTGGGAAAACGTTTCACCATAAGTATCCTCCTTTTTTTATAGATGCTAACGCAAATGCTCTTTCCTCCACCATTGCTTGTCCCTTCTAAATAGTTGGGTGAGCATTTCTCCAGTTGCATTCTCCGATCCGCTCCCCATTAAAAAGAAGACTATGTGGACCTTCTGTTAGTTTTTTCTCTTCAAAATTTTACCTTCGTGTAAAAAATCTTCGTTGGCATCGTCTTCTGTTAAGCCCTGGGGTGTTGTGTGTAGTTGGTTGAGTAATTCAGATGCAGCGACACTCCAAAAGGCTTGTGCGATCTCGTTCATCTTAGATTCCTTGATACCGTCTGGCAAAAAACACAAAAAGGTCTACCTCGCAATTGGTAGAACTGAATCCCCTTTAGCCAGAACGTGCTCGGACAGGAGAAGCCCTTTGTTTCCTTTAACGATAAAGGTATATGTCTCAGATCATAGGTGCGATCGTTTTTTAAAAACGCGGTCTAGATCATGCGCCTACTCCTCCATCTTCATAGAAGGGTCAGCCTTGCCGATAGTTTCAAGAATTTCTTTTTTCTTTTCTTCTTGTGTAGTTGCGTCGTTCGCTTCCAGGTTCAGACGCATGAGGGGTTCCGTGTTGGACGCCCTGAGGTTAAACCACCAGGCGTCGTATTCTATGCTCAATCCATCCAGATGATCTTTCCTGGCATCTTTATAGTTCTCCTCGAGGGCAGTGAAAACGGCATCTTTATCTTTTACCCGGATATTGATCTCTCCCGTTGCGTAATATTTTTGGAGAGGGTGAATTAAGCGTGAAAGAGGGATATCCTTCAAAGATAGAAAGTTCAACATCTGGATCATGGTAAAGATGGCATTGTCGGTAAATCCCATATCCCGGTAGTAATAATGTCCGGAAAGTTCGCCGGCAAACAAGGCATTTTCTTCTCTCAACGTGGCCTTGATAAAGGCGTGACCTACCCGAGTTCGTACCGCCTTTCCTCCAAGCCGGGTAATGGTCTCGGGGACAATTCGGCTTGAACGCAAGTCATAAAGGATCGTTGCCCCCGGCTCCTTAGTCAGAAGGAACTCGCCGATGAGTGCCGTTACCAGGGCCTCAGGGATTCGTCCTCCCTTTTCATCGATAAAGCCGCAACGATCGGCGTCTCCATCAAAGGCCACACCGATATCCGCGTTTTCCCGACGCACCATGGCCTGCAAATCACGGGTGGCGGACGGCAGGAGAGGATTGGCAATGTGGTGGGGGAATCTCCCATCTGGTTCCATATAGAGGGGTATCAGGGTCCAGATAGGAACCCTCTTGAAGAAGCCGGATACCTCCGGCCCGGCCATGCCATTTCCCGCATCCACCACAATTTTTAATGGCCTTGGGTTGTGGACAAAGCTGCTCAGTTTTTCGATATACCTATCCACCATATCGAGTTCCTGGTAAGAACCCCCTGAGGGATGGCTTCGCTGTACAGGTAGCCCTTCATGCACCAACCGTTCCAGGTCAGGCAACCCCTGGTCTCCGCTCAAGGCAATGGCCTCTTCCCGGCAGAGTTTTAGGCCATTCATCCCGCCGGGGAGATGGGACGCCGTCACCATGACTCCACCGTCAAACCGCCCGTCGATGATGGCATAATAGAGCAGAGGGGTGGAGGTCATCCCGATATCGGTGACTGACGCCCCTGATGCGATGGCTCCCTCTATAAAGGCCTTGGCAAGCGCTGAAGACGAAAGCCGCATATCACGTCCGATCACAATGCTCTGGGCATTGAGCAAGAGGACAAAGGCAGCACCGATTTTCTTTGCCGTCGCCTCATTTAATTCATCGGGATAGGAGCCTCGTATGTCGTAAGCTTTAAAAATACCCCCCATTGATCGTGCCTCCTACGCCTCCTTCAAGGCATTGGCATAAAAGTTCGCGATATATTCCTTGACCATCCGCCGGGCGGAGAACCTTGGCCCATTGCTCTTGATGGATTCCTTCATAACCTTGACCCAGCCATGCGGTATGCCGTCATCGGAGACCGTATAATAGAGGGGAATGATCTCCTTTTCCAGAATCTGGTAAATGGCCTCGGCGTCCGCCTGGTCCCTGCTGTCACTAACCTCTTCCTGGCCAAAGGCCCAGCCGTTCTTCCCATGGAATCCCTCCACCCACCACCCATCCATGATACTGAGGTGAGGCACTCCGTTAAGGGCGGCCTTCATACCGCTGGTACCACTGGCCTCCATGGGCGGCAGGGGATTATTGAGCCAGACATCCACGCCGTGGACCAGGTATTGTGCCACTTGTTCTTCATAATCTTCAACAAAAGCGATCCTTCCCCCCAATTCAGGATCCCGAGCCGCATTAAATATCCTCTGAAGAATGCGCTTGCCTGGGTCATCCGCGGGGTGGGCCTTGCCGGCAAAAATAATCTGTATGGGCCTCCAGCGATCATTCAGAATTTTTTTAAAACGCCCGAGGTCGTAAAAGATCAGGTCCGCCCTCTTATAGGTGGCAAACCGGCGAGCAAACCCCAGGGTCAAGACCGAGTGGTCCAACAAGGTCCCCCCGGCGCGCACGACTGAAAGGCCGACATGGTTTCTTGCCCAGCGTTGGCGTATACGCTCCCGGATCGCGTCGATCAACTTGATTTTTAACCAGTAGTGGGTCTTCCATACCTCCTCATCCGGTATAGCGTCGATCCGCTTCCATAGCGCCTCGTTGTCATGATCCGCCAGCCAGGTGGGGCCAAGATATCTATTAAAGAGGAGTTCTAGTTTTGGTTCTATCCATGTGGGGACGTGCACACCGTTAGTCACATAATCGATGGGAACGTTCTGCTCCGGCACCTCGGGCCAGAGGGGCTGCCACATCCGACGGGCCACTTCCCCGTGGCGTTTGCTGACTCCATTACGATATCCAGACAGCCTGAGGGCAAAGGCCGTCATATTAAAACCCGCATTAGGCTCTTTGGGGTTGATCCCCAACTGGAAAAAGGTGTCACGACTCAGCCCAAAAGTCGGCCATGAGGAGTGAAAATATTTTTCCATCATTTCGAAGGGAAAGACATCATGGCCGGCTGGAATCGGCGTATGGGTCGTAAACACGGAGGTCTTTCGAACCTGCTGCACAGCTTCTTCATACTTCATCCCTCCCTGCACGCGCTCCCTGATACGCTCCAACAAGGCAAAAGCGGCATGTCCTTCATTCAGATGGAGGAGCGAATGCTTGATACCAAGACCGGCCAAAACGTGGGACCCACCGATGCCGAGCACGATTTCTTGGCGCAACCTCTGCTCGATATCGCTGATATAGAGGCGTTGAGATATCCTTCGGTTCCAGGGATCATTGATCTCTATATCAGTATCGAGCAGGTAAAGGGGTATACGGCCGATTGCCATCCGCCATACGGCCACATGGATCGGAGGCTCTATCCAAGGTACCTTGACCACCAGCTGGTCTCCGGTTTCGTTGAGAACCCTGAAAATCGATGCTGCATCCCGATCCAAAGTTTCGTCTATGTTCTCTTGCCAGCCGTCCTCACGGATGTGCTGGTGTACGTAGCCTTGCGGATACATGAAGCCGACCGCAACCAGAGGTACCCTCAGGTCGCTGCATTCCTTGATATAATCGCCGGACAAAAAGCCTAATCCACCGGCATAAAAAGGTAAGGAATGATGCAATCCATACTCTGCGGAAAAATAGGCGATTGGATAATGGTTTGGATCAAAGACATGTTCCGAAAAGTATCCCTCTGTTGCATCCATATATTGTCGGAACTGAGCAAGCACCTCGTCATAGTTACGTAGGTATTGAGGGTTACGTGCGGCTGCTTTCAAGGCCTCGCTGGAAAGCTCTTTAAGCATTTTGACCGGATTATGGCTGCTTTCTTTCCAGATCTGTCGGTCAAGCATCTTAAAGAGCATCCGGCAGGCAGGATGCCAGCTCCACCAGAGATTCGCAGCGAGCTCGCCCAACCCGCTCAAACGCTCTGGAAGATCGGGGAGTATACTCTGCTTGATTTCCATTGTTGTCGTTTTCTCCCTTGCCTCGTGGTCCTATCTCGGTTCGATCGACATAGTTTCAAAAGAATAAAAAACCTCTCGGCGATAGTCTGACCATCTTTTGATCATGAGAGATCATCCCTGCTTGGACATGAGCTCCAAGGTCACCTCCTCGCCGAATCTATCTTTGAGGGCTTGCGAGAGCTTTTCGTAGTCTCCCATGGTCTCCACCTCCACTGCCAAATCCCGCTCGTCCAGCACCCGCAGCCTGCCGTGCCCCTTAACCACCTCGATGACCTCAAGGGGATCGATTGTCACCCAACCCTTCATCCTGCGCACCAGCTCCTCGCCGCTGAAGCCCCGTTCGATCTGCAGGTCCACCCCCCGGAATTTGGCATCCCAGCCGATGAGGGCTGGGCGCGCGATAACGGGTGTGACGGGATCATGCATGGCCGCACACGTGAACCACAGCTTCGCCTTGATCATCTCCGTACTCCTTTGTCCCTTTAACTATAATTTAAGGAAAACCGAAAATATGTCAAGGGTATAGTGCCCCGGCACGGTAATCGAGAGAGGACAGAGGATAGTGGTACCTTTTCAAGGCGACGGAGAGACCTCATGAAAAAAAGAAACAGTAGTATCCCCGTATCTGCGCCGTTGGGAGAGCGCCAGGCTGGAAGGCGGGAGAATCTCATCTCTCGACGAGTGCTCGGCCACGATGACCCCTGCAGTGGCGAGGACCCCCCCCCGGGCGATCTCTTCGAGGGTCTCTCTCACCAATGCCTTGCCGTAGGGGGGGTCCATGAAGATGAGGTCAAAGACCTCCCCTTTCTCACCCAGGACCCCTATCCCCCTTTTGGTTGCCAGGGGGATGACCCATGACCTCGATTTCAATCCGAGGGCCTTCAGGTTCCCCTTAAGGACCGTGAGGGCACCCTTCCCCTGTTCCACGAAGACCGCCTCCTGGGACCCGCGGCTGAGGGCCTCAATCCCCAGGGAGCCGGTGCCAGCGAAGAGGTCGAGGACCTTTTGAAAGGTCCATACCGGACCGAGGATGTCGAAGATCGCCTCACGGACCCGGTCGGAGGTGGGTCTGATCCGCCCCCCCTGGGGGGCAAGCAGCTTCCTTCCCTT
>MGQF01000018.1:23957-30425 GCA_001797745.1 Deltaproteobacteria bacterium RBG_13_52_11
CCTCCTGCAACCGTTCCACCACCGTGGTCATGTGCCCGTAGTGGGTCCCGGCCCAGTAGACCTTCCGGCAGGAGGGACAGCGGGAAAACTCCTGCTGGGTGTGGTAGATATAGTCGGGGACCTCCCCCTTCACCTCCTCGGAGTCTATCTCTTCCAAAGGGGTGTTACAGGTCAGACAGCGGGAGAAGAGCCGTTCCTTTTTGACGGGGAGTCGGAAGTGGTGCATCACCTCCTGAAGCTGCCGGAAGGGGTTGTCCTCTCGAATCAGTAGCGCCTCTAATAACCCCGTGCCCTTGTAGAGCTTGGTGTCCTTGGTGATGAGGACCCTGCCTTCATCCTGGGTCCGTTGCAGGATCCCCTCGAGGTCATCAGTGCGCCAATAGACGGTATCGTAGCCCAGGATGCGGAGCCATTTGGCCAGTTTTCCCAAGGTCTTGTCAACGATAAAAGTCATCCGGCAGCGCGCTTGACCAGAGCAAAGGCCTTCTCGCGGGCCTTCGCCATAATCTCCTCCTCCCCCTCAACGCGGCGTCCCCGCATGAGGATCCTCCCATCGCAGATCAGGGTATCAACGCAGGAACCATTGGCGGCATAAATGAGGTCGGATGCCAGATGGAAGTGGGGGGTGAGCTGGGGGGTGTCCAGATCCACCAGGGCGATATCGGCCCACATCCCCGCCTCGATGAGGCCGCTTTCCAGACCGAAGGCCCGGGCCCCCTCAACGGTGATCATTTCCAGGGCCTCGCGGGCCGGCATCACCACCGGATCCCCCGTATGGAACTTCTGCAGGAGGGAGGCGAGCTTAGCGGCCTCCAGCATGTCGAGGTTGTTGTTGGAGGCGCACCCATCGGTCCCCAGGGCGGTAATCACCCCTCGCCCCCGTAGCTGGGGATAGGGGAAGACCCCTCCCACGGTGAGCTTCATGTTGGAGGTGGGGTTGTGCACCACCCGCACCCCGTGGGCCTTGAGGATGTCCATGTCATCCTCGTCCAGCCATACGCAGTGACAGGCGATGAGATGAGGCCCCAGAAACCCGATCTGCTCCAAATACCGCACCGGGCGCACCCCGTGGGCCTCCAAACAGCGATTGACCTCTTCCTCGGTCTCGGCGAGGTGAAAGTGGACCAACAGCCCCTTTGCCTGGGCGAATGCGGCGCACCACCGCAGCGCCTCCTCCGAGACCGTGTAGATGGCGTGGGGACCGAGGGTGAAGACCACCCGGGAGCCGAATGCCTCCCGGCCGGCATAGAGCTTTTCGTTGAGCGCTATTTGTTCCCTCGTTTTTTTTGTATCGAAGAGATCGATAAAGACGGCGCTTATCGCGCCCCTGATCCCCATCTCCTGCACTGCCCTGGCCGTACCCCGCCAGTGCCAGTACATGTCGTTGAAAAAGGTTGTCCCTGCCTTGATCATCTCCAGGCAGGCCAACTTGGTCCCCCAGTAGACGTCCTCTTCCGTCATGTGGGCCTCGACGACCCATATCTTGGTCTCCAACCACTCCTTGAGCGGCATGTCGTCGGCATACCCCCGCAGCAACGTCATCGCGGCATGGGTATGCCCGTTGATAAAGGAAGGTACGGCCGCCTTACCCTCGCCGGTGATCTCCTCATCGGCCTTCAGATCCGGCAGGTCGCCGATCTCCTTGATTCTATTCCCCTCGATGAAGATGTCCTTGGTCTCGCCATTGAGCCGCACCCTTTTAATCAAGATGCTCATTCCATCTCCTCCATCACCCGAATCAAGATCTTATTGACGGTGGCGGCATTCTCCCGCCCCCGCTGGAAGATCTCCTCCTCGGTGAGGGGTGCGTCAATGATGCCATGGCAGTAGTTGTCCACCGAACAGATGCTCGCGTAGGCCACCCCCACCTCTTGGCAGAGGGTGGCCTCATGGGCCATGGTCATCCCCACCACGTGGCCGAAGTTTCTCAGCATGGCGACCTCCGCCTTGGTCTCCAGGCGGGGGCCGATGGTCTGGATATAGACCCCTTCTTGTACAAATGCCGCCCCTGCCTCCTTGGCGGCCCGAATCAGGCGTTCCCTCAGCCCCGCGTCCAGGCTCGGGGTGATGTGCACGACGTGGTGTTCGTAAAAGGTCAGGATCCCCCAGGGGCTGAGGTAGTCGTGGGGGATCACGATCCGCCCTGGGGGTAATTCCTCCCTGAGGCTCCCCACCGAGTTGACCCCGATTATCTCGGTCACCTCCAATTTTTTGAGGGCATAGATGTTGGCGCGGTGGTTGATGCGGTGGGGGGGGATCCTCTGGGGGCCGTGGCGAAGGAGTAATACCATCTCTCTATGCCCCAGACGACCTATCGTGAAGTGGTCCGATGGTTCCCCAAAGGGGGTCTCCATCACCCTTTTGTCAGCTACCTCCATCCCCTCAAGGGAGAAGTCCCCCCCCGCGATGATCCCCAGCATTGCCCCTCCTTCTCAAAGAGCATAATACGAGAAAAGGACAGGGATTGTCAATTTTCCCACGTTCTTGACTCCCCCCAGGTGAACATATATATTAAAAAGGATGGGAGAACAAATGTCGAAGCTGACGCGCAGAGAGGTGTTGAAACTGCTCCTGGCGGGGGCGGTCCTGACCCCCTGGCCATGGAGGGCCGTATGCTCTGCTGCGACGCAATTCCCTCCTGACGTGGTGATCTCTCGGGGGACCTCCCCTGCCTTGATCACGGAGGCGGCCGTGCTGGCCCTGGGTGGCATGGGCAGATTCGTCTCCCGCGGGGACGTCGTCCTCGTAAAGCCCAACATAGCGTGGGATCGTACGCCTGAGCAGGCCGCCACCACCAATCCGGAGCTCGTGGCGACCCTGGTGCGTCTGTGCCTTGAGGCCGGTGCCAAGGAGGTGAAGGTCTTCGACAACCCCTGCGAGGACCCCCGCCGCTCCTATGTGAGCAGCGGGATCATGGCGGCGGCCAAAAAGGCAGGTGCGAACGTAAGCTATATGGAGGAGCGCAAGTTCCGGCGGATGGAGATCAAGGGTGAGGACCTCAAGACCTGGGAGGTCTATCAGGAGGCAATGGAGGTGGACAAGATAATCAACTGCCCCATCCTCAAGCACCACAGCCTGGCCCGGGTCACCATGGGGATGAAGAACCTCATGGGCCTGGTCGGCGGCGACCGTGGCCGCATCCACTGGAAATTGGATCAGGCCATTGTGGATCTCGCCGCCTTTTTCAAGCCGACCTTGGTCGTCCTCGATGCAATCCGGATATTGACGGCCAACGGCCCCCAGGGTGGGAGCTTAAAGTATGTCAAACGACTCAACACGGTGGCAGCAGGGATCGACCAGGTGGCCATCGATGCCATGGGTGCCAGACTCTTCGGGCTCCAGCCCAAGGAGATGGATCATCTCCGTATCGCCTCGCAGCGGGGTTTGGGGCGCATGGACCTGACAAAGCTGCGGATCAAGGAGGTCAAGGCCGATTCCTAAGGGTAGAGGCAAGGGCAGATCTCCCGGGATAAAGTGGTGGTGGCTCAGGCGTTTGAGCCAGTGGTCCTTCCTGGCGCTCTTTTTGACCCTCTTTGTCCTGACGGCCTACAAGGGGACGGATGAGATCGCCTATCCCGTCCGCGTCTTCCTGCACTTTGATCCGCTGATCCTCATCACAACCTTCCTCTCCTCCCATGCCGTGCCCACAGCCCTCTTGCTATCACTTATCACTGTCGCCTTCACCCTCGTGTTCGGCAGGGTCTTCTGCGGCTGGGTCTGCCCTTTGGGGACGCTCAATGACTTCATGGGCCGCCTCTGCCCCAAGGAGAGAAGAAAGGAGCCCCTGGGGGAGCGGGTACGCAGGCTCAAGTACTACATCCTCATTGTTATCCTTGTAAGCTCCCTCTTCACCCTCCAGATCGCCGGGGTGGCGGACCCCATCTCCTTATTGATCCGCTCCCTCGCCGTGGCTGCCGAGCCTGCAATCAACCTGATGGCTTACACCGTCTTCGACCTCCTCTACCGCGCCCATATCCCCGTCGTGACGACAGGTTCCGAGACGATCTATGCCTTTCTGAAACAATCTATCTTGGCCTTTCGCCAACCCTTTTTCTATCAAGGTGTCTTCATAGGCCTTATCTTCGCCGCCGTCCTCCTCGCTAATCTCTACCGGCGGCGTTTCTGGTGCGCCGGCCTCTGCCCCCTCGGTGCCCTGTTGGGACTCATTACCCAGATCAGCCCCCTGAAGCGGTTAGTGGGGAAAGGGTGCACCTCCTGCAACCTCTGTGTCCAGGAGTGCCGCATTGGGGCGGCAGCGGACCTGAAAGGGGAGTGGAAAAAGGCGGAGTGTGTGCTGTGCGGCGAGTGTCAGGAGGACTGCCCCCGGGATGCGGTTCGGTTCGGTTTTCTTCCCGCAAAGGCAAGCAAGGCCGCAGGGGTTGACCTGCAGCGGCGTGGGGTGATCGCCTCCCTCTGCGCCGGGATCTTCATCCCCCCTCTCATCAGGACCGACCCCCTCACGAAGAGGAGACAGGGGAGGCTCATCCGTCCCCCTGGCGCCCTGCCGGAGGATGAGTTCTTGCGCCGGTGCGTCCGGTGCGGGGAGTGCATGAAGGTCTGTCTCACCAACGGCCTGCAGCCTGCCTTGCTTGAGGCAGGCCTGGAGGGGATCTGGACCCCTCGATTTGACTTCCACATGGGCTACTGTCAGTACTACTGCACCCTCTGCGGTCAGGTATGTCCCACAGGGGCCCTCAGAAAGCTCTCCCAGGAGGAGAAGGCCCGCACCAAGATCGGCCTTGCCTATATCGACAAGAACCGCTGTATCCCCTACGCCCAGGGGGGCGAGTGCATCGTGTGCGAGGAGCACTGCCCGACCCCGGACAAGGCCATCAAGTTCGAATGGGCGGAGGTGATGACCCCCGAGGGGAGGAAACGGATCAGGCGCCCTGTTATAGACCTCAAGCTCTGCATCGGCTGCGGGATCTGCGAGTACAAGTGCCCCTTGCACGACCAGCCCGCCATCATCTGCACCCGCCTCGGTGAATCGCGGGCAGACGAGCTTTTGCCTTTTTAACCCCTACCTCGGCAATACAAGCATCCTCTTCAATCATCTCCCTGGTAGCAAGCCCCTTCAGGCCGTGTTTGTCGCGGAATGTGCGTAATTCCATAATCTTCTCCTTCTTGGGGGGAGGTAATGTTAAAGGACCGAAAAATCGCCTCCGAGGAAATTTTCCTCTTGACAATTTTCCCTTGACAAGTACTATATGTTGTGGTATGAAGATCCAGAAATACAAGATATTATATAAGTAACCATTAAATAACATGTCATTTAACAGCTCAATCATGTAACAGCTACCGTAGCAACTATTAAGGGGAAGGGGTGGGGCATTATGATTACGGTCACTGATATCAGAGAGAGACAGCGGGATATGGCCCCAGGGGATACCACCGATATGGCCCTCTTCGTGCGCACCTCCGAAGAGGCCATGGAGGGGTGGAATCGCCAGCGGATCGTGGATGCCCTGATGAGGGAGACCTACATCGATCCCGATACCGCCGAGGCCATCAGCCAGGAGGTGGAGGAGATCATCCGGGGGAGCAAGATCAACATGGTGACTGCCCCCCTCGTCAGGGAGCTGGTGGATGCCAAACTCATCGAGCGGGGCCTGGAAGAGATCCGCAAACAGCACACGAGGCTCGGTATGCCGCTCTATGACGTCAACCAATTGATCATGCACCCGAACAGAGAGAACGCCAACGTCCCCCATGGGCCGGAGGGCACCAATCTGACCTTGGCCGAGACCATCAAAAAAGAGTATGCCCTGCTGCACGTCTTCTCCCAGGAGGTGGCCGACGCCCACATGCGCGGGGATATCCATTTGCACGACCTGGGATTTATCGACCGCCCCTATTG
Organism: Deltaproteobacteria bacterium RBG_13_52_11; assembly: GCA_001797745.1. Taxonomy (GTDB): domain Bacteria; phylum Desulfobacterota; class B13-G15; order B13-G15; family RBG-16-54-18; genus RBG-13-52-11. Next base: position 29,815 of record MGQF01000018.1, read on the forward strand.
CAGCGGTCAGTCCCTGGAATATATCAAGAAGTTCGGGCTCAACCTCCCCAACTCCCTCTCCATGGCCAAGCCCGCCAAGCATCCTGAGGTGCTGTTGGCCCACATGGTGAAATTCGCCGCGGGCCTCCAGAGTCATTTCGCCGGTGCCATTGGGTGGGATGCAATCAACCTCTTCTTCGCCCCCTACCTCGTCGGGATGGGGGATGCGGAGGTAAAGCAACTGGCCCAGATGCTCATATTCGAGTTCTCCCAGCAGGCCGTGGCCCGGGGGGGACAGGCCATCTTCACCGACCTCAACCTCTACTGGGAGGTCCCCAGGCATTTTAGAGACGTCCCGGCCATCGGGCCCAAGGGGGAGTTCACCGGTAAGACCTACAAAGAGTACCTGAAGGAGGCCCAGCGGTTCGTGTGGGCCCTCTTCGATGTCTACAGTGAAGGGGATGGCGCAGGGCGCCCCTTCTTCTTCCCCAAACCCCTCGTGCACATCACCGAGGAGTTCTTCATGACGCCGGACCACGAGCGATTCCTCAATCATATCTGTGCCATCGCCGCGGACAAGGGTAATACGTACTTCGTCTTCGACCGGGGGGAGACGGCCAAGATATCGGAGT
>MGQF01000018.1:30520-35325 GCA_001797745.1 Deltaproteobacteria bacterium RBG_13_52_11
TCCGGATGCATCGGGCCACCTACCTGATCGGCATGGTGGGGCTTAATGAGATGGCAAAAATCCACACCGGCCACGAGATGCACGAATCTAAGGATGCCTTTAAGTTCGGCTTGCAGGTGATCGCCCATATGAAGCTCCTGGCTGAAAAGATGAGCAAGCGGCACGATATGAGATTCGTCTTGGAGCAGACACCGGCTGAGAGCACCTCCTACCGGTTCGCCAAGCTCGATATGAGGTTTCACTCCCCTCAGGCAGGCTATATCGTCAAAGGGGACATCGCCCGGGGGGAGATCTATTACACGAACTCCACCTATCTGAGCAATGACGCCGTGATAAACCCCATCGAACGGGTGAGGGAGGAGGGACTTTTCCATCCCCTCATCGAAGGGGGCTCACTCACCCATATCTGGCTCGGGGAAACAAGGCCCTCGCCGGAATCATTGGCAAACTTCGTAACCAAGACATTCCAGTTTACGCAGAACGACCAGATCGCCTTTTCACCGGAGTTCACCACCTGCAACGATTGTGCGCGCACGGCCAGGGGCTTGATGGCCCGGTGCGCTTACTGCGGCTCTGAGGATGTCGATGGTATCACCCGTATAACCGGTTACTTCACCAAGATCTCCAGCTGGAACAAGGGGAAGCTGGGGGAATTGCGCGACAGATATCGCAATGAGGCCTTCATCAGGAAGAAGGCGGATGATAAGCAGATCCAGATTGCCGTGTGATCAGGAGGTAAAAAAAGGATGGGCTCAGTCAAGATCTTTACCAAGAGTGAATGCCCCAAGTGCCCTGCGGCCAAGGAGATAGGCGGCATCCTTCAACAGGAGGGTCTCCAGGTCCTCTACTATGACATCGAGACCCCCAATGGCCTCGCCGAGGCCGCCTTTTACAGTGTGTTGTCAACCCCCAGCATTATCATTGAAGATGAAAATGAAAAGGTTGTGGCGGGGTGGCGGGGATCAGTCCCCACCCTCCTAGAGATCGAGGGATGGATCAGGGCCTAATGGAGTCGATAGCACAAGAAGTAGTATCGCTACCTCACGAGGGACTCCGGCGGACAATCAGTGAGGAAGCAATCAGCATCAAGGGCTTCCTGGAGACCTCCTTTGTAGATTGGCCCGGCAAGGTGGTCTCCGTGCTCTTCTTACCCCAGTGCAACTTCCGCTGTCCCTTCTGTCACAACCACTCACTCATTATAAATCCAGAGGGCCATGAGGATATCCCCCGCACGTATATCATGGCCCGCCTGGCCGAACTGGAGGGGTGGGTGGATGGTGTGTGCATCTCCGGGGGGGAGCCCACCATCCATCCCCGCCTTCCTGCCCTCATCGCGGAAATCAAGGGTTTGGGGCTGCTCGTCAAGCTCGATACCAACGGAAGCCGCCCCCACGTACTGCAATCACTGGTTGAGGAAGGCCTGGTGGACTGCGTGGCCATGGATATCAAGGCCCCCCTCGACGAGATGAGTTACGCCAGGGCAGCGGGAGCGCCCGTAGACCTGGAGAAGATACGCAAGAGCATCTGCTTTCTGCAAAAAGGAAAGGTCGAATATCAATTCAGAACCACTGTTGTCCCAGCCCTCCACAAGGAGGAGGACCTGCTCCACTTAGCCCACCACCTGAGCGGGTCCTCCTCCTTGACCCTCCAAAACTTCCGCCCCGCGGATCCCCTTGATCCACAACTGAAGGGGACCTCTCCTTATCCCGAAGAGTGGCTCAAGGAGATGGGGGAGAAGATCGGCTCGATCCTCCATCACTAAGAACTTTCCGAAGTACCTTGTCATCTTCTCTTAAAATCATTATATTATAATAAATTCGGTTTATTTTCCGCAGAAAACTCTAGGGAAGGGATACGCATCCCTTCAGATTACCCGAGGGGATGGACGTGGTGGAGGCACTGAGAGAGTAACCTAATGGGTGAACAACATCGAAACCTCAGGAGGGAAACAGCACGATGTTCAAGGAGGCAGAAGATCTTTTTGAGGAGTTGAGGAAATTACACCACCAGGCCGAACGGCATTTCTTCAATCTTCTGGCCCCCGGCAAGGTCCATCCCGCGCCAGAGGGGAAGTGGCAGCCCCTGGCCGACGTCTATGAGACGGATGAGGCCTGGGTGATCATACTGGAGCTTGCCGGAGTGCGAAAAGGGGATTTTTCCGTCACCTTAAACGAGGGGGTCTTGACAATCAGAGGAACCAGGAGAGATGAGTTCGAGGGGAAGTGGCGTACCTATCACCAGGCCGAGATCCACTACAATGAATTCGCGCGCAGCTTTTCCCTCCCGGAAGGAACCAATGAAGGAGCTATCAAGGCCCTGTACAAGGATGGCCTTCTGAGCATCACCATCAGGAAGCTCTCCGCTCCTCCTGCAGAGCGAAAAAAGATCACGATCACAATTACCTAACGGTGCGGATATGGACGAAGAAAAAGAAGAGGCACAAGCGGAAATCATCGGGGTAACTGGCGAAGAAGAGGCCCCTAAGATCCCTCCTGAGCTCCCGCTCCTGCTCATGGAGGATATGGTCATCTATCCACACACCGTGGTCCCCCTGATCCTCAAGGACCCCCGTCTCGTCGCCGCTGTAGACGACGCCCTCTCCCATGAACGGATTGCCGGGGCCGTTATGCTCAAGGATCAGGAGAAGGGAGAGTTTTACCAAACGGGATCGGCCATCCTCATCCACCGGATGCTGAAATTCCCCGATGGCACCATGCGCATGGTTGCGCAGGGACTGGCCAAGATCGGCCTCACGCGGGTAATCCAGGACAACCCCTTCCCCAAGGCCCAGGTTCAGGTGCTTGAGGAACAGGCGGAGAAGAACGAACGGGTGGAGGCCCTCATGCGGGCCGTCATGGGGCAGTATCAGAAAATGATCAGCCTCATCCCGTATATCCCCGACGAGATCCAGGCGGCAGCCATGAACATCGAAGATCCCTTCCATTTGGTCTACTTCATCTCCACGTTGATCAAGATGAAGCCCGAGGACAAACAGGAGGTCCTCGAGCTGGAGTCTGCCGAAGCGAAATTGAAAAAGATTTCCGCCATCCTCCAGAGAGAGGTGGAGCTCCTGGAGCTGGGCACCAAGATCCAGTCCGAGGTCCAGGACAAGATGACGAAGGGGCAGCGGGAGTATTTCCTCCGAGAGCAGCTCAAGGCCATCAAGAAGGAGCTCGGTGAAGAGGACGAGGTACAGGTGGAGATCACGGAGTTCCGCCAAAAGATTGAGGCCGCCAATCTCCCCGACTACGTGATGAAGGAGGCCGAGCGGGAGTTGAGCCGCCTTGAGAAGGTCCCTACGGCCTCTCCCGAATACGGGGTCATCAGGACCTATCTCGAGTGGTTGATTGAACTCCCCTGGAGCCGTGAGACCACGGACAATATGGGACTGGACAGGGCACAGCAGGTCCTGGACGCGGAACACTACGACCTGAAGGAGGTCAAGGAGCGTATCCTCGAATACTTGGCGGTGAGAAAACTCAAGGAGGATATGAAGGGCCCCATCCTCTGTTTTGTCGGCCCACCGGGGGTGGGAAAAACCTCCCTCGGCCAATCCATCGCCAAGGCCATGGAGAGAAAATTCGTGAGGATGTCCCTCGGGGGGATGCGGGATGAGGCGGAGATCCGGGGGCATAGGAGGACCTATATCGGCGCCCTGCCGGGGAGCATCATCCAGAGCATCCGCCGGGCCGAATCACGGAATCCGGTCTTCATGCTCGATGAAATCGATAAGGTGGGGTCCGATTTCCGCGGCGATCCATCCTCTGCCCTCCTGGAGGTCCTCGACCCGGAGCAGAATACCACCTTCAGAGACCACTACCTCGACCTCCCCTTTGATCTCTCCAAGGTCTTCTTTATCACCACCGCCAATGTCCTGGAGACCATCCACCCCGCCCTGCGGGATAGAATGGAGATCTTGATACTCCCCGGATACACCGAACATGAAAAGCTCGCCATCGCCCAAACATATCTCATCCCCAAGCAGATGGAAAAACATGGCTTGGAGCAAGGGGATGTGCTTTTTAGCGAAGGAGGGATCAAAAAGATCGTCTCCTCCTATACCAAAGAGGCCGGGGTGAGAGGCCTGGAGCGGCAGATCGCCCGGGTCTACCGCAAGGTGGCCTTCAAAAAGGGGCAGGGGGAGCGGACAGGGGATACCGTTACCCCTGAATCGCTCCGTGAGTACCTCGGGCCCGAGCGTTACTTCCCCGAGGTGGCCATGCGCACCTCCCGTCCAGGGGTGGCCACCGGTTTGGCCTGGACCGAGGCAGGAGGCGATATCCTCTTCGTCGAGGCGACGAAGATGCCCGGCAAGAAGGAGCTCTCCCTCACCGGGCAATTGGGGGGGGTGATGCAGGAATCGGCCAAGGCGGCCTTGAGCTACGTGCGCACCAAGGCCGGGGAGCTCGGGATCGAGCAGGACTTCTTCGAAAAGTACGATTTGCACGTCCACGTCCCTGCCGGCGCCATCCCCAAAGATGGTCCCTCAGCCGGGGTCACCATTGCCAGCGCCCTGGCCTCGGAGCTCACCGGGCGTCCGGTGAGGAATGATGTTGCCATGACTGGTGAGATCACCCTCAGCGGCGTGGTCCTGCCGGTGGGGGGGATTAAAGAAAAGATCTTGGCGGCCAAGGCAGCGGGGATCAAGAAGGTGATCCTCCCGGCCCGCAACCGGGGCGATGTGGAGGAGATCGGGGAGGAACTGAAGGAGGGGCTGGAGTTCATCTTTGTGGAATCAGCCGACGAGGTCTTCAAATTGGCCTTGACCGACTCCGCCGGAGAAACCAAGGCCTCTACGAGGCACG
>MGQF01000018.1:35348-43793 GCA_001797745.1 Deltaproteobacteria bacterium RBG_13_52_11
GTCTCTGCAAGAGATGAACAGGAAGAGGCAGGCCCAAGACCTGGAGCGAAACCTGAAGGGGGCCGTTCACTTCCTCGCGGATAAGTACAATGACTTTCAGCAGCAGTGCCGGGTCTTTAACCCGAAGCGCGGCTACTCTCCGACGACAGTCAAAGAAATCAAGGAGGCATACAAGACAATCACTGCAAAATTAGCCGAGGCCAGGGCCCTGCAGCAGATGTTGCGCGGCAAGTACAAGGGATATGTGCAGGTCGATACTCAACTGCAGCGGGAAGTGGAAGAACTCTCCCTGATGTACCGGAAGGACTACCGTTTCTTTGAGCTCAATCACAGCGCGTGGGAACGGGAACATCATGTAAGCAAGCAAAAGGCCCTGCCCCCCACCATCCTCTCCCACCTTTATAACATCTACCGAGAATCACCCTCTCTCTCCTCTCTCATCCTCTGCTTTCGAGGTGACTTCGCATCCTTGCGCACATTAAAGGAGCGGGTTGCATTGGGCGAGAGGGATACCTCTGCTATGGAGGGGGATGAAATCTGGTTTGTTTTAGCGGGGGTAAAATCCCCGGAGGATCCCATCCTCAGAAGCACCCTCATCGAGACCCTCCTGCAGGGGCTCCACGGGAAGGTCAAAGGGGTGGTCGTGAAGCTTACCGAGGGGGATGAGGTGCGAGAGGAGGTCTTGAGGGGCATGCGCCGAGGCCTCGCCGGGGTGAAAGAGGGGGATATCAAGATCCTCTGATCCGCCCTTGCAGCTGGCCGCAGGCGGCTGAGATTGCACCTCCCCTGCTCTCCCTGATGATGGTCGTGTATCCCGCCTCCATCAAGACCTTTTGAAAACGAAGAACGGCCTTTTCCTGTGGCCTGCGGAAGGCAATGCCCGGGCACTCATTCAAGGGGATGAGGTTCATCTTGCAGCGTATCCCCCTGAGGATCTGGGTCAGCCCCCTGGCATCCCCCTCGGAATCGTTTACCCCTTGAATCAGGACGTACTCGAAGGTGATCCTCTCCCGGGGGGGGAGGGGGAGGGCACGACACGCCGCTAACAGGGCGCTCAGGGGATATCTGCTGCCGATGGGCATGAGATAGCTGCGGACCTTCTGGGTGGAGGCATTGAGGGAAATGGCGAGCCGGCAGGGGACCCGCTCGGCGACCAGCCTCTTCATCTGGGGGATAAGCCCCACGGTAGAGAGCGTGATCCTCCTGCGGGAGAGGCCGAATCCCAGATCGGAGGCCATAATCCCCAGGGCCTTTGTGACGGAATCGTAATTGGCCAGGGGCTCCCCCATCCCCATGAGGACGCAATTGCTGATCCGCTCGTCTGGCCCGAGTCCCCTCGTGACCACCACGATCTGATCCAGGATCTCCCCGGAGGTGAGGTCCCTGGCAAAACCGCCTGCACCGGTGAGGCAGAAGCGGCAGCCCATCGCACACCCCGCCTGCGTGGAGATGCAGAGGGTAAGGCGGCCTTCATCGGGGATGAGCACGGTCTCCACCTGATTGCCGTCCTCAAGCCCGAAGAGGTACTTCCTCGTCCCGTCCCCGGAGCGCTCTATTGTCAGGGATTCCAGGGAGGAGATGCGGGCCGTGCGTACCAGCTCTGCGCGCAGCTCCTTGGCCAGGTCAGTCATCTCCTCAAAAGAAGAGGCCCCGCGGCCGTAGAGCCACTTCATGATCTGCCGGGCCCGGTACCGCTCCTTGCCGAGTCCGGCGATCAAGGCCTCCAGCTCCTCGAGGGAGAGGTCTTTGAGGTTTACCAGCATTACTGAGAAAATAAACTCCTAAGATATCCTTCCCCCGAAGGGGAGAGGGAGAATCAGTATATTAATTTAGGGCATTATAGGGCTATGAAAGGGGGTTGTAAAGGCGGGAGAAGAGAGCACCGGGGGGAGTTCGCGCCCTCTGCCCTGCCTTGACATTAATCCTCCCCTCTGATATCTCTTTTTTTGAGAATCTAATCAATAAACAAGTTGGGTAAAAGAAATACATTCGGTTTATACACAAGGGAGGAACTATGGACGCTCTTGAGTGCATCAAGACAAGGATGAGCATACGCAAATTCAAACCCGATCCTGTTCCAAAAGACGTCCTCAGGGAAATAATCACCATCGCGAAATGGAGCCCTTCATATAAAAACAGCCAGCCGTGGGAATCCCTAATCCTTTCGGGAGCAAAAAAAGAGGCGCTCACAAAGATGCTGCTTGAACTTCTGAAAAAGGATGCGAAGCCATCCCCCGATGTGCCGGCGCCCCAATCATGGCCAACGGCCGAGGCTGCCAGAATTGATCGTCTCCTCAAAAGGCGCGCTGAAGCAGTCGGCAGCGACTTGTATGACCTTGAAGCTTTGAAGGAAGCAAAGAAGGCAAACTTCGGTTTCTATGGCGCTCCCCATGCCATCTATCTATTCCAGGATGCCACCCTCACCCCATGGTCCCTGTTTGACTTGGGACTGTTCGCCCAGACCATCATGCTGGCCGCCCATGCCAAAGGGCTCGGCACGGTGCCCCAGGCCTTTAACACTGATTATGCGCGGGAAGTAAAAAAGTTTCTCTCCATTCCTGAAACAAAGCGTCTCATTATCAGCATATCAATTGGCTATGCTGACATGGAATCCCCGGAAAACGCATTCAGATCCGAAAGGGCGGAGACAGACGACATTGTGAAATGGATTGAATAAGGGGGGTCGATTCTCGTCCCCCTCTGGCAGCCTTCGAAAGGAGCACGCGAGGCCGGGCAGGGGCTTGTGACCTCTGTGTGAGGCTTTATGGAGCCGGCGCGACTCGCCAGGTGGGCATATGCCGCAGAAGAAGACAGGATCGGACAAAGACAGGCTGAATCAGATCATTGCAGAGGCCCGGCGCAACCGGGAGCGCCTGGAGAATACCTATCGGGAGCGAGCGCTCAAGATGTTCCCGCACATCTGCGCGCGGTGCGGGCGCGAATTCGCCGGCAAGAAACTCCGGGAGCTCACCGTCCACCACAAGGATCAAAACCACGATAACAACCCCCCTGACGGCAGCAACTGGGAGCTGCTGTGCATCTACTGCCACGACGAGGAGCACTCGCGGTATCTGAATGCGGAATGGTATGATGCTCCCCCCCCGGGGGGGGAGCAGGAGCCCCCTTCTACCTACAGGCCGTTCGCCGACCTCGATAACCTGCTGAAGGACAAAAAGTAGCTGATCGGTTTTAGGGGGGATCAGCCATGGCGGAATTTTTTTACTTGATTTAAACCAAAAAAAGTGTATAAGTAGGACATATGGTGCCAGGAAAAAGGCCCATAGCAATCGTTCTCCTCGCCCTATGCATCCCTGTCTGTGCTCTCTGCTTCACCGGCTGTCAGATGGCCGCCCCCCTCGCCCTGACCAGCACGTCCATGGGTGTCGCCTACTACTACATGAATATGACTGAGAAGACCTGCGTCTATGACCTTGATACGATGAACAAGGCGAGCCTGTTGACGCTCAAAAGGATGGGGTTTACAATCGGCGACCAATCAAAGGACGCGGACGGGGATCGCAAGATCAAGGCGAAGACGGAAGAGCTGGCAATCACCATCAAGCTCAAGAAGATAACGCCAAAGTGCACCAAGATAAAGGTAACGGTCAGTAAAGACGTCTTCGTACGGGATAAAGCCACGTCCGCTGAGATCATCCTGCAAACCGAAAAAACAGCCGAGCTTATGAGGATGCGGTAGGCGCGCAGGCTTTTAAGCCGGGCTCGATGATGAGCTGTTGTCGGCGCCGGGAAAAGTCCGGCATGATATTTCCATCCTTAACCCCGACCTGTCCGATGTCAACAAAATAGACCCGACCCTCCTCGACCTGTTCCTCTGTTTCAACCTGACACCTCAGGTAACCTTACTCTGTTATGCCTCCGCCTTCTATGCGTGTCGCTGTCCATTTCCCTGACAAATCTTGCGGCCAGCCCGTCATGGTGAAGCTAATGGCATATGACCCGCTCCCCTTACCACCCCCAGTTTCACCCTTGACCTCCAGGGTAAACGGAGAATCCTGGTATCCCTGCGGGGCGGAAAGATTCGTCGCAGTACCCGTAGCAATGAACGAAAAAACAGGGCCTGAGATTGTCACGCTTCCTCCGGTGAAGGGACAATTAACAATGCCGAGATACGTCCAAACTCCGCTAACAACCACCTGCCCCTCCGACTTCTTAGAGACCGTCCACACCCCCTTGTCGTTACCGTCATCAACAGTCGATTGCCAACGCTCTGTTGCTACGGCCGGGCTGTCAGCGGCGGTGTAACCTATACCGGACAGACTGAAGATGAGCGCTACCGCAATTACGGTGCATACCCATGGATGCTGTCTCATGATCTCTCCTCCGTGCAATAATTATTTCGGGGACACCATACCCTAAGACGCGCCATCAGTTCCAGGAAAATTCAAGAATAAAAATTTGACCCCATTTTTTCCTCTATCCTTTTACATGGGCCACAATCGATGTTTAATAATTGCCCCTTCATCTGCCGATGACGCCAATCTGGAGTAGAGGCTCAAATATCCCTTCTTAACCTTAGGTTCAGGTTTTTGCCAGTGCTGTAGGCGTCTTTCTATTTCAGTATCTGAAAGATGCAGGTGAATGGTGCCATTGATTACGTCGATGCTGATCTTGTCTCCATTTTCAACGATCGCCAGTGGGCCCCCTTCCGCAGCTTCCGGAGAAATATGCCCGACAAAGCAGCCATTATTCGTACCTGAGAAGCGCCCATCTGTCACGACGGCGGTTGACGTATTCAAACCCATACCATAGAGATATTTCAACGCCCTGTACATCTCGACCATCCCCGGCCCACCCTTAGGGCCCTCATACCTGATGACAACAACATTCCCCGCCTTGATTTTCCCATCCAAAATTGCCTGGTTGGCTTCTTCTTCGGAATCAAATACCACTGCAGTCCCTGTAAACTGTCTTACACTCGGATCTATGGCAATTGGCTTGCTGATGCCTGTCTGAGGTGCAAGATTCCCTCTGAGGACAACCAGACCGCCGGAAGGGGCGAAAGGTGCATCCATGGTCTTGATGACCTCATTATTTTCAGGAAATCTATACTGATAAGCATCTATGTTTTCCTCCATGGTTTTCCCCGTGCATGTCATAACATCCATGTGCAGTATGGGTCGAAGCCTGTCAATGATACGAGGGATGCCGCCGGCCTTCCAAAGATCCTCCATGTCCCAATGAGCCGCTGGATAGACCTTCGCAATCGTCGGGGTTTTTTTACTCAATGCATCAAACATATTCATGATGTTGATATCTGTTTCTGCTTCATAGGCCAATGCGCATAAATGAAGAACGGCATTGGTCGACCCCCCGATTGCCAGGCAGACTTTAACTGCATTTTCCAGGGATTTCTTGTTGATGATATCCCTCGCCGTGATCCCTTGTTTGACCAGGTGACATATAGCTTCCCCTGATTGTTCAGCCAATCTCAATCGGTCCGCATATACAGCGGGTATGGCCGCACCATCGGTAAGACTCATGCCCATGGCTTCCGTCAGACAGCACATCGTGTTGGCTGTGCCCATAAAAGAACAAGAGCCGCATGTAGGACACGATAGATCTTCAACAATCTTATATGCTTCCAATGAAATCTTGCCGGTTTTATACATGCCCAATGCTTCCGAAGCAGATGTCGCATCGGATTTGCGGTCGCCAAATGCGACCCCCCCCAGCATCGGACCGCTGTTTACCAGGATGGCCGGTATATCGAGCCTTGCGGCAGCCATCAACATCCCCGGCACGATTTTGTCACAGGAGGCCAATAAAATAATGCCGTCCAGCGGGTTGGCCCCCGCCATTATCTCGACAGAATCACATATGACCTCTCGTGAAGGTAATACGTAATTAAAATTCTCTTTCGCAACGGCATCGCATAATCCAATGACGCCAAATTCGTACACAGTGCCTCCGGCACGGTGAATTCCTTTTTTGACCTGTTCACTGATTTGATTGAAGTTAAAATGTCCCGGTATAAACGTATTCCATGAGTTTGCAATGCCTATGGCAGGTCTTTTTGTTGTTAAATCATCATCAGAGTACCCCATGGCCTTAAGAACGTTTCGTATATCGGCATTTTCCAGACCACACAAGGATTCAGTACTCTTCATTTCAATATCTTTTTTCATCTGCATCCCTCCCCTGCTTTCTGAGCAGTGCATGGTAATTGAATCTACTATTAAAGCTTCGGTGATCTGCACATTTACCGGCGGATTCGAAGGAGTCGCGCGTCACCTCCGGAGACGGTTGGCCTCGACACCTCACCTTCTGTGTCCAACATGGATGCAAGCAATAGTCAACACGGTGGTCCGAAAGGGAAGAAGGATGTCGTGACGCCCGCTGTTCTACCCGCGGAAGGCGACCATTCCCGCATCCACGATCGCAGCGCCGCCATCCACAACCAGGCAAGCTCCCGTCACGAACGAGGCATCGTCACTTGCGAGGAAGGCGCAGACGCCGGCAATCTCAGAGGGATCGGCCACGCGCCCCTGAGGCACTCCCCGCGCAACTCGTGCGAAAGCCCCTTCCCGGTCGGTCCCGATCATCCCGGCAAGCTTATCCATATCCGCCTCGCTCATGGATGTTCGCACCCAGCCGGGGCACACGGCATTGGAGCGGATACCGAACGGGGCATAGTCCAGCGCAGCCTGCTGCGCAAGCATGATCATCCCTGCCTTGGAAGCACAATAGGCGGCCAATGCCGGCGGGCACCGTAACCCGGCCTCGGAGGAAATATTGATGATGGACCCGCCGCCTCCCTTGATCATGTGCGGAATCGACGCCCGCATGGTTAAAAAAGCACTCGTCAGGTTCGTATCGATCGTCTCCTGCCAGGTAGCAAGGTCTACGTCGGCCACGGCACCCATTGTCGTGACGCCTGCGTTGTTGACGAGGATGTCGAGGCGTCCACCCCAGTCGATCACCGTAGAAACCATCCGATCCACGTCTGCGGGTTTTGTCACGTCCCCGGCGCAGGCCACACCAGAGCCGTTCGGGAGCCCTTTGAGCACTGCATCGAGCTTCTCACGTCGGCGTCCCGTGATGCAGACCTTGGCCCCTTCCGCAACATAGCGCTGCGCGATGGCGGCCCCGATCCCTGTCCCGCCGCCCGTAATCAGAGCAACTCTTCCCTGCAACTTCATCTTATTCTCCTTTCTTCGCAAAAATAGGTGTTCCGATTATGTTCCCGCTTCTGTAACAAGGTAAAGGAAAAAACGGCTTTTCGTGCCGTGCAGAGAATGAGCTCGCAGAGGGTACATGCCCTACAAGAAGGAGCGGCCTTTTGCATTCAGATAGTGATGTTCATCGTAAATACGCAGAAATCCCTCTGCCCCCATTTCTCGGCCTTTGTCACCATGCCGGAAGCTACCGCAATAACCGCTTCAAAAATCCGTTTCCCCGCCGACCTTACCGTCTCCTTTCCCTGGAGAATGTTGCTCACATCGATATCCATGTTGTCTCTCATCTTGAGGTATGTGTTTCTATTGCCGGTAATCTTGATGACCGGTGCGATGGGCGATCCAATCGGTGACCCCCTGCCCGTGGTAAAGAGAACTATCTGCACCCCTCCGGCTACCATGCCGGTGAGCTGTTCAATGTCATGGGCCGGGGTATCCATATAGACCAATCCCTTTTTCGTGGGGTTGGACGCGTACGGTATGACCTCTTCGAGAAGGCCCGTCCCTGCCTTATACATGCACCCGAGGGATTTCTCCTCGAGGGTCGTGATGCCTCCGGCAATGTTCCCCGGGGCAGGGTTGGCCTCGCGGATGTTCTGCCCTGCTGCGATCGCCCTGTTCTCCCACCAGGAAACCGCATCCAGAACCTGTTGAGCCATTTCCGGTGTCCTGGCCCGTTTGGCAAGGAGGTGTTCGGCACCGATCAGTTCCGGGGTCTCCGCGAGTATTACCGTACCCCCCTCTGCCACCAGCATGTCGCAGGCAGCACCGATTGCAGGGTTTGAGGCCAAACCGGAGGTGTAATCCGACCCGCCGCATTCGGTGCCGAGAATCAGCTCGCTCAGGGGGATAGGCTCACGGTTCAGTCGTGCAGCGTCCTCACGCATTTCTTTTACGATCCTCCGGCCCAGGGCGATCGTCTTCCTCGTCCCTCCGACACCTTGGATCACGATAACTTCTGCCCGCTTACCAAGGGGGGCAATCCCCCTTCTGATCTCCTCGGGAGAAAGCTGCTCGCATCCGTTCCCTACTATCAAAACCGCACAGACATTCGCGTTCGTACCGAAGCCGACCAGCGTCTTTTTGACCAGCGCACGGTCCGTCCCTACCTGGCCGCACCCTAAAATGTTGGGCAGACAAACGACATCTTTAAAGCCACGGGCAATGGCCTGTCCAACCGCCTGGGAGCAGCCGACGCTCGGAATTACCAGCACGTAATTTCTCGTCCCTGCTCGCCCGTTTGGCCTGC
>MGQF01000018.1:43839-44096 GCA_001797745.1 Deltaproteobacteria bacterium RBG_13_52_11
ACATTATGTACGTGGACATGTTCTCCCCGGGCAATCTTAGCAGAGCTTTGCCCGATCGGCTCTCCATACTTGATCACAGACTCTCCTTCTTTCATATCCTTCAAGGCAAATTTATGACCCAGGGGAATGTCTGATAAGAGTTGTATCTCTTCAACGCGGCCGTGAACCTCTGCAAAGACTTTTGCGCCTGCACGAAGCGGCTCGAGGGCCGTGGCGACGGTATCCTTTTCATCGATCACAATGGCCTTTATTGTATC
>MGQF01000018.1:44117-45954 GCA_001797745.1 Deltaproteobacteria bacterium RBG_13_52_11
GATGAATCATGTGATCACCCTTTGTTCTTCGCACTGGTATATCCCACGCCCAGGCCTTGATAAGGGGTGGGCAGAATGATGAGTCAACAAAGCAGATGTCAACAAAATAGACCCCGAGCTGTCCGCCAGGACTCACACCGGAAGCATTATCACAAAGTATGGTCCATAAATTTTCGTGGGGTCAATATCTCCAGCTGAAATGGCAAAGATTGCATATCAAGAAGGTCTTTATCAATGACTACTCTATCTTTTCTTTCCGTAAGCCTTTCTCCGCACTGCTATGACGGCATTATCAATATCCGCCATAGTCAATTTCGAATTCTTGAAAGCTTCCTTAGCGATCTTAAAAGCTGCATCAAGACGGTCTTCGGGAGAAAGCACGGATAGAATATAATCTTCGAGATTTACGTATTTCGCGACAACTTTCATCGCCATCACCCCTTTCCCAATTTTTAATAATCATACCTAATGAAGATTTGGCCCGCAAGTCTCCCCTCTCGGTCTTTTCAGTGCGAGACCTGGTAAATCACTGGCCGATAACGGGGGGATGGTACAGATTTGCCGGATTGCTGCGCCGCTTCAATCCATGCCTTTTTGGCTTTTTCCACCTCCACGAGGGCCTGCTCAGGAGTTTCACCGAAAGCGGAGCAGGAATCCAGGTCAGGAATATCGGCGATGTAGCCGCCATCTTCGTCGCTATAAAAAATGTTGATATGGTAGTCGCTCATTCCTCTTCCTCCAATCTGAGATTGTACTTTTCGACCAGCCGCAGAAACTGACGGATCTGGTAAGGTTTGGCCTCTCCCTTTACATCTTGCAGATTAACCAGCTCCGCCACTTCAGGTTGTGCGAAAATATGGTGACTGCCGCTCGTGCGCACCAGCCGAAAACCAAATCCTTCGACCATAGTTACCATGTCTCCAAAGGCAACATTTCGCAAATGTCCTTCGGAGAGCCGTTTGAGCAATTTTTTACGCTTCACTGAGGTGATTCCTCAATTGCAAAAAAGGGCTGCCTCTAAGATACCAGCAAATAGGGATGGAATCAATGGGGAATGAACAGGGGGATGAAGATGGCGTCTGAACAGGGCAAGAGTACGATATGTATTTGAATTATGAAGGGCGTCCCGCATTTCGATCCGAGACCCTGTAAGATTGTCTCACTGAATCAAGGTCGTGGTAAGAAGAGCCTCGACTCCCTTTGCCCGCGCCCATTAGCGACCGGCGGCGGAAGAAGGATGCCCGACTGAAAAATTCAGTTAGTCGAAGATCCCCAGGGGGGCGGAGGGTAGCTCCCGCATGAAGCAAGACCAGGCCTGTCTGATAGTTTCATGACCCTGCTCGTTGTAACAGAGAGCAGTTACCCCGTGCGACCCGGATGCAAAGAAAAAGGACCTGATCCCCACCGACCCTGCACCGACCCTGGAAAGGCAAGCCCCGATTCCCCGTCCTTTATCATTTTATTTTCGCAAGGAGATCCCGGGTTGCTATTACCTGCACCCTGTTTTTGATGCTGTCAGTAAAGAAATGCACATCACCCGTTAAGAAATAGTCGGGCTTTGCATACAGAACGGCGGCAAGAATTGGAATATCTTTTTTGTGCCGTATCAGAGATTCAGCCTCTTTCAGCTTATGACGGTATTTTTTCCGTGGAATAATTATGATATCGCTGAGTGCTTTTTCAGTTTCAGCGAGGGCTATTGCAAAGGTCCTTTCTTTCAGGTATTTGAGTTTCTTTCTTACGATCCTTTGCAATTCGTCGAGGGCATCTTCGCTGGTAATAAGGTCCAGCTCGACCATATCCAGAATGTGAGATTCGTTCCCTTCAAAAAATATAC
>MGQF01000019.1:0-3182 GCA_001797745.1 Deltaproteobacteria bacterium RBG_13_52_11
ATCGATTGTACCGTCTGTGTGTACCTGGACGCCAGCCCGCTCCTGCACCGCATCCAAGGTCCGCGCTGCCATATGATCGGGGTAGATGTGCGTGTGAACGTCGATGATCATACCATGGATTATTGTCCCCTCGGGCTGCTTATCATCCCCTCCTCGTGGTATTTAATGCACCGTTGCTCCACCCACACCCCCGTGATGATATAACTTTTGTCACGTTGTCAAGAGGGACAGGGGGATTATACTGCGGTAATAAAGGGCACTGCCCCTGGCACCATCTCTATGACCACAGGGAGGGCGCCGATCTGCTCACCATCCACGTCCAAGAGGACCCGCTGGTCTGAAGAGGCCTCCACCCGCTTGCCGACGAGGGATATGACCTTCGCAACCTGATCAATCTTTCCATTATAAAGATTCGGGAGATTCAGGAAGACCTGGGGCAGGGTCAGATCGCCGATCACCGTCACCTGGAACAGACCATCGTCCACCCTCGCCCCGGGGGCCACCCACATGCCGCCGCCATGATACTGCCCGTTGGCGATTGCTATGTTCCAGACCGTGACGTCTCCGTCAAAACCATTATCGACCTTTAGGTGTATCCTCTTTTTATCATACTTCAGCAGGGAGACGAGTGTGGCCCGCAGGAATGAGAGAAAACCACCGAGGGCCTTGGTGGTCCTATTGGCCCGTTCAGCCACCTCCCCCCCCAGACCGAAGCTGGCAATATTGTGGAAATATCGGTAAGACGGTTTTGCACGCCGGCCTTGATAGCGAATCCGCCCAAGGTCAAGAAAGAGAGTATGAGCATTTTTGATGACATCCAAAGCCCGGTCCAGCTCCCGATAGATGGGAACGGTCTTGATCAAATCACAGCCGGTACTGCGGGGAATGAACCCCAGCATGGTCTCGGGCCGGATGGGGCCATCCTCCCCCATAAGGCCGTTCACCACCTCATTGAGGGTTCCATCCCCGCCGACGCAGACTATTATATCAGCGCCGTTGCGCAGGGCCTGTCGGGTAAGTCTGACGGCATCTCCCGGACCGGTCGTGATGTGGTCAGAAAAAGGCCCCAGCCGGTCCCGTGCCAGGGCCTTGATCTTGGGCCATGCCCTGCCGGCAGACCCCGCCGCTGCATGGGGATTAACGATGAAGGCGATCTTACGTGAGGCCACAATGATCCCCCGGCGTGATCGAGGAACAACTGCTTCCGACGGAACAGAAAAAGGACATGCCCTCCCCCTATCTCTCTTCCGTTATGATGAGCTCCGCAAGCTGGCGCTTGGGCACATGGTGGACCCCCTCTTGGTCCCGCCAGTAGCGGTAGCTCCGGTTGCGCAGGACAAGATCCTGCAGACTGGCCATGGCAATACCCCCTCTCTTTTTAAGGTGCTCGGTACCATTAAAAAGAGAAGCAGCTAATAGCACGTGACTTCCAGCCACTTAGAAAATATCCCGCTAAAATTTCCTCTCACCACGGGAAGAGGAGCATAGGATATCTTCCCCTCACCCCAACCCTCTCCCACAAAAGGGGAGAGGGAATTAAAATAAAACTCTCACCTTTCTCTCCATCTCTTCTCCCCATTGGGGAGAAGATAAAGATGAGGGGGATTTTATATCCACCCTCACCCCTCCCTTCTCCCGCCAGCGGGAGAGGGGGTAGATGATATGTTCGTCGTTCGCGTGGGTGGCGCGCCGCCTTAGGAAATTTAGTCTGTCTTCTTAAACATCGCGCCCTTGGTCCCGCACACCGGACAGACATCGGGGGGCTTCTTCTCGGCCGTGTACCCGCACACCGGGCAAACGTAATAGGAATAGTTCTCCTGCGCGCTTCCCAGACTGTCGAGGAGCTTTTGATAGAGCTGAGCGTGTATCTGCTCAACCTCATTGGCATAGGAGAATGATTGCTCGGCAGCCTTTTTCCCCTCGGCCTTAGCCGCCGCGATCATCTCCGGATACATAGCTTTGAACTCGTGGGTCTCACCTTGGATGGCATCCGCCAGGTTTTCTTTGGTGCCGCCGATGGCCTTGAGGGCCCTCAGGTGATTGTGGGCGTGGACCGTCTCCGCCTCTGCGGCCGCCCGAAAGAGACGGGCCACCTGCGGGTAACCCTCTTGATCGGCCTTGGCGGCATAGGCCAGATACTTGCGGTTGGCCTGGGATTCCCCTGCAAAGGCCTCTTTTAAAAACTCTTCGGTCTTGGGCATCTGCTTTCCCTCCTTCACTGTAGTATAAAAAACAAGATAGTCTTTGCGTGCCCGATTGTCCAGGGTGTTGAGACGAAAGAAATCTCCATTATCCTTATGTCGTCACCTCCGGTCTTAAACGATCAAACTACCCTGATCGAAGGGCCACACCTTGACGAAGGTAAATCAATTATTTGAAATTACCCTATCGCAGCATCCACAGGCTGAAGGCCATCACCATCATACCGGCGATGAGGCCCAGGATAGGCGAATGTTCGGGATCGAAAGCCTTAGCGACGGGTATGAGCTCGTCGATCGAGATAGACACCATGATCCCCCCCGTAGCAGCAAGGACAAACCCCAGTACCCTCTCTGACAGGATGGGCATGAGGACCGCTGCCGCCAGGGCGGCGCCGACAGGTTCGCTGACCCCGGAGAGGAACGACCAGAGAAACGCCTTCTTCCTGCTCCCGGTGGCCGCATAAACAGGCACCGATATAGCCAGCCCTTCGGGGATATTGTGTGCGGCGATGGCTACAGCGATGGCCAATCCGAGGTTGAAATCCTTCAACCCCCCCACAAAGGTGGCTATACCCTCCGGAAAGTTGTGGATCGCTATCCCCAGGGCTACGAGGAGTCCGGTCCTACTCAATGCCGGAGGGAATCGGCCGCCGGCCAGGTCGAACGCGCCTTTGCGGTGGTCGTGTTGGGCGATGTAGTCGTGGGGTATGAGGAGGTCGATGAGGAAATAGCTCCCCATACCCGCAAAAAACGCCATATACGCCCCGAGAAAGCCAACGCCCTCGGTCCTTATGGCCCCAGCCAGGAGTTCGACGAAGGAGACGAGGATCATGACCCCGGCTGAGAAGCCGAGGGTGAAGCCGATGAACCGGGGGCTTGCCCTCTTCACGACGAGGCCGAGCAGGCTCCCGATGGTTGTCGAAAGCCCTGCTCCCATGGCGAGAAGTAATGCTATCCACATAGGGGCATCATCCGAATCTC
>MGQF01000019.1:3259-3332 GCA_001797745.1 Deltaproteobacteria bacterium RBG_13_52_11
CCCTCTATTCTCTTATAACACACTTCCCAGAAAAAACAATATCGCAACAACTGTCTTGGCAAAGGGGCATATT
>MGQF01000019.1:3605-7634 GCA_001797745.1 Deltaproteobacteria bacterium RBG_13_52_11
GCTGGCAAATGGCAGATGAAAGCGCGCCATGGGTTTAAAAAAGGCCATATGCGGACAGCCGCTCATTGCCATAACCAGCCCCATCAAGGAACTCATCCCCCGTTGAACAGTCGTATCTTGCGTGATAAACCGCTCTGCCGTCATAACATCTACTTGGATCTTGCCATACGAGATAAGACCCTCAAATCTTTCCACGATGTTGACGAGGTTAGCGGCGAGCGGGCAATGAGGATGCGTAGTGGGTGTAAGGGGGCAATTGGGGCACTGATGAAAATCGAGCTTTGTCCATGAAGGCAAGACATCCGCGATATTTCCCACTAATTCGAGTTTTCGTGCGTCGAATTGTAAATCAAAAACCTCTCGCACCCCCGCTGGCAAGGTGAAGTAGTAACGGATTCTTATGGTTCCCATGTAACTCCCGCCGCCCGGCTGCGGGCAATGACCTCCCCCTTATGCGTCCAGAAAACGCACAATGCAGCTCTCACAAAAACCCCTTGTTCAAGGGATGCGCGAGACATTTCTTCGCCTCGTCGGCCTCGGATCCGTGGAATGCCTCTTCCTGCTTGCTCGTTGGAGATCAGTTTGTCCCGGACGCTGGTTCTTACGCATCTTTAATCTGCGTTTGGCATCACCGTATTTCCCAAATCTGCCAGTCATGAAAGCACCTCACGACCACATAAAATAGCACACCAGGTCATGATCGTTCAATGCAATTCGTCCGGGCAGTATCTTGTGGATCATCCCTGAGCACGACACATGACGTGCCTACACCCATGATACCCCGCCACTTTCTCGGTGAGGGTCTACGTGGAGACGAAGGCATCCAAGAAAATCGAGATGTCAGGAAACTGAGTAATGATCTTCCTATCCACAGTGACCAGCGGCATTTTCAAATCATACGCCAATGCAACAAACTCGCAATCATAGGCAGAACATTCCTTTGACGCCGCCAACCGCAAGACCTGAGTGGATAACACCTCATATTCTCGGCCCATCATGATCGTCTCAGCTTCGTGGAATATGTGCAGGGCATCTTCTATATTGATGAGGCCTTGATGAAGATAGGTGACGAGTACATTGCGGAATTCACTGCGCCATAACACGGGAGCCGCCCATTCGGGGTCTTTGATAAGGGCGCGTTCAGCCTGCACTGACCGCTCGCTGGACAAGTACAGATAGCCTATGACGTTGGTATCGACGACAATCACCGCCTACCCGTGGCTTTATGCTGAGTAAACTCTTCGTCAGTGAGTGGATGGGTGCTGGTTTTCGCCCTGATTTCACGAGCCTTGGCCAATATCTCATCAGGGGTCTGAACCCGGTGGCTGTGTACCGCGCGTTCGATGCACACAATGATCTCGCTATTCATGCTCCGTCGGTTCTCCGCGGCACTCTGTTTGAGGCGTTCGTATAAGTCGTCAGGGATATGCTTGATTGTTATGGTGCGCATGATATGCCCCCTATGGTTTCATAATGGAACCATTATGGAACCATTTTCCCCCGTTGTCAAGTGCACAAAACGCATAAGCCCCCCTGGGCTTAAGCCCGTCATGGCTCTCTCTTTCGACTGCACACGCGGTGAGATCAGAGCTCTATAAGGGTACCCCCCTGCGGAAGGTCAGCCTCAATGTAACCGAACTCCGTCAGCATGCGGCGCGCCATTTCCATATTCGGCTCCCAGCCCATCTTCTCACCACGAAATTTAGTCGCTATCTGATAGTCAACGATTGGAGCAAGCACACCCATGGCAAGGAAGTTGGGTTGATGGCTGGGGTTGCCTCCAGGGCCCCCCTTGCCGGCCCAGAGCGCGTCGATAAGGCAAAGCTGCTGCCTCGGATAGAGGACCTTCCCGGTTCGGGAATCCATGCTCCCCAGAATCTCAGGTGTCTGGTTGATGGCTATGAGGTAATCCTGACCTCCGGACTGATGTCCTGGTCTCGGCGAGAAGGTACCGAAATGATTCTTCATGGCCATGGTGAAGCCGCCGAACTGTGTGCTGTGTCCCTTGCACAGGGCGATGTTGATGAGGATGTCCACCGAGCCATCAACCAGGTGTCTCAAACAGTGCGCCCTCCCCCCCGAACCTTTCCATGGCGCCGGCACCGCCGTGAACTCCGTGCTGCCTCCCCACGTCTCTTCAATACGGCATCCTTCGGGAAGATCGGCAAACGGGGTATACGTACTCATCTCAGATCCGTGGCACGCATCGTAGATGTGGATGTTAGACGGCTTCACACCGAGGGTATTGGTGAGGGTATGGACGATCTTGGCCATAACGGCACTGCGGGTATGCTGCTGAGCAATATTGTTGGTCTTGATCGCCACCACCGTCTCTGACCATCCCTTACGCGGGGGTTTGATAAAGATCTGCCGCCACGCCTCAGTGGAGTTGCGGGTCTGCGCGAGGACACAGGCGAGCCTGTCGATGTCTTCCCAGACCGCTTCCGTAATGACGAGCTCATTCTGACGGGCCCAGGGAGAACCCGTCTCGTGGATCTTCGTCATCCTGATGTCGGTAAGGCCGACCACCCGGAGATTGTCCACAGTGGGATGAACGATCGTCTTCCGGGCCCAGGCTGCCGGGCTCTTCCGGACAAGGACAATCGGGAATGCCGTTAGGGCAGCGCCCGTGATCATTGCCTGCTTCATAAATCGCCTTCTTGAGATCCTTCTCATGGCAGCCCCTAGCTCTTCGTGCGGGCATCCTCCGCCCATTCCAAGGGATCGAGCTTATAGTAACTCTTCAGCACCTCGTACAGTTTCGGATGTCTTCCCTTCATCTCGTGCGGTTTCTCGAAAAATGTCTCGGTCGCAACCGCAAAAAACTCTGCGGGATCCGTTGCCCCGTATTCGTCCATAACGTCCTCTAACCCGCGTCTCACCTTGCTCTGCAATTGCTCATATTCATTACGTAAGGTGCGCGCCCACGTTGCATACTGCGCACGATGCGCAAGAACCGGTGCGCCGTCTGCTCTACCATCCTCTTGATCTAATTGATGGGCAAACTCATGCAACACGACATTCTGGCCGTCTCTCAAATCCATGGCCCCGCGCTTCACCGTATCCCACGCGAGGACGAGGGCACCTTGCCGCCATGATTCGCCGAGGTGAACTGCCTGCCCCTCAAGGTAAGCCTGATTGCCCAGATATGTTATATCTTTAGCCAAAAACGCGCTGGGATAAACAAGGATAGAGTCAAGTCCCGGATAATACCTGGGCCTTCGATTCAAGAGGAGAATGCTGGCTTGGGCTGCTATGGTAACCCTTATCTCATCAGTCATTTCCAGCCCACCACACCCTTCAAAATTTTTTTCCGCCAACAAAACTTGAATGTGACCATGGAGTTGCTGCTTAAGTGAAGCAGGGAGGTGCGTATACAAAGAAACATTCCTCTCGAGGATCTTCTCCCACCCTGAAGGAAAGGGCTTGTCCATGAGGCGCTTCCTGCGTAAGCCACGAAGATACCACCTCCCGGGGATAACGGCACCGATCAACACAATCGCCAGCAGTACAGCCCAAAGCATCCACGGACCTTTTTTAAACGCTCCCGCTGTTCTATTTCGCGGTGAGCTTTATGGTGACGGCATTGCCCCGATCCGGGCATTCCACAATGAGTTCGTCCGGTGATGACCAGGGATACTTGCCGCCAAATTGCATGACACTCAGGCCCGGGAACAGGTCGTGATAAAAGAAGCCGCACAATCCCCCGCTGTCATAGCAGCTGATGGAGAAGGTGTCCCCCGTGCGATGATTGGCACTGCATGTGCCCTTGACATTGATGATCTCTGCCTTGAGCGGTTTGATGAAAGACGGGTTAACAGCCATGAAACATTCCCCCTTTCGTTTTTTCAATCCCATGACGCGCCATCAGCAAGGTCATGAGTTGTAATCGAAAAGGCCTGTCGAGATAGACGCTTTACCCTGTTGACCTCTCCATAATTAAACCGATATCAGTCAAGGAGCCCCAAGACCTCTATCGGCCTCTCGATCAGCACTCGTGCGCCGCTTGCCCGCAGCTCCTGTGCCGGG
>MGQF01000019.1:7644-8999 GCA_001797745.1 Deltaproteobacteria bacterium RBG_13_52_11
AGGTGGCACCCAGGGGGAACATCCCCGCCGCAATGGCCATCTGCATGTCGCCGACGCCGTCCCCGAGGCAGAGGAAATCCGCTGGCAGGATACCGAGGGTGTGAGCGATCTCCAGTGCTGCCGTCGGGTCCGGCTTGAGCGGCACCCCCTCTCTCTGCCCGAAGACCACATCGAAGTCCCAGTTCGGGAGGAGTTCAACCACGCATCGCCGCGTGAACTCATGCGGCTTGTTGGACAGAACCGCGAGCCGCAGGCCGCGGGCCGTCAGCGCATCCAGCATCTCCGTTATGCCGTCATACGGCTTGGTCTTGACGTTCCATGTCCGCGTGTAACCCGCGCGATACGCCTCGAGGCAGGAGCGAAGGGTTTCTTTATCCCGCCTGTCTTTGGGCAGCGCGCGGGTAACGAGCATGACCACCCCATCGCCGACAAAATAACGGTATGCATCTATCGGATGGGTGGGAAATCCTTGGGCCGACAGCACGCGGTTCAGCGCGTTACCCATGTCTTCCAAGGTGTTGAGCAACGTCCCGTCGAGGTCGAAGAGTATGGCCCTGTGGGGCATCGTGGTCCTCGCGCATAATCTCAATGGTGGCATCTTCTCACGAGTAACTATATCCCAATGTCTCTCAACTCTGTTCTATATCTCCCTCTTATTCCATATATCCCATCCCACCCCGGTGGAGCCCCCTGCCCTCCCCTTATCATAACAATTCTGTATCTCCGTGAGCATATGCCGGTGAGCAGCAACACATGAGCCGCAGGGGGATTGCACCGGTGTTCGTAACCTGGTGTGGGGTGCCGGGCATGATGCATACGGTATCGCCCACAATAACGTCGAATTGTTCATCCCCCAAAACCATCACCCCTGCGCCGTCAATGATGTGATAAATCTCCTCCGTTTGTAGGTGCCTGTGGAGCAGCGTCGTTGATCCCACGGGGACAATCGCCTCAGCCAAGCTCTGCTTATGATTTCCGTGGATTGCCGGATGCATCAATTCCCGGATTATAGAGCTGTCTTTGGTCGCATATGGTTGAATCTCGTTATAGGTAGTCCTCATTGGCGCACCCTTTGAACAGTGAATGCTTGCATAGTAATAGGATATCTATCGCTCTCCGGGCCTCCTGACGCAGTTACTTCACAAACCGTCAGGGCAAGGTGAGGGTGGATTTGATTTTCTCCCTCACCTCTATCCTCTCCTCCAACGGGAAGAGGAGATGAGTGAGCATCATTGAGTTTTATGGTACTCGAAAATGAAACCTCAACCAACCATCTTACCCTTAGTAACTAAAACACAAGAGCACTTCCAGCCGCTCCGAGAGGGTTTTGAGGAGAAATGTGCGCACCTCGTCTG
>MGQF01000019.1:9033-9657 GCA_001797745.1 Deltaproteobacteria bacterium RBG_13_52_11
CCAGTTTTTTATATAACTCATAGTCCTGGGCCTTGATGAGCTCATAGGAATATTCCTTGATGAAGTCGGGGTTTAAGACGACGATGGCATAGTGCCCTCGCTGATACAAGGCGCCTTCCGGTGACTGTTCATCGTCACCCTTGACCTGGAATTTATTCCCGCTCATGTCGCACCGAAAGGGCGCAGGATATTCCATGTGGACCAAGAGGTGCTCACACCCATCCCTGTCGTGCGCCTTTGCCATGGAGAGATTGTGCTGCAGGATAGTGTAGAAGAAAGAGACCATGTCATATTCCGAGTAAAAGAGGGTGGGACGAGACCGAAACTCTTTGCATAACTCTTCTATCGACCTATCAACCACCGTGATGATATTCTCGTAGGCCATGGCTATCCCCTCTCGTTACGTGTTTTGCATAGTAATTATCGTAAGTTTCGATGGGAAAGGCAATACAAAAGACCTGAAAGGGGGGAGATAACTGTTACTGGGCACCCTTTGAGCATTCACCCCCTTTGCGGACCAGCGCGCAACGCGTCAGAGAAGGTCGCCTCAGTCACGGTTGTCAGATCGTCGAACACGGGTCCTGGACCCAGGACCTCCCGGGGCCGGGTGGTGGCAACGGCGAT
>MGQF01000019.1:9671-11334 GCA_001797745.1 Deltaproteobacteria bacterium RBG_13_52_11
CGCGGCAAGCAGCCTCCACGCCGGCCGGGGCGTCTTCCACCACCACGCATCGCTCGGGAGGGAGCCGGAGGGCGCGAGCCGCCAGGAGAAAGAGGGTGGGATCGGGTTTCCCAGCAGTAAGTCCGTCGCTGGAGAGGATGGCCGCGAAATAGCGGCGGATGCCAAATGCGTCCACCAGAAAATCGATGTTCTCTTGGGGGGCAGAAGAGGCCACGGCCTGGGACCAGGCCCCTTGTTCCAGTCCATCGAGCAGTCGGATGGCCCCAGGCATGGGGTGAACCAGTTGCCCTGCGTGCTGACGGAAGAGGTGCTCTTTGTGATCGGCGATGCCTGTTAATTCCTCCTCGGTGGGCAATCTCCCCAGAAGATCGAGAAGCGTATCTATATTGTTCATCCCAAAGACGCGATCGAATGCCGGACGGCTAAAGGGGATCTTCCATGCAGACAAGGCTGCTGCCCACGACTGAAAGTGGGCCTCAGCCGTGTCAGCCAGCACACCGTCTAGATCCCATATAACGCCCCTGTCCAACGTGAGGTCTTTAAAAATGAAGCTTAAAGTCCCGCTTGTTTTCAATCTGCGGATCGGCCAGCATCAATTTTATATTTCTCCAGAATCTTTCTCTGGGCCTGGTCGATTTTACCGCGTTCTAACACGATCTGGTTCCCCCACTCATCCATAATCACGTGGTACTTTCCTTCATTGCCCTCGATGGCCTTCACCAAATCCTCTATAGTGGAAATCTCTTTTCCATTGACATGCGTAATAACATGATCCTTAAAGTCATCATACCCCACCGTCAGTTCGTCCCCCAAAATTTTGGTCAACACGATCACCTGCCTTCGCCCGTCAGACTGCTTCCCGTTATAATAGTAATTGGCAAGATGGGCAGGAACATCGTCTATTTTATCCCATATCTGGAGATAGTTCATAGTCAGGGGCTGAAATACCAATCCGCCCACAATATAATACGTCGGCACCTTGTCATACTGGGTGTAAGGCACTAATCGCCCTGACCCGAGCGGTATGCGCAAAGGAACGGTTACATCCGTCGCCCTGCCATTTCTCAGGATTCTGCAGCGAACCGCCTCACCCATAAATTTATTGTGCACCGCATCCGTAAAATCTATTCGCTCAGTACCCCTGAAGGGTATTGTTCCGTCATTGGCGATGGGCCTTCCCTCAATAGCAAGGAGGACATCCCCGGTTTGTACTATATCCCGGACAGTGGCCCCAGGGGCAATGTACGTGACCAACACCCCCGTCTGCGTATCGTTCATCTGAAAGTGGGCCCTCAGACCAGGGTTCTCCATGACCTGCCATGCAATACCCATGCTCGGAATTCCATTATAGTTGCCGTCTGCGCTGTCTTTGAGGAAATGATCGATGATCGGGGCAGGTACCATGTATCCGATATTTTGTGCGTATATATACCCCTGAAAGGCTATCCCCACTATGTTCCCATCTTTTATGACCGGCCCTCCGCTGTTGCCCGGGTTAATAGCCGCGTCAATCTGGCACGCCAGCAGACTTGCCCCGCTATGAGAATAGCGTGTATGCTCGACCCGTGACACCACCCCTTCAGTAATACTTAACTCTTCCCCACCCATGGGGAACCCATAGACGACGATCTTGTCTCTCATCCGGGGCAGGGTCCCCAGCTTG
>MGQF01000020.1:0-1241 GCA_001797745.1 Deltaproteobacteria bacterium RBG_13_52_11
CGATCCCCTCGGGGACCAATTTCCCCTCCTCCACATCACCCTGGGCATATCGATCCCTGCTACCCTCTCGCATGGCCTCGAGGGAGCCCATACCGCGGTAGACCTTGTAACTGCGCCCCTGATACAGGACCATCTCACCAGGGCTTTCATCGGTGCCGGCGAAGAGGTTTCCGATCATCACCGTATCCGCGCCGGCGGCAAGGGCCTTGGTCACATCACCGGAATACTTGACCCCGCCGTCTGCGATAACAGGGATGTTATGCTTGTGCGCAACCTTAGCAGCCTTCATGATCGCCGTAATCTGCGGCACGCCGATGCCCGCTATCACGCGCGTCGTGCAGATGGAGCCGGGCCCCACCCCTACCTTGACGGCATCGGCCCCGGCTTTGATCAAAGCGGCGGTCCCCTCCTCGGTAGCCACATTGCCGGCGATGATCTGACTCGCCGGGAATTCCTTGCGTATCCACCTAACCGTATCGATCACCCCGCGGGAGTGCCCATGGGCGGAATCGACGACGATAACGTCTGCCCCTGCCTCGATCAGGGCCGGGGTCCTTTTCTCCGCATCCTTCCCCACCCCGACAGCAGCCCCTGCCCTGAGTCGCCCCCGGGAATCCTTGCTGGATGAAGGGTAGCTTTCCGTCTTCTCGATGTCCTTGATGGTGATAAGCCCCTTGAGGTTCTTCTCCTTATCCACCACCAGTAGCTTCTCGATGCGATGTTTGTGCAGTATCTCTTTTGACTCCTCGAGGGTGGTCCCCTCGGGCACGGTTACCAAATTCTCTTTGGTCATCACCGTAGAGATCGTCGCGTCGAGCCTCTTTTCAAATCGCAGGTCGCGGTTGGTCAGGATCCCTACCAACTTGCCCTTCTTCGTGACCGGCACCCCTGAGATCCCGTATTTTTTCATGACCTCGAGGGCCTCATAGACCCGCTGTTCCGGTTCCATGGTGATGGGGTTGACGATCATGCCGCTTTCGTATTTTTTCCCCTTGTCCACTTCGGCCGCCTGGACCTCGACGGCAAGGTTGCGGTGGATGATACCGATCCCGCCGGCCTGGGCCATACTGATGGCTGTCCTGGCCTCGGTGACCGTATCCATAGCCGCGCTCAAGAGGGGGATATTTAAACTGATGGCATTGGTGAGCCTCGCACCGATATCTACCTCATACGGGAGGACTGTCGATTCCGCGGGAAGCAGGAGGACATCGTCAAAGGTAAGGGCCTCCTCTATCCCCTTC
>MGQF01000020.1:1266-2827 GCA_001797745.1 Deltaproteobacteria bacterium RBG_13_52_11
GCCGAGCAAGATCATCTAGAAAATAATAAGTTCTTATCCTCTCCCCTTGTCGAAGATCCCGCAGTCATTGGGCGGGGATGGGGCCGGGACCTTACGGCCCGCCGGCGTGAGAGGGAGTTGGTTGAATTTTTCCCGCCCCGCCAAGTGCGGGACTAGACCCCTTTCCCGCGAAACGCGGGATTGAACCCTTTTGGAACAAAGATCGAGCTAAAGGCGAGGGTTTTTCTCCCTGAATGGGACAATAAAAAAGGGCGGGGTTGCCCCCGCCCTGAGGATCAGACTATAAACTATACAAGGTTATGGTACATCAAACAAGATTGAAAGCCCCCCGCCGATTGACCACTCATTGCGGGCTTTGTCCATCTCCCAGAGATTCGTGATCGTACCGGCGCTATCTGTCCTCTCTCCATCACCATCAAGCTTGAGCTGCTGGTAGTTGAAATTGACAAAGGGCTCCAGGGTAAGGGGTTTAAACCTTATGCTCCCCCCCAATGAGACCCCGATGCCCCAGTGATAGCCATCCAGGGAAATGTCATCGGTGCGGGAAGGATTAGGATTACCTAAGGTAAACGTAAAGTCCTCCCGTACCCAGCCGTAGAAGGGTGCAAGCCCCATGCGCAGGGTTACGGCCGGGGTAAGCTCAAGCTCACCAGCCAGCCTGAGCATGACCTGGTGCTCGGTAGAGGCAGGGTAGTCGCTGTGATCCCAAATACTCGTCCAAGATCCTCCTACTATTTGATTGAGCGTGATATCGTACTTCACCTGAAGATAGTTGTAATAGATCCCGGCAGCTATCCTGGCGCCTTTGCCGATTTCCTTGTCCACGCCGCCGCCTGCCTCGAGGTGCAGGTTTCGTTCCTGGCTCTCGTATGGCCAGTTCCAATTTCCTGGAAAAGGCCCCTGGCCTGGTCCCTCTCCATCCCTGATCTTCTCCTGAAAGTCTACCCTCACGAGGAAGGGGAGGGTGAGATCCTCTGCCAGGGGATAGCGGGCCCACACATCGCCCCCGATGCGCCAGCCCGTCACATCGCCACGACTGTCAAAGAAACCAGAACCCTCCGTAAACAGCAAACTATTATCCCCACCGAAGATAAAGCCCCCTCTCAGGATAAATTCGAGGTCGAGCGGGCCGACCTTCCCTTCGAGAGAGCCCTTAAACAGGGCCTCCCAGTAGCTAGAGTCATAGGGTAATTGAAAGGGCGTAAGGTTGCTGTTGGGATTATCCGTGCCAAGGATGTAGTTCAAGCGCCCAAGCCCAGGCATCCAGTTCTCATTCTCCTCTTGACGGTAGGCAAACTGGACCTCGCCACCCAAATTAAAGCCGCCTATGGGCAGACCATAGAGGAGCCTTAAGGCGAAGTTATCGAGGTCTTTGGTAAGGTCATACTCGGCATAATTGCTCATCCCCACGACATCCTCATCCCCATCGTAATCTCCCCTCATGCCGTCATAGGTGAAAAAGAGCCCCATCCTCCCCGGGCCCAGGGGGAAGCCGGCGCCCACCAGGGCGTTATGTTTGTACTCCTGCCCCGAGCCATCATAATGGTAGAAAGTGTTGAGC
>MGQF01000020.1:2842-6768 GCA_001797745.1 Deltaproteobacteria bacterium RBG_13_52_11
AACTCATCCAGGTTGTAGTCCCAGTCCATCACCCCGGTGTAGGTGAAGCGGTAGTCCCCGTAGAACCTGATCCCTTCTCCCTTGGCGATCTTTGCGGGATGGATGAGGAAATCGGACTCATCCGCTACCAGACCGTACGGATCACCCATACCCCCCATCCTCCCCTGCCAGCCATAGGAAATCCCCGACACGGCAAAGATCAGCACGGAGATGCCGATGATAGTTAATAAGACCTTTTTCATAATTCTCCCTCCTTTTTTTGTAGTGTTAGATGATGCGTATACACCAAAAGCAGTCACAGATCGGTCACGGATTAAGCTATTTGGAGGCGCATGATGGAGGGGATGGGCAAAAACAGGGGCCGATGGTCAGGCCTGGGGCGGAGGGTCGCCTTTCAACGATCGGAAAAGGGCCTGGATGTTTTCCGACGGCCGGGCATCCATGAAGGTAGAGAGGGCCGTGCAGCATTGTTGGTACTCTTTGAGCGCCTCGGTCGTCTGTCCCAAGTGTTGAAAGCAGATCATGCGGCGCTCATACAGGGCCTCTGCGCAGGGGTCGCTTGTGAGCCCCTCGGCATAGCAGGACAAGGCCTCTTCCCACTGCCCGGCGCTCTCATAGTGGCGGCCCAGCGCCTTGATGCCTTTCAGCATCTTGGTTTTCAAGCGCTCCCGGATGGGCCCTGCACACGGTAGGTCCTGCTCGTCCGGCAGAAAAGGGCCACGGTTGGCTGCGCAGGCCTTCTGTGTCAGCATGGCGGCCCTTTCAGGCGGCCCTTTCTCCCACAGCTCTAGGGCCTCGTCCAGCAACCGCTCCAGGGACCACACGTCCACCCGGCAGATGCACTCATTTAAGGACACCAGGCCCCCTTTGGTTTCAATGGCCCCTTCAACCTTCAGCAATTTTCTCAGGCGGTTCAACGTGGAGGTAAACGCACTGTGGGCTGCATCTCCTTCGGACTCCGGCCAGAGCTCATCGCAGATCTGGTGCTCCCCGACCTTGCGGCCGCCAAAGGCGATCAGGGCCTTGAGAAGGGCAAGGGGCCGCTTTTGAACCTTGCCGCTAAAGTGCAGGGGTTCATCTTCGATGAGAATTTCAAATGTACCCGCGGTGTAAACCTTGACGGGCCAGGGCCAGCTCTCGGGAATTCCGCTTGTCGCCGGGGGCGTAAGGTCGCGCTTGCGGATCAGCTCCCGAACATAATCGGTCTCAATCCCCGCCTCCAGGGCCTTGGCGCAAAGCCTGGCCATGACCTTTGGTTGCCAGAGGAAAAGGTTGCAGTATCCGTGGTTTTTGCCCAGGGCCATAGCCTCGGCCAGCCTTTCTTCGGCTGTCGGCTCATCACCCTGATCCAGCGCCAACCGGGCCTCTACGATCCTACAACTGAATCGGACAAATGCACCTGAGTTCATAGGCCGCTGGTCTTTAACCTTCTCGATATAATCGGCGCACTTCTTGGGGTGTCCCATTTCCAACGCTACGATGGCCTGCGCTAAAGTGCAATAAGTCAGGCTCTGCGCCTCACCTGCCTCTAAGGCCAGTTTCCATGACGTCTCCATGTGAAAGGCAGCCTTTGAAAAGTCTTCGCGATGGAGCTCGGCCCAGGTCTCCATCAGGTAATAAAGGGCCTTGTCCCACGGTCTGGCCGATTCAAGATCGGCCGCCATCTGGGCGAGCATGGATTCGGCTGCAGGCATCCGGCCCTCGCTCAGGGATGCTGCGGCTGAATGCCCCTTCAACAGAAACCGGAAGATGGGAATGCCGAACGTCTCTGCCAGTTTCACGCCCTCTGCTGCTGATTGGCGACTCTCATCGAATCGCTCGGCCCGCCAAAAGTAGTAGGCCTCCAGCAGTCGTTGAAGAATCCTGGGCAGCGGCGGGATTTCAGCGGAGCGGGTCAAAGGTCCAAAGGTCTTGATCAATTGATCGACATCATGAAAAGCGCCCTGGTCGAGACGGCAAAAGGCCAGGGGCAGATAGGTCTGAAGCTTGACCGCCATATCGTCGCTTTGATGTGCAAGGGACAGGCAGCGCTGGGCCCACATCTCAAAGTGCGGATGATCGGGCTGACGAAATTCCAAGGCCGTGATCATGCTTGAAGATACGCGGGCCTCGATTTGGGGGCTGGGGAAACCGGGGTGTCTTTCCATTAATTCATGCAGCATATCGATCCACTGATCCAAAGAACTGAAGGTTCCCGTTAAATAGAGATGGGTGTCCACCACGCCGGACCAGGCCAGCAGTGCGCCGGATTGATCCTCCTGCCCGCGAAACCGATAAAACGCCTTCTCAAAGTAATGCTGCCCCTGAAGGGGCTCAAACGGCGTGAGGGCACACCCCAGCCAGTAGATAAGCCAGGCATTCCGGCCGATTTCCTCATCAGGCAACTCCTTCAACCAAGCGCCCAGGGTCTGGTGCCGTCCCTGAGATACCATGGAAGACGCTTGGGAAAGGATGAGGCGCGTCATATGGGGAACATCGTTCAACTCTGAGAGCAAGGAAAAGGCATCATCGATTTTTCCATCTTTTTCCAATAGGTCGGCGGCTTTGTGCACGATTTCCTTGAGATCGGCGGGTGCAAACAACTCCCTTGCCCGTGCAAGCAGGAATTGACGAAAAAGGGGATGATACTGATACGATATGCTGGGAGTAAGCCGTTTTTCCGTAAAATAATTCATCCGGCTCAGGAGCGAAAAGACGTGGTCTGCTTCGGGTATGCCGGTAAGCTTTTCAGCCATCCGGGCCGTCATGTAGGGCAGAAAGGCGGTCTTGCACAGGAAGGTTCTATTTCTCGGATCCGTCTTGTCGAAGATCTCACTCGCAAAATAGTCAAAGATCTCTTCCGACGGAATATGCTCCAAGGCCGCAAGATCGATCTCACTTGTCCTCATCCTATTCAAGAGGAGCACCAAGCCTGCGGCCCAGCCGTCGGTGAAACGGTGGAACCCCTCAGCAATTTCTTTGGACAGGATAATTTCGCTCGCAAGATGAATAAGGCCTTCTGACTCCTCAAGGGTCATCCTCAGATCGGTCCAGCCCATGACCCCGATTTCATTGTTGGCTCGCATCCGGGCGAAAGGCGCAGGAGGTTCGCCCCTGCTGACCAGGATCACATTGATCCCTGGAGGAATCCTGGATAATCCGTCCCGCAGCACTTCATGAAAGAGGGAAGGTTCCGGAACGTCCTGGTAGTTGTCAAACACGAGAACACCGGGGCGTTTAAGCCGGCTGAACATCTCTTCAAAATACCCAAGGGTGAAAGCGTTCAAACCGGGGAGGTATTCTGCGGTGAGCAGCGGAAGGGGTCTTTTTTGTATGTAATCAATCTGCTGAACCGCCAGGCTGAGATAATAGAAAAAGGCGGCTGGATCGGCATCCCTATCATCCAGTTGATACCACAGGCAGGGCAGGTTCCGTGAATCGAGGTAACTGTTGAACAGGGTTGTTTTACCACAGCCGGCCGACCCGGACGCCCAGAGTACCGGCTTCTCACGCAGTTTATCCACGAGCTGAAACAGGCGCTCCCTGGAGAATACGCCTGACAGGATTGGACGGGCGAATTTGGCCAGCATGCCGGAACTCTCCTCTGAAAAAATACTTAACGCATCCCTGCGCAATCACTAAGCTCGGAGTACAGTTCGCGGTTATAGATACTATTTTGAGGTTTTAAGGCAGCTTACATTAAATTATGAAGGGCTGTCAAGTGGGGAAGAGGAGGTAAATCATTGAGGATATTTGATTGAGAATATTTGACGCGGATAATCTATATGCACAATGAACCTGCTTAAAAAGCTATGAACGCCTAAAGGATAACGTGGAGATTCGGCATAAAATCTATAGGTGTGTCATCAACTGTACACGCCATCCCTCCCGTTGAAGGGTCAAAAATCTCGAACCTTGTCGTATGCGCATAGGCAATTGTCTCGCCA
>MGQF01000021.1:0-128 GCA_001797745.1 Deltaproteobacteria bacterium RBG_13_52_11
CCGGCCATGGCGAGGTCGGGGACCCTGATCTTTTTCTTGGCGAGCTTCTCGCAGAACTGATAGGCAAGGGAGTGGAGGTAGAACGACGGGATGCCCCACTCGTTCATCATCGGCCAGGGGCTCATCCC
>MGQF01000021.1:177-1524 GCA_001797745.1 Deltaproteobacteria bacterium RBG_13_52_11
GCCCCATACCGCAGCGCCATGGCGAGCTCCACGGCGGAGTAGGCGCCGGTCTTCAGAGTGATCCGCTTATAACCCAGCTTGCGCAGCCGCTCGATTTCCTTGAAGAACCCATCCTTATCCACAAAACCCAGCCGCGAATGGCGCTCGAATTCCTTGATCTCCCCCTCCTTGAAGGCCTTCTGAACCTCAGGGATGGTGGGATCCGGAGTAACGATGTATCCCCTCTTTTTGAGTTCGATGGCCCGTTCTAACTCCCGCACCTTGATCTCGCCGCCGATGCATTTGGCCCCCTGCCCCCACTTGAGCTCAATAGTATCGAGCTTATGCTTGTTCAAGACGTATTCCGCCACGCCAAAGCGCGTATCTTCTACATTCATCTGGACGAGGATCTCACCGTACCCCTCATGGAACCGTCGATAGGTCTCGATGCGGCGATCCATCTCTGGCGAGTTCTTGACCTTCCCGTTGTTGTCCAACTCAAGTTTGGGGTCGATACCGCAGACGTTTTCGCCACAGACGAGGGTGATCCCCGAGATGGCGGCGCCGATAGCAAAGTGCTCCCAGTTCTTCTGGGCGATGAAGGTTGAACCCAACGCGCCGGTGAAGACAGGCACACGCATCTTGATCTTTTTCTCCCACCCGTACTCCGTCTCGGTATCGACAACCGGGAAAATGGCCGTGTCAGGGCTTGGTTTCACCCCATCGGGCAATCCATCTGCGCCGACGGCGTACCCCTGGATATTGAGGTGGGAGTAATCCACTGGATAGTCCTTGTCTGCCCCTGCGGTGATCTCCCCGAATGGTCCCGGATAAATCACCTCCCTACCCCGGAACGAGGCGAGCCACGCCTCGCAGCCACCTTTGCATCCGTCAAGACAGTCGGTGCAGATCCCGGACATGGGAACGACCGTTCTCGCACGGTTGAACGTCCCCGTTGCTGAACTTGCATTTGGCCTTCTTAAATTCATCAGACAACCTCCTTTTCTGTTATTGGCATCATTGCGTAACCTCTTGTAATTATATAGCCTTTTGCAAAAGCCTCTAAGAGACAATAAAAAAGGCGCCCCTATGGACGCCATTGCCTGCGTCTGGACACCTCGCCGCGTCCTCGTTTCCTTTACCAGGTTACTGACAGGCTGTCAAGGATTTTTAGCTGGAAGCTGCACGATAAAAAGATAACAGATGCGACGGTACAGGAGGTGTAATTTTTTGGTCAAAGGTTTCCTTTCAGGAGAGCGGGCCGTTTCCGTCCCTTTTTTGCCGGAGATCAATATATAAAAGTATTTACAAGACATGATGGTTGTGCTATATAGCCATAGGGGAAAACAGGGCCCATAAGCTCCTGCG
>MGQF01000021.1:1621-5702 GCA_001797745.1 Deltaproteobacteria bacterium RBG_13_52_11
TGGATATCCCTGAGATTTTCACCGTCCTGCTGCTCAGGGCATTCTGGTACGCTTTTATGAACATTTTGAACAAAGTGCCACACTATGCTTTCTAACAGGAGATGAAGAAAGAGTCAGACGAGGCCACAAGGATGCTGTGCAATGCCACTCTGCACAGGGTATCACCCTTGTGATGGAGCAATATTAGCCCGTGGCAGGGCGCCCTTTAATGGGTAATTGGTAATCCCCCTTTTTCACCTGAGCGTCATTTATTCAGGCGCCCACCTTCTAGCTGCCTTAGCCACTTTTGACCTTATCAACGCTTTAACAACCTCCATGGAGATAAATACGACTACGCCAAATGCCAAAATGATTCCAATATCAAAGATAGATGGTTTAATGATTCCGAAGGCATCACGCACAGATGGGATCTGAACCAGAAAAACAATCAACATAATTTCCCATGCAAGGGCCATGAGGAGCCACTTATGAGGGGGAGCCTTGAAGATGCTGTATCTCATCGAGCGGAAGTTAAGGGCAATAATAAGCTCAATAAGTATAAACAGGAAGAACATCTCTGTCCTTGCCTGTGTGATGTCGTAAAACTTGTGGTAAAAAAGAGCGAAGAAAAAAGGAATTTCAATAAAAAGTGCCACTAGAATAAACATCCTCACATCCCAGGAAAAAACGCTCTCCTTGGGGTCTCTCGGCGGTCTCTGCATTATATCCGGATCAGGGGGGGCAACTCCCAAGGCAAGGGCAGGGAACCCATCCGTCGCCAGGTTCATATATAATATGGCTGCCGGCAGAAGGGGCAAATATTCAGGTCCTGAAATCAGGACCACCCCTCCGATAACCACCACCTCTGTAATATTACACCTGATGAGATAAGTGAGGTATTTTTTTATGTTGTCGTAGATCCACCTACCAAGCTCTATCGCCTTCACAATGGTCGCAAAGTTGTCATCGCTCAAAACCATATCCGATGCTTCTTTCGTCACCTCCGTCCCGGTGATACCCATGGCCACCCCAATATCGGCGTGCTTCAGGGCAGGCGCATCATTGACCCCATCACCGGTCATGGCTACGACCTCACCCTTCTGCTTCCAAGCCCTAACGATCTTTAACTTATCCATCGGCGACACCCTGGCATAGACAGTCACCCTACCGACGATCTTCTCAAGATCCCTTTCGGACATCCGCTCTAATTCATCACCTGTTAATACTTTATCGCCCTCTTCATAGATCCCCATTTCTTCCGCGATGGCAACTGCAGTGAGCTTATGATCTCCCGTAATCATGATCGGTTTAATGTGAATCTGTTTACAGACATTGATGGCCTCGATGGCTTCCTTTCTTGGTGGATCCATCATCCCTACAAGACCGAGGAAGACCATATCATGTTCAAGGCGTTCTTCTGTGCATTCAATGGCATCAGGGCAATCTCGATACGCGAACCCAAGTACCCTCAATGCCCCGTGAGCCATTTCTTCATTCACTTTTAAAATCTGACCCCTTCCCGTCTCATTCAATTCCATCATGCCCGTATCATCTACGATATGAGAACATCTCTGTAAGACCACCTCCGGAGCCCCTTTCATAAATGCCATTTTCTTGCCGTCTGCCATATGATGGATGGTGGTCATGCGTTTTCTCTCGGAACTGAAGGGTATTTCCTCTATACGCGGGTTTTCAAGCCTCATTTCAGTCTCATGTAGGCCTGCCTTGACGGCTGCCACAACTAGGGCGCCCTCTGTCGGATCACCCTTAATTATCCACGTACCTTCTTTCTCTTCCAACTGGGAATCGTTGCAGAGCAACCCTCCTTTGAGGAGCAGTTGGAGAGATGTGCTTTTTTTAATATTGATCTCGGAACCTTTAAATTCCCCCTTGGGTTCATACCCTACCCCCGTAACCTCGATCGTCCTGCCACCGGTAAATATCGTCCTTACTGTCATCTCACCCTTCGTCAGGGTTCCTGTCTTATCCGAACAGATTACTGTGGTACACCCTAAAGTCTCCACGGCAGGCATCTTTCTGACAAGGGCGTTTCTCTTCGCCATCTGATGCATCCCAATGGCAAGGGCGCCCGTTACAATGGCTGCCAATGCCTCAGGGACTGCTGCCACCGCAAGGGAGACCGCAAATATTATCATGGTTACGATAAACGACAGATCAATTGCTCCTCCTCCCAGAAATACCCTTACAACACTCACTCCTGCAACAAGGAAACAAATACCGAGGGCGATGATGCCGAGCCATTTGCCAATCTCTTCTGTCCTCTTTTCAAGGGGTGTCGATTCCGCCTTGACAGTCATCACCTCCTCAGCAATCTTTCCAAATTCTGTACCCATCCCTGTGGATGTAATGACTGCCTTACCTCTTCCATATGTTACGGTGGTTCCTGTGAAGACCATATTTTTTCTATCGCTGACGCGCACATTCTCAGGGAGGGGGGTTATATCTTTACCCACAGGAGCAGACTCCCCTGTAAGGGGAGCCTCATCGCATCGTAAGGAATGGCCTTCGATGAGCCTTGCATCTGCAGGGATCTTATCTCCTGCCTCGAGGAGTAGGATATCACCGGGGACAAGTTCCTTTGAGTGCACCTCCTCTTCCCTGCCTCCTCTCAAGACAGTAATGGTAGGGGAGAGCATCTTCTTTAATGCCTCTAGCGCACGCTCTGCACGATATTCCTGAATAAATCCAAGGACGGCGCAAAAGACGACAATGACGCCGATTATAGCAGCGTCAACCGCTTCCCCTACCATCGCTGAAAGTACAATCGCGATAAGCAGAATGACAATGAGGATGTTTTTGAACTGGCTTATGAATATGCTGAGGGGTGATATTTTTTCTTCCTGTTTTAGTTCATTGTAGCCGTATTTTTCCAGGCGTCTCCGTGCCGCCTTTTCAGTTAAACCCCGATGGAGATCAGTTTGCAGTTCCTTTAAGACCTGGGCTGGTTGCATCGAATGCCAGATGGTCTTCACAGGGTGTTTTGACATTTTATCATCCTCCTTCTGCACTCCTTTTTATTGTACCTTTGCAAATGAAATGATAATCGAGGTCTTTTCTAGAACAGCTTACTAAAACGAGCTATAAGTCCTAATTATGACAGGAGAAAATAAGTATGTAAAGCGTTCAAAAATTTGTGAGATAAAATTTCGAGAAATTATATGGCATTTTTCTCTTCATTTGAATGCCCAGCACATTGTTGTATTGACGCATATGAACCACAATACTGCCGGTTAACCCTGAGCCGCTTTCTCTGCTTCTTTCCGCTTCTTGATAAACTCGAGTCCCGTCATCGGGTAGAGCGCATAGATCAGAATATCCTCCATTCTGTCTGAAATCCCTTTGAGGGCCTCACGTGCCTTCGGCAACTCGGGCTCCAGTACATCGCCAGGTCGCACGTCAATGGGCTGCTCTCCACGCTCGTAGCCCTTGAGCGCCATCTTTCTTATTTCTTCGTCGACTGCTGCCGATGGCCGTCCGTAGAGCCCATAAAAGTAATCCTTCACTTCCTTTGAGATCATCTTGTAACGTCCTGCCAGCACGTTCATGACCGCCTGGACCCCCACTATTTGACTCGTCGGTGTCACCAGAGGCGGATACCCCATCTCTTTTCTCGTCTGTGGGATCTCTTCATATACCTCCTTTATTCTATGCAAGGCCTTTGCCTGTTTTAGTTGGCTCACCAGGTTGCTGATCATGCCACCCGGTATCTGGTGCATGAGCACACCAATATCAATGACCGAGAATTTCGTCGTATCTGCAAATGACAGGTATTTGGGAATGATGGATTCGAGGTATTCATCAATTTCCGCTATTTTTTCAAGGTCAAAATGTGTATCGTACGGAGTATCTTGCAGGGTAACGACAAAGGGTTCGATTGCCGGGTGTGAAGACCTTAAGGCGAAAGGCGCAAGGCAAGTATCAATGCCATCTACACCTGCCTCAATTGCCTTCAGGCATGCCATAGAAGCCATGCCGCTCGTGTAGTGCGTATGCAGATGGATGGGAATGGCAAGCTTTTGTTTCAGTACTGATACCAGGTCAAAGGCGTCATAGGGGGATATGATGCCGGCCATATCCTTTA
>MGQF01000022.1:0-197 GCA_001797745.1 Deltaproteobacteria bacterium RBG_13_52_11
CTTCGCGGCCATCAGCCCGCCTGCAGAGTCGTACAACGGCGACCGCACATCCTTCCTGGGACGCAATCGCTCGATGGGGAACCCTGCCGCGATGGAGCGAACCAGTCTTTCGCGGCGGACGGGAGCAGGATTGGATCCATGCGCTGCGCTGCAGGTCACCATCGAACTGGCTCCCGGTGAGAGGGCTGAGATCACGT
>MGQF01000022.1:318-2201 GCA_001797745.1 Deltaproteobacteria bacterium RBG_13_52_11
CACGATCGAAGTCCATACCCCCGAGCTTGCAGCGGACTTCCTGATCAACCGTTGGCTTCTGTACCAAAGCCTGAGCTGCCGGATCTGGGGGCGTTCCGCCTTTTACCAGCCAGGCGGCGCGTTTGGCTTTCGCGATCAAATGCAGGACGTCATGGCTTTCCTCTACTCATATCCCGAGCTGGCGCGAGAGCACATCCTGTTGGCGGCGGGCCGCCAGTTCAAGGAAGGCGATGTCCAGCACTGGTGGCATCCACCGAACGGCGCAGGTATCCGCTCGCGAATCTCCGATGATCCCCTGTGGCTTCCCTACGTCGTCGCTCACTACATCAGGGTCACCGGTGATGTGGGCATCCTGCACGCAGAGGTTCCCTTCCTCAACGCTCCTATGCTGGAAGCAGATCAGCGCGAAGCCTTCTCCACACCGGAGATCGCGCTGGAGCGCGGCACGCTGTTTGAGCACTGCGAGCGTGCGGTTTCGCGCGGGCTAACCGTTGGGCCCCATGGGTTGCCCCTCATGGGTACAGGGGACTGGAACGATGGGATGAACCTCGTGGGTGCCGGGGGCAAGGGGGAGAGTGTTTGGCTGGCGTGGTTTCTGGCGGATGTGCTTCAGGGCATGGTCGAGCTGTCTGACCTGCTGGATCGGCCTGATCTGCGTAAGACCTATCAGCAAAAAAGGAAGGCGCTGATTAAGCGTGTCGAACGAGCAGCCTGGGATGGGGAATGGTATCTTCGGGCGACCTTCGACGATGGCACGTCCCTTGGCTCCTCGGCGAACAAGGAAGCGAACATCGATTCGCTGCCCCAATCCTGGGCGTGGCTGAGCAACGCCGCCGACACGGATCGTGCAGAGAGGGCCTTGGAATCGGCGTGGAAACATCTCGTTCGCGAGGATGA
Organism: Deltaproteobacteria bacterium RBG_13_52_11; assembly: GCA_001797745.1. Lineage (GTDB taxonomy): Bacteria > Desulfobacterota > B13-G15 > B13-G15 > RBG-16-54-18 > RBG-13-52-11. The sequence goes on from MGQF01000022.1 coordinate 1,216, forward strand.
AGGTCTGGTGCTGCTCCTCGAACCTCCTTTCGACAAATCGGAGCCGTCACCCGGATACATCCAGGGGTACCCGCCCGGGGTGCGCGAGAACGGAGGCCAGTACACTCACGCCGCCCTGTGGGTCGCCATGGCCATGGCGCGTCGCGGGGATGGTGAGCGTGCGGTTAAAATGCTGCGCATGCTCAACCCGATAGAGAGCGCGCGCGATCCGGAAACCGTCTGGCGCTACGGGATCGAGCCCTACGTGATCGCAGCTGACGTGTACAGATTGCCCGGACGCATCGGTTACGGTGGTTGGTCGTGGTACACGGGTGCCGCTGCGTGGATGTACCGAGCCTGGGTTGAAGAGGTCCTGGGCTTGAAGGTGCGGGGGGGTTACATGCAATTGAACCCGGTCATTCCCGGATGGTGGGATGGTTTCAGCCTGCGCTATCGTCACGGTGAAGCGATATACGAGATCCGGGTCGAGAACCCGGAAGGCCGTGAGCGAGGCGTGTTGTGGGTGGAGATGGATGGTCAGCGCGTACGGGATGGAGTAATCCCGCTGGATCGGGGCCTGGTCAAACATCGGATCCTCGTACACATGGGGAAGGGGTAGTAGGTTTGAGCCATCTTTCAAGGCCTGAACCTTTTTGTGCCTCTCCCATATAAGTTCCTGCCTATGATATACGGATTCTGTATAATATGATATTATGGACCAATTACGGCAGCCAAGCAGGTTTTCCTTCTGTAATTATTTGTTTCTTTGGTTACAATATAGTATCGTTAAACATAAATCGAAGGAATAAACCGATTCAGTATAATAATTGTAAGGTGGACCGCTTGCGTCGCGCCCGAATAATAAAATGAATAATAGAGGCATAATAGAGACAATAAAAATCAACGGGCGCGTCGCTACGCTCTCGTCACCTCGCTGCTCGCTGCGCTCGCTGATTCGCTCGGCTCCTCGTCCGCCTTACGTGGGAGCTGAGCTTTACTCCAATCGC
>MGQF01000022.1:2316-4742 GCA_001797745.1 Deltaproteobacteria bacterium RBG_13_52_11
GAAGCTCAAATCAGAATTCTCTCCGGACCGGATCACTGTACGGCATGTTGATGCCTCTGATCGGAATAGTCTTCGCGAGGCGTTTCAGAGTATCGATTTCGTATTGGTGGCAGCGACAACGACACAATTTGCAAAGCAGATCACTGAAGTGGCGCTCGAAGCGCGCATCGATTACCTGGACATTTACTACCAACAGAATGTCTACCCAGAGCTCGCAACATTGAAAGAGCGCATCAGAGAGTCTGGGCAGTGCTTTATCACCCAGGCAGGTTTTCATCCCGGGTTGCCGGCTGTATTGATCCGAAAAGGCGCTGCCTATTTCGACACATTCGAGAGTGCGATTATCGGTTTTTCGATGAAAACGCGTATTGAGAAGCCGGAATCGGTCTATGAGCTTGTAGATGCCCTGTCTGACTACAAAGCTGATATCTACAAGGATGGTCAATGGAGGCGCGGGACATACAAGGATGCCGTGAAGATAGACTTTGGATCGTACTTTGGTGTCAAAAGCTGCGTTCCCATAGACATGATAGAGATGAGAAGCATGCCGGAGATGTACCGCTTGAAGTCAGCCGGTGTATATGTGGCAGGATTCAACTGGTTCGTTGACTACGTTATTTTCCCACTCATTATGTTGTCTCAGATGATCCGCAAGGGTTTGCTCCGTCATTTTTGGGCAAAGGCACTCATTTGGGGGATAAACAATCTTTCGGGCGATGAAGAAAGAGTGGTGTTCTTACTCCAAGCCGAAGGAGAGAAAGGAGGGGGTTGCCAAGAGGTTGTAATACGCTGCGAACATCACAGTGCCTATGACTTCACGGTCATCCCAGTGATCGCCGCTTTGAAGCAGTATATTGACGGTTCAATAAGGAAACCCGGCCTTTGGATGATGAGCCATATCGTGGACCCCGACCGGTTGCTTGACGACATGGGACAAATGGGTGTCAGTATTCAGACTCTCGTCGCAAAAAAGACCGCCAGCTAACAAGGCAAATGCAGCCGACGCCCAAAAGCAGCGCGGCTGATTTGCAACGTTATACTTCTTCATAGAAATTCCTCTTGGAGCACAAGCCTGGACTTTGAAGAAAATAGTTGACAAAGAAATGATAAAATAATAGTCTGTTCTACAGTCATGAAACAATTGAACATTGCAAGAATCTTCAGGGCCTTGTCAAATGAGCAACGGCTAAAGCTGTTCAAGATGATCTACGACTGTCGTGTGGCGAACCTTTCAAATGAAGGCGTGCTCTGTGATGCGGGAGTCGATAAAGCCTTTACCATGGCTTGCAACCATTTGAGTATTGCTCGGTCTACGGTTTCCCATCATATGAAGGAACTGGAAAATGCCGGACTGATTTCCACGACAAGGAAGGGGCAATTCTTCACCTGTGAAATCAATATGGATGCAGTAAAGGCGATAGAGCAATTCTTGAAATGATTTCTTTTGGGTTATTAGTTCGATAGTGCCGGCACTGTCTAACTATCTTATTATAATTCCTGGAAGGAGGTATCTCGTGTCGCTATTATCACAGTTCTCGATCGCGCAGCTATCGGCACTATCGCATCTTGTCGTAAGGATACTTGTTCTGTTGCTAGTGGAGGGGGAATGCGCGCAACTCGTTCAACAATCAAGCGGTGCGCCTGCCGTCTTGATCAATTTCATGATAATAGGGATCTATTCTCTTGGATTTGTCTTGGGTGCAGTAAAGATAAACATTGGGTATCTTACAGGCATGATTGCCGGCGCCATAAACATCATTCTCAAGATCGTTGTGGTTATTGATGGACACGAACATTTCCCCTATAGACCTTATCTGTACATATTTCAGTCCCTTGTGGTCATATACTTCTGCTATATAGCCTACAAAGGCAGGGCATCTCCCTCATGAAGCCGAGAAATCCTGCCATCGCATTTTGTTGGCGTATTTGGTAGAGAGCTTCTGCCCTGAAACGCCGAGGGCAACCTGGTCATGGTGTCGGGAAGCTACCCCAACATTTTCCACACAGGGAAAGATGGGAACATCATGATTTTGGATACATTAGGCAAAGGAGGAGCAGGTCTTATGGAGAAGGCAATAATACCAGTTTTATTTGTCATATTTCTTATCGCAGCAATAGTGCCAAGAATCATTCAAAAGCGGAGGAAAGTGGAAACTGTGGGGTGTATCGGAATCAATAGGAAGCTTTTCTTTCTTGGAAAGCTCTCCCTCTTTACCTCATTTGCGCTCATCTTCGTTCGGCTGTTTTCGGGCCGTCTTTCCCTATTTCAAGAAAACGATGTCTTTTTCTGGATTTGCGTAGCGTTGCTCGGCATCGGAGTTGCCTTCTTCACGCTCGCCATTACGCGCCTTGGGACTTTCTCACTTCGTGTCGGACTCGCTCAGGAAGAGACCGCTCTCCGCACGACCGGTGTATACGGCTTCAGT
>MGQF01000022.1:4867-7781 GCA_001797745.1 Deltaproteobacteria bacterium RBG_13_52_11
GGAGGTATTCCTCCAAAGCCGGTTTGGAGAACAATGGATTCGCTATCGTAACAATGTTCGTCGGTACCTGTAGGAATTCCGAGGATGGAGCCACTTCTTGAGGGAAACGACAGATGAGGAACAGCAATATCGCAATAACGAGTCGTTCCACCGGATCGCTTACGCTCCCGGTGAACTTCTTGTTATGTGTAGTCATTACTAGATAATTTTTAGTTAATCTGTTGGATACAATATGGATTAAGCAGTTTTTACCGATGCCCAAATCTGTTGATTAGTGATACATTCAAACGCCTTTACAACCTCCCTTAAAACGCCCTATAATAGCTCCAAATAAATAAGGGGGATGTGGTATGAGAAAAATCCTTTGTCTGCTGGTTTTACTTACTATAATCGGTGCAGCGGCATATGGTCAAGCTCAGGAGCAGGCCCCGCCATTCGCCATCGCCCAGTTCGATAAGGATCGGCTTCTCAATCAGCTTGCTGTCCTTACGCCGTTTCTGTCAGAAAAAGGGGGGGCAGGTTTGGGTTATGCCTTTTCTGTCAAGAAAGAGGAGTTTAGAGATTCCTTGGCGCTTCTTGCACAGGAGAAAACAGAAGAGATGATGAAGGATTTTGGCATGGCTGTAGCATTTTCATTCAAGGACAATACGCAATTTCTTGTCCTCACCCAGTGGAGAGACCACGAAACTGCCAAAAAATTTATACGGATGAGAGATGAACTATGGCGTTTGACCGATGAAAAATATAAGAGTCACATAAAAAATGTTGCTTATGAAGAACTAGAGATAGCAAAGGATGAAAAGGCCCTGCTCACGAGAAAGACGATCGAGCAGGCCGGACAGAAACAAGATGTAACCACATTTGTCTCAGCGAGAAAAGACTTGTTTTTTGAATGTACCCTCATGGGCAACTATAATGACAGCGATGTGAAGAAACTGGTCCTGCAAATCTGGAAGATCGTTGAATCTGAGGCAAAGAAAGGGTCACGATAGGATTGATGGGCATACAGGGGAGATATAAAACCTCATGAGGATGCCGACAGCTTTATGATCAATTCCTCCAGGAGGAGCCTTCTCGGCAGTGAGCTCCGCTTCAGTTTGAGATCCGTCTCCCACAGGCTCGTCAGCGCCCTCTGCAGCGAGGGCTGAGAGAAACCTTTTGCTTGGGCGGCAAGTTCCCTGAGGTAGTAGGGGTTGGAGATCCCCAGTTGCTTTTTGACCTCCTCTGTTCCACCACCTTTTGCCAGGACCTCCTTCGTCATCAGGAGGTGACGGAATTGCCGAGAGATCATCGCTAAGATCTTCAAGGGGTGTTCCCCACTCTCCCATATCCGCTCGAGGGATCGAAAGGCCCTCTTGAGATCCCTTTCGCCTAGGGCCTTGGTGAGCTCAAAGATAGTGGTGGCCCGTACTTCGGACACCACCCTTTCCACATCCTTCAACTCTATCCGCCCCCTATCACCGATGTAGAGGGATGCCTTTGAAAGTTCATTGTAAAGTCCTTGTAGATCACTACCGACGGCCTCTTGAAGGTATCTTGCTGCCTCAGAGGATATCTCCTTGTCTAGTTCCTGGGCGATAGTGCGGATCCAATGGATGATCTCCGTTTGCGAGGGGCGTTTGAGATGGAAGGCACCATCTTTTACCTCCCTCAGGAACTCCGCCGGCATCTCTTCTGCGATGAAAATCAACGAGGTAGTGGGGGAGGGGGATTGCAGGTAAGGACTGAAAGACCTCAAATCGCTTTTGCTGTATTGATGAGCAGCTTTTACCAGGACTATCCTGCGCTGGGCCATGCAGGGTAAGGTGTTGCAGGCATTGATGACCTCCGATGGCCGAGTTTGGTCCGCATCATACGAGGTGAAATTGAGTTCTCTGCATCGGGGGAGGAGGGTATCTATTATTTTCTCCCGGACCCTTTCTATGAGGTAACCCTCATCTCCGTAAAGGAGATAAAAAGGCCGAGCCTTCCCCTTGGCCAATTCCTCTTCTAAACGCCCAAAATCCGTCCTCAGGTCTTAAAACCTCTCTTTGATCATGATATAGATCTTTTCAGCCAGATCAGCGGCGATCTTGTGGATGGCGCTGTTTTTGTTCCCCTCATTAACCATCACGTCATTGGAGGCTTTATAATCCCAAGAACCCTTGATTCCGTCACCCCGCCAGAGGATTGCACCGTTCTCCTGGCGGACGAGGAGGAGGTCCAGGGTAATGGTGACCCGATACTCTGTAGCCCGCCCTTCGTGGTCATAGGCACTAGAACGAATGCTTATGGAGGTAATGGTTCCCTGTAAGGAGGCCTGTGCCTTTTTCTCCGTCACGATCTCCACTTCACGCCGGAAGATAAACTCACGGTGAAGGGCCGAGACGAAGATCGCCGTGAGGTTGGGTTCCTTGGTTTTGTTCTCCAAAGGGATGATGACGAGGGAGGTTATCCCTTCAGGGAATTCTCCCCCTTTACCCATGACATGATAACCACAACCGAGGGTCGCGGAGAAGAGGATGATGATCGAAATTAAGAGGGTTATGCTTTTCATTTGCATACGATATTGACCAACTTCTGGGGTACGAAGATGGTCTTTCTTACCTCCTTTCCTTCAATATGTCGTTTCACCTTGGGGCTGGACAGGGCCATCTCTTTAACCTTCTCCTCTTTGGCTGAGACGGGGATGCGGAGACGGTCCCTCAGTTTACCGTTTACCTGAACGACGACGATGACCTCCTCCTCAGCGATGGCCTCCTCGTCATACTCAGGCCAGGGGGCCGAGATGATGCTTTCTTTCTGCCCCAAGGTCTCCCAGAGCTCCTCGGCGATGTGGGGGACAAAGGGGGAGAGGAGCACGACGAGCGCTTCTACGGTCTCCCTCCAAACCGATTTGGCCTGGGAGGTTGCCTCAATGCCATCCTTGGCCTGG
>MGQF01000023.1:0-6453 GCA_001797745.1 Deltaproteobacteria bacterium RBG_13_52_11
CACAAGCTTTACGCCGATGTTGCCGGCATTGAGATCCGGAAAGATCAGGATGTTGGCCTTGCCGGCTACAGGGCTTCCTCCCTTCACCTTCCTGGCCGCCACCTCCGGTACAATCGCTGAATCCAGCTGAAGCTCGCCGTCAATGAGCAGCTCCGGCCTGCGCTCGTGCACCATCTCCAGGGCCTTCAACACCGTGTCAACGCGCTCGTGGGTGGCGCTGCCCTTTGTTGAGAAAGACAACAAGGCAACGCGCGGTTCCCAGCCTAAGAGGCTCTTCACGGTGTCGGCAGTCGAGATGGCGATGTCGGCCAGCTCATTCGAATCAGGCGCCGGGCAGACAGCGCAGTCGGCGATCCCCAACAGGTTGCCTTCCGGCCCCTCATATCCCGGTATTGACATAATGCCCATGCTTGAGACCGTCGAGATGCCTTTCTGTAATCCGATGATCATCTCACTGGCCATGATCACCTCTCCCGTCGTATGGCTCAGTCCCGCCACCATGCAGTCCGCCTCGTCTAATCTCACCATCATGACTGCGAAATTGAGCGGACCTTTCAACATGCGCTTGACAGCGGAAGCTGGAAAGTCCGGATTGATCTTGGCATACCCGTTGGCGAATTGCTCGACCTTTGCCGCATCGGTGTGGTCAACCACCGTGATCCCATCAAGCGATACCCCGATGTTTCCCGCTAAAACGGATACGGCCTTTGGTTCTCCAACGAGTATAGGATAGGCGATGCCGAAATCCCGTATCTGACGCGCCGCCCGCAGTATCTTCTCCTCGTTAGCCTCTGGAAACACGACCCTTTGTGGATTAGCCTTGGCCTTAAGCTGTAGTTGCTCCATTACATCCGTACTCATTTCAATCTCTCCTTATTTAAGGACGCTCATTTTGATAGAGTGGCTACCGCTACGGCATAGTCTCCATCATACGAGAGGCTCAAAAGCACACGGGATACATCACGTCCGGATGCAAGCTCAGCAAATCTTCCCGTGAGAACAGGGATCGGTTCTCCATGCTCCCCGTCCCGGACCTCTATTTCCTTGAACTGGACGCCAGTCTCCCAGCCTATTCCAAATGTTTTAAAGATGGCTTCTTTGGCGGCAAAGGTCATTGCCAGATAGGCCACGCGGTCAGGGTGGGTTTCAGCCCGCTGCTGCTCCCACGGCGTGAATACCTTGTCCATAAACACCTTGCCGCCGGTTTCCAGTACATCTCTCATTCTGCTGATGGTGATGATATCTACACCCAGCCCTATCGGCACAGCAGCCTCCGGATTCTACAGGACCTGTATTTCCTTTTTTTTCTGTGGCGCGTCCATAAACACCGTACTCCTTTGCGGCCTCGATCATGGCCTTGATGTTCTCCAGTTTTGCTTCGTCCGCGAAGGCCCCCGGAATCAGTATGTGCCCGCCATCCTTCCCTCAGTACGATTATGAGCTCTGTGAAGGCTACGTAACCTTCTTTACTTTAACTTTGACACAGGCTTCGAGACTCATTGATATAGGATCTAAGTCGCTCCACCGATTTTCCAACAGACTCATGAAACTAACACCCTTGCCGCGGGCAATAGGCTGCCCTTTTGCCCAGTGACCAGCAGTGCCCATAATGGTTATCATATTCGGATGCTGTCCTTTTCTGAGCTTGAGTACACCTTGGACTTTAGTACCCCTATCGGACTCAAGCTCAATAGTGTCTCCGTCCTTGAGTCCTTTTTGTATGGCCATAGTGCGGTTCATTGTGATGTTATATGTATAAGGGTTCATTCTGCTTGCCTCATCGATCCATGGCTGTTCCATGGTAGCTGAGCCTACGTGCAGCGGATCACGGTAACAGAAACAATATAGGTCGTACTGAGGGTCTTCTACCAGATGAGGAGGAATTGGATACCATTGAGGAACGGCGGCAAATCTTTCCCAGGGCAGTTCTATTCCCATCTCGTCGGCTATCTTTTTTGTCTTTTCCCCAAGGTCTATCATCCATTCCCAGTAAACAGGCACTCGGACGTCTTTGAAGTATTTCCAGTAGGTTTCTTCCACCTTCTTTGGCCAGGAGATAAAGCCATGTTTTTTGAACCACTCCCAATTATGTTCAGGACCAAAGTGTTGCGTTACTACTCTATCACAAAGGTCATCCCATTCTATTTTCTCTGTTGGCTTAAGCTGTCGAGCTTCATCCAGGTGCAGCATGTTATTATAGATCGCATTGACTTTGGCGCGGAGGCCCATCCTGCCAAGTAAATCAATAGCAACTTGCGCGCTATGCCTTCGGCTGTACCGGGGCTCAACTACCTTCTGGGTTATATGGAAACACCACGGCTCTTCATATACGTGAGGCTGGGAGTGGAATTGAGCAAAAATACCTGCCCAGTCCGAGTATTCAAGGTAGCATGTATCGGGTAAGACGATGTCGGCAAAACCTTCATTGAATTCGGTTGGAAATATATCAATATCAACTATGAAGGGGACTTTCTTGAACAGTTCAGTCTTGGCCTTTGTCGGTGCGTTCAAGACAGAATTAGAGGCAATATTGACGATCACCTCAAAATCAGGGTCTATTTTAGCTTCCCCTAATAATTTCTCTCTATCTGAAATTCCCAGAAGAGGAACTTCCAGCGCCATGGGAAACATTGGGAGGAGATCCTTATGAGGTTTGATTGGATCTGGTAATGGCCACGTACGAGGGAGAAGCCATTTGCCGGCAACATCAAGGAGCCCATCAGGGTCTGGCTTAACCCCCATAAAGGGTAAACCCGTTTCGGAATAGCCGTGACACTCGACAGAGACTGACAGGTTACCCCCAGGTACATTAGCCGCTCCAAGCACATGAGGAAGCAGCTCAAACGCAAAAACCGTATGCATCGCGTTATGATGGGTTACCGCCGCCCGTATATGTTGAGTGCCAACGGGTCTAAACGGGAATTCCTTGCCGTCTACGGTAACAGTTGCTCCTACCATGGCAGCCTCGGCAAATTCTTTTGCAATACGGCGAATGGTAGCTGCCGGAACACCACTTACCTCTGAGGCACTCTCAGGGGTATACTTCTTAAAGGTTTCCTTGAGCAGTTGCCAGGCCGGACGGCACTTGATGCCGTTCACCTCATGGGTGTTGTCCAAGTCGAAATCGCCAATACCGGGATCATCAAAAACCTTGGCTCTCGATGCCGTGGTATCCCATACCATCGGTTTTTTGGTCTCTTTATCCCTTACATAGCGGCCGTCAGGAGCGATAAGATAAGGGGCGTTGCTCTTCTTTTTAAGGTAAACTGCATCATATATCCCCAGCTCATTGACTATAACATTAAGCATGGCCAAAACTACGGCGCCGTCTGTTCCCGGAACGATAGGAATCCATTCCGCTGCCTTGGCCGCAGCATTGTTACAGACAGGATCAAAAACAACCAGTTTCATGCCTCTGTCAAGAGCCTCGGCAGCCAGCCTATTAGCATATTGCATAAACCCACCGTAAGCGGCATTCGTACCGAACACTATCGTATAGTTACAATGCTTCCAGTCAGGGAATAAACAGAAAGCTCCGTAGAATTGCGCGTTGGTAAAGTGTCCGGCGTTTCCACAGTTTGCCCCCCCGCTGATTGCAATCTCAGGGGTGCCCTTGGGTGTACTTAGGCCGGCAAGTAGCAGCCCCACAGTAAAGCCCAGCATAGTCGAGGCACTAATCCCATGATGTATCAGGACTTTGCTTGGGTCATCGTCCATGGCCTTTTTGAGCTTCGCGGCTATTTCATCGAGCGCCTCCTCCCAGGATATCTCCTTCCATTGAGGGTCAATGCCAATCCCTTTCTCTGGGTTAGTTCTCTTCAAGGGTACGTTTAGGCGGTTGGGGTCATAGAGCACCTGTAATCCAGCCAAGCCTTTGGGACACAGCCCACCCCTGGAACCCACAGAACTGTTCGGGTTCCCTTCCAGCTTCACCACAACGCCATTGACACGACGGGCACGTATTGCACACTCAGACTGACATCTACGGCATTGTGTGGGTATCCATACGTCTTCATATATTTCTGATTTGTTCTTCACTGTCTTTGCAGAATGAACCTTCATTTCTTCCTCCTCAATTCAAAACATTCTCCTTGTAGAAGAGACGTCTCCGCAAATGATACTCAAGCCGGAATTAAGGGGCTATAGAGGCCGACTTTCAATACACTGTACGTGAATGCCATGCCGCCTATGATCTCACAGGCAAGAACTACTATGGCCAGCGGTGCAGGTATGTTGCCGCTGAGATAACTTGAAAGCGATATGGCCAGCGGTACGACTATGCCACATAAAACCACACCTATCCCCAATACGACAGCCGGGTAACCGCGGGTTAACTCCCTCACTGATTGCTTCGCGGTTGGCTCCTCATAGGTTGCGGTCCACAGGTATAAAACTATAAGAACTATAGCGACAATGAGTAACACGAGGCTTACCGCTATCACCGCTCCGATATCAACCCTGGCGGTGTCTAGACCAATGGCCATGACCAGAGCCAAACCACTCAAGATGCCCCATACGATAAACAATGCTGGTAATAAAGCTGAGTTCCAAAAAGGAATGCCATTAACATAGCTCATAATAAAACCAGCATATATCATTATGCCAAACGCCATTATTCCGGTTAGCACTTTGAATACAATCTCCCCAGCCGTTCCCGGTAGCCAGTACGAGAAGGCAAGCTGTATGGCACCGAAGACAATAAGCAAAATAGTAATAAGGAGGCCTCTGGAAATCCATGATGTCTGGGGTCTGAGAATCATTCGCCAGAGCTTCAGCGGTCTTTCTGCATGGGCAACGTGGAATCCACTCTTTAAAACTGCAATGATTAGCCAGCTTATGAACATACCCCACAGGTTATTAAAATATAAAGAAACCAGATAAGAACCGCCTCCAAGTATACCAGCATATAAGGAAAGCCAGATGAGTATCCCTCTTCGTTCAACCCATTCTGTCTGTGGTGTATAGGTTACCATCCATTCGTATGGCTTCATCTCCTTATGCCTCCCATCTTTAATCAATGTAGTATACTGAAGGTTCAGTACCCCACTCGGGATGAAGTGAGTATCCCTTTCTTGCTCTGATAAGCATTGATACGTCACTATCCGGGTCATCCAGATCGCCAAAATGCCTCGCCTTGACCATGCATGTATTTACACAGGCCGGGGTTGCTTCACGGTCTATCCCCGGCTTCAGACCTTGTGTAATGCCCTTATCGATTCTCTCCATGCAGAAATTACACTTGATCACAGTGCCTGGTTGAAGAGGATACAGCTTCCGACCCATAACTTCCAGCTCGGTTAGACCCGCTTCGGGGAAATATCCCTTGTTTTTATCAACATATAATGTCCGTTGCTGATAGGGACAGGCAATGACACAGTACTGGCAACCGCTACACGTATCGGGGTCAACAGTGACGATGCCATCTTCTCTTCGTGTACTGGCTCCGGTAGGACATACGTTGACGCATACTGCCTCTTTACAGTGGTTGCAAAGTAGCGGATACACCAATTTTCTTACGCGTGGGTATTCTCCGATCTCGCCCACAAGCAGCCTGTTCCAATATACACCGGGGGGGAGAAAGTGTTCTTGCTTGCAGGCTATCATACAGGCATAACAATTAACGCATTGCTTCAAATCTATTACCATACTCCATCTAGTCATCTTACCTCCAGTGACCTTATCGAATCCTCTTGCCTTGAAAGAAGAAAAGATATTCTTAATCCCTTCCCCCATGTCCGCAGTTTCCAACTACTGCGTTTTCGTCGGAACTGATTTGTATACGCACGTCACTTCCGATATTCTACGCTTACCGCTGTCGCCCGATCATCACATAGGCACAGTTCTCTCGAACACTCCTGTTTAAAACATCAAATCCAATATTATTCCTGCCTCACGGTCATCAGCCTCTCATTAAGAAGTATGCCATCGGTAAAAGTGCCTCCGGTATCGACTGAAACCCTGAAAGCCATAACCCAACCTCTCTTTTTCTATTACATAATTAAATCCGCCACTTTTATCTGCTCGAACGCCTTTGAAAATCAAATGTCCCAGAAGCCCGGCCCGTCATCTTTCAGCACCATCTGACCGAATTCCTTTGCGCGAGGTGTTGCCTGGGCATACAGGCCCTTACGGCTGATCCAGCAGGAACCGGCGCGCTTTAAACGGACCATAGCTTCCGCCATCTTGATGGTGTCCCCCATGACATCCGCAACAGGAACACCATCCACCTCAGTCAGACCATTGGGGTACTCCTTTTCAGCGCCTGGGGCCAGACGCAGTGCCGGAGACATCAACCCGCAGCCCGGGATAAGGACCTCAGCGCCATCCGCTATAAGCTCCCTTCCTACCTTCTTAAAAGATTCAATCGCGCGGCGGGCATCTATCAGGGCTTCTGCCTGCTCGTCGCCCGTTTCCGGATTAGGTCGGATACCCGCCAATCGCTCGGTCAAGCCA
>MGQF01000023.1:6475-10419 GCA_001797745.1 Deltaproteobacteria bacterium RBG_13_52_11
CGTGGAAGACCGATTTGGCATTTAACATGTCAATATAACTATAGAAAAAACCATCCAAACCGGTGACCCCCCACCTGGGAAAACGAAAAGTGAGCTCGGTATCCTTTTCTTTAACCAGATCCAGGTTCCTCCGCCACATGGGAACCAGTACCTTCTCGACAAACTGTCCAGCTTCGCTTCCCTCTTTTGCAACGGCAACATTGGCTAAAAGAATTCTCATTTTAATCCGCACTCCTTTTATGGAATGGAAACAACTCCGAAGCCCGATGTTTGAAAGTGGATGGTAAAAGCTTGCTGGCTAACCACTTAGAAAACAGATAAAAGCGAATTTGATGAAAAATTATTTTAATCATTATCCCAGGGGAGAATCACCAACTTACCCATTGTTCCTCGCCCTTCGAGAAGACGATGAGCTTGTGCCGCGTTGGCCAAAGGAAAAGCACCGCCCATATGGAGTTTGAGTCGACCGGATGCGACGAAACCAGCCAATTCGGCAAGGGTCGCATTGACGAGTTCCGGCCTGGCGTTAAGAAAACCTCCCAGATAGAAGCCCTTTACCGCGTGGTTAAAGGGTAAGAGGCGCCCTGGATCGAGGTTGACAGGTTCCCGGCTGGCGAAACCATATACCACTAATCGACCAAATTTCGCGAGACAATCAAGGCTCTGCTGGAATACATGACCACCTGTCATTTCCTGGACTATATTTACGCCGCGCCCGTCGGTTGCCTCAAGAACTTGTTGAGGCCAATCGGAGCGGGTATAATCGACCGTAAGATCGGCGCCTAGGCTGAGTGCAAATTCGCGCTTTTCGGGCGACCCCGCGGCGGCGATGATGAGCCCCGCGCCGTAAATCTTCGCGAGTTGTACCGAGAGCAGACCAACACCACCGGCCGCACCCTGGATAAGAATACTTTCTCCGGCGCGCAAACCCGCGGTCTCCTTGAGCACAAGGGCCGCCGTCAGGCCCTGAACTATTAGAGCAATACCTCGGACTGGATCGAGTCCTTCTGGAGCCGGGATAATACTTCCGGCCTTCGCAACGGCATACTGAGCATATCCTCCTTGGTCAATTAGCGCAAATACCTTGGCCCCAACCTCAAGGTGATCGATTCCTTCGCCCAACACCTCGATACTGCCGCCAATCTCACCTCCCGGTATGGCGGGAAACACTGTGGGGAGGGGATAATAGTCGCCATTGCGCCTTACCGTATCGGCATAGTTCACCCCCGCGGCCTCAACGCGAACTAATACTTCCCCGGCCCCCGGACTCGGAGTCGGTACCTCCTCGCATTTCAGTAATTCAGGTGCGCCATGTTGATAATACCTTACCGCCAACATCAGATATCCCCCCTATGAATTGTACCGTCACTAAAGAGTCAAGAGAAATTTTTAGATAAAAGGCATTTGCTGGAAATATGATGTCCTCATATGCTAAGCAATTGCAAAATCCCTTGTTATAGTTTTTGTCTAGTCTTAGATATACTCCGGCCAACACGAGTTATCATCTGGCGAATTCGATCTACAGAGCCAATGAGCCCATAGGGGAAGTACATTACTACCAGAATGAACAGGAGTCCAAATAAGATGAGATGCGCTTCTCCCAAAGTAAGGGCAAATATCTCTGATAGGACGACCAGGAAAACGCTGCCTATTATTGGACCAATTAATGTGCCGGCACCACCGATAACAGCTGCCATGAGCGGCTCAAAGGTCCAGATGGGGCTAAAAACCGCGGTAATGTTATGGAATGAGAGCCGCAAGAAGGCATAGACTCCTCCAGCCAAGCCAGCCAAAAATGAACTAATGAGTAAAGTATAGACTTTATATTTAAACGTGTTGACACCGGTAACCTGCGCAGCTTGCTCATCGTCCCGAACTGCAACCATCGCCAGCCCCACTTTAGAATGGGTTACGAAATATACAAGAACTATTGTAATAATCGCTACTATTAAACCAAGATAGTAGCGGGGAATAAGGCTATAGTCGATGGCATAGGAGCCAGGCATCTGGACCATCCTAGCGAAAATATTGCCTACCACTATTCTGCACACCTCTGCCAAGGCGAAGGTTCCAATAGCAAAATAGGCACCCTTGAGCTTTAGAGTCGGTAAGCCTATAATCCCTGCCAAAACTACTGCCGCTAGACCACCCGCCATTACAGCAAAATAAATCGGTATCTCAGCCTTCCATATGAAATGGGTAACCAGTAGCCCACAACCAAAAAAAGCAGCAAGACCAAGATTAATCTGTCCTGTATAACCCCCCATAAGATTCCAGCTTTGAGAAAGAATGATAAAAATAAACAGCATGATCACCAGATTCATGGTAGCAGTCCCTATTTCCATAACCAGCGGGGGTACTATGAAAACTGTGGCTAACAACCCAATGATCAGTAATTTCTTCCAATGAAACGACATGCCAGATCCCTACTCCCTTTTAGCAAATAATCCCTGGGGTTTGAACATGAGGACTACGATAAATACAAGAAGTGCAATAGCCTGACGATAGGGAACACCAACAATCAAAACGCTCCCTGCCTCCAACAATCCGAATACCACACCGGCAGGAATAATGGCGTTGATATTCCCTTCTCCGGCCAGTATCATGACCACAAAGGCTATCAACAGCCAGCTTATGCCACCGGATGAACTGATGGAATACGTTGAAACGATAACAACGCCAGCCACGCCAGCCAGCGCTATCGCAATACCAGAGGACAGTAAATAGATGCGGTGGACATTGATTCCACACAAGCTGGCTGCCTCAGCATCCTGTGTCGCCGCTCGGATATGTTTGCCGAAGTAGGTCCTGCTGAGGACAAAATAGAGAGCCAATGCCACGAGGACCGCAACACCCAGCCCCCCTAAACCGGTAATACTGAATCTCGTACCGAAAAGTTTGAAGGTCTCTCCAGTGTAAGAGGTCATGATCGTTCGCGTATCAGGGGTCCAGAGTATGGTCATCACGTTATCCAGCACCCAGATTAATCCGAAGGTAACTAACATAGAAGTATCAATCCGCATCCCAATGTTTGGTAATTTCAGCAACGGCGAAAGCGCCACCATATAGAGGACAAGCCCGATTAAAAACATGGCAATGATTACCAAGGGTATGGAAAGGAACGGGTCTATACCCCAGAGGGTAAAAAGCCAGAAGCTTAAATAACCACCAAGTATGATAAAGGTGCCATGACCAATATTGAGAAATTTCATGACTCCCATGAGCAGACCGAGTCCCAGCGCTACCAGCCCATAGAGCGCCCCCACTAAAATCCCATTGGCGATAGTCTGTAATACAAGTTCCATAAATTAATCTGCCTTGTCCTCTTGACCGATGCCCAAATATGCTTCTTTAATGCGAGCACTGCGTAGCAGTAACTTGGCATCGCCCTGGTCTACAATCCGGCCATTCTCTATAACATAGCCGCGATGAGCCATAGACAAAGCCAATTGCACGTCCTGTTCAACAAGGAATACCGTCAGTTTCCTTAACTTGTTTATCCCCTGAATGACACGACAGAATTCCTGCACGAGAAGCGGACTCAAGCCCAGAGACATCTCATCGATTAAGAGTATCTTCGGCTGTGACATTAGCGCCCTGCCTATGGCCAGCATCTGCTGCTCTCCACCGCTGAGTGTGCCCGCCATTTGTTTAGCTCTATCCTTTAAAATAGGAAAGAGCTCACATATCCAGTTGAGTGTGTTTTGTCTTACTTTGCGCGCCGGGTTAATAGAAGCGCCCATTTCCAGGTTTTCCAGGACGCTCATCTGTGGGAATATTCTTCTACCTTCGGGAACCATGGAGATGCCCAGTTCTACTATGCGGTGTGCAGGCAACCTGTCAAGGCGAATGCTGTCGAAATCAATGTGCCCGTCTCGAACTTTGAGTAACCCTGAGATGGTCTTCATGAGAGTGCTCTTGCCCGCGCCATTGGAACCAACAAG
>MGQF01000023.1:10428-19248 GCA_001797745.1 Deltaproteobacteria bacterium RBG_13_52_11
TTCCCCGTCTCCAATGGTCAGCGAGACATCCCACAGTGCCTGAAGGTCACCATAATAAACATCGATATGGCTGATCTCTAGCATAGAGGCTTTTCTCCCAAATATGCCTCGATAACCTGTCGATCCCTCGCTACCTCATGCGGCGTGCCATCAGCTATTTTCTCCCCAACTTTCAGCACAATCACCCTGTCCGAGATCCCCATGATAACCTTCATGACATGTTCAACGACGATGAGGCTTATCCCGGAATCCCTAATCGCCTTTATCAACTGTATTGCATCATCAAGCTCTGCTGGATTCAAACCTGCCATCATCTCATCCAGTAATAGCAATTGAGGCCTTGTTGCCAGCGCCCGGGCAATTTCCAGCCGCTTGCGGTCTACCAGACTAAGCATTCCCGCCACCCGTACCCGCTTATTTCCCAGACCAGTGAGGGCCAAGATCTGTGCTGATTCCATGCGGGCTTGCCTTATATTCCGAGCCGGCTGTCCGCCATAAGCCCTGCCCACCATTACATTCTCCAGCAGCGTCAACCGGCTGAAGGGCTTAACCAACTGAAAGGTCCTGGCTATGCCGCTCTGGCATATCTTGTAAGGAGCTATGCCGGTGATATCTCTCTTGTTGAACCTTATCGTACCTGTATCAGGTTTGAAAATTCCTGTTATTATATTAAACAAAGTGCTTTTACCCGCACCGTTGGGACCAATAAGCCCCAGTACCTCTCCCTGGTTAAGGTTAAAGCTCACCCGATTGACGGCAAGCACGCCACCAAAGGCCTTGGATATGTTCCTTATCTCAAGTAGTTTCATCTTTTACCCACGTTTTGTGGCTGAGCTATAATCTGTGGCATCGAGTGTGGCTATAGTAAACGCAGCTTAAATAGTTCGACAAAGAGGTAACATTCCAACCGCCGCGCGCGGCGGTTGGAATGTTACACACTTGGTTATAATTACTATACTCCTATGGCATGGGGTATATCATTGCCTTTGTCTTCATATTATCAGGCCATACCATCTCCATTATTCCTTTCTGCCATTGTATCATGACAGGGGGAGCATAGACGCGCCGGCCTTTTGTGAATTTGATTGGACCATAAACAGTCATCATATCAATGTCGGCAATGGCATCCCTGATCTTGGTTCTGTCCAGCGTGCCGGCTTTTTCGATTGCAGCTGCTGCTATCTGAATCGAGGCATAGGCATTCCCGACAACAATGTGAGTATCCATCCCGAACTTGGCTTTGTATGCAGCATTGAGCTCCTTAACCCCGGGGTAATTTAATGCAGGGTGCCAGTCAGGAGCTCCTATGACATAATCACCCATTGGACCGGTCATCTTCACCCAGGCCGGATCATCAGAGCCCCTGATCATGATGATTGCCTTTGGATGGTAACCAAGCTCCTTCATCTGCTTAAGCATCGTAATGGCATCAGGAGGGACAGGGGCAGAAAAGATCACCTCGGCACCAGCCTTTTTTGCCGCAAGGATCAGTGGGCCCATGTCCTGGGTTATCATCGGATACTTGCTGTCAGATACAAATGTAACGCCCTGGGCTGGCGCCTTCTGCCTTGCAAGATCGAACAATTCTGCAATCCAATCGGTCTGCTCTTGCCAAATAGCCCACTTGGTTGGCCTTTGGCCTTTGGGGATCTTTGCGAAAGCCGCGAATATTGCATCTACAATCCCATCGTTCATCTTGCTAATGCCAAAATAGTACTTAAAGCCCCTCTCAAAAAGCCCAACGGTTGTCACTAAGGAGGTTATGGCAGGCAACTTATTCTTTTCAAAGATATCAGACGTTGCGCTCATCAAGGTTGTGCCACAAACAACAGACGCGTTTTGTTGATTGAGAGCTTCAGCACGTGCTACGGCCTTCTCCGGGTTTGTTTCCATATCCATGATTAACAGTTCAAGGGGTATTTTTTTGCCATATTCCTTGACATAAACGCCGCCATCCTTATTTATTTTTTCCACTGCCATTTCGTAGCCATCTTTTGCTGGCTTTCCTATCATGGCATCTGGCCCAGTAAAGGAAACCATAATACCAATCTTGATAGTTTTGGGCGCTGCTGGCTTGGCATAAGCGGGCACAAAAGCCAGCATTGCCAGCATTAATATCAGGCACATACCAACCGTCGTTATAAGCAATCTTCTTTTCATCATTTTCTTCCTCCTTCACTGTTAAAATTTTCAATACGGACCGCCTTCTCATTACACACTTTGCCTTCGTATACCTATTAAATTATCACCCCCTTTCTTTTGTTCAGGGGAGAAGACCTCTTTTGTTATGGTTTTTTTGACACCCGATCTTTAGAATCCCATTTTACATAGAAAGTAGATCAGATTACAAGTTTGTTTTTTAATAGGAAATTGTTAGGTTAAAACTATACTTTTTAGCGGATAGGTGCCGAAGAATGGTCACTAGGAGATATGTTGCAGGTATGACCTGAGGTTTATGCTTTTCTTGTTCAGCCCAAGCTTGTTCCTTATATTAAAACGGTGAAACCTGACAGCATTTTCCGAAATGCTCATAACAGCGGCAATCTCTTTACAGCTCATACCATCCCTTACGAGGCCGGCGATCTTAAGTTCTCTGGGCGTCAATCCGATGGTCGTCGATGATAATTTGGTTGTAAATTGAGAGGTGATCTGAGCGAGGTTTGACTCCACGATGTCCAAAAGGGTTTTTTGCTCCTCGCTTAATTGCCCCCCATTGAGTCCCTTCAAGTAGGGCAAGACTAATGTTTTTACATTGCTCAGGATATTTTCCTCGAGTTTATCCTTTTCTGCCCCTCGATGATCAAGCAACACTTTCAGCGCCGTGTTGACCTCCTTCAGGCTTTCGGTCTGCTCCCTTAAAGCCTTTTCCTTCTCCATTAAAGCCGATTCAGTGAGCTTGAATTCTGTGATGTCCTTCAAGGTTCCGAAAATCCGGATAGGTTGGCCGGAAGAATCTTTAATAATCCTTGTTTGACAGTAAGCGTAACGTTGGGCCCCGTCTTTTCGATAAAAACAGAACTCATAATTGGCGGGTCGGCTGCCTGAATACGTATCTCTTAAAAAATCTTGGAATAGCTCTCTGTGTTCAGGGTGAATGAGATTGTTCAAGAATTGATTGGTAAGCGTGACTTCCCCGGGTTCATATCCAAAAATACGGTAGAGCCCTTCTGATGGATAGATCTGGCCACTCTTGAGATCTCTTTCCCAGCTTCCCATTTGGGCAAGCGCCTGTGCTTCATTGAGACGCACCTGGCTTAGACGAAGCTCCTCTTCCATCTTTTTGCGATCCGTAATATTCCTTGCGATGGTCTGTATGAGGGTCCGCCCCCCTGTGTTAATAGCTTTAATATTTACCCAATGATTGTGAACTTCACCGCTCTTCGTTCTCACTAACGTTTCAATGGTCTGCGGCCCATTGTTAATAATATTCTTGGTGCGTTGTGCAATCACCTCGGCAGAGTCTTTGGCATCAAGATCAGCTATTGTCATACTCAATATTTCCTCTCGAGTATAACCCAAATCATCGCAAACCCGTTGGTTGAAGGCCACCGGTTTGAGTGTCTCCGAATCAAACACCAAAATATGGTCCGCTGCTTGTTCGAATAGGGCACGATAGCGCTGTTCCGTTTCTCTCAATGACTCCTCGGTACGGTTTTTCTCGGCTAGCAACCTCTCCAGCCCGGCAAGCTTCTGACGGGCGTCGGTTAGATCTTCAAACAATTGGGCCATTGTCTTGGATGTATCGGAACCCATAGGCAGTCAAGAGGACTTCTCACGTTAAGATTTTGATGGATATTCGCGTCTTAACCATCGACATGCGTGTAAAATGCTGATCCCTTGTTCCATATATCTTTTCTCTAACAGTACATAAACAAGACATCGCGAGGATGAAAACAAGATGAGGAATATCATGCCTGGCAAAATCTCAAGATAAAAGACTTAGCCGTTTTTCATTTTTGGGCGATAATCGTGGTCTACTTAAGTCTTATAGCTTTTCGCCATCAGCTCATCGCCTCATAGCTAATGGTAACATGGAGCGGTACGCTCGGATCTTCAGAAGGTTCAAAAATTACTCCCACCTGTTTACTTATTTTCCTCTGCGTGAATTGAATAAACCCAACTGCGGGAGTAATCTCTTGTTAAGTTCGTCCAATACCTCTGCTTTGGATTTGTTCGAATAATCATAAAATCCTTTGCCTGATTTTATGCCGAGATCGCCTTTTTCTACCATGTCGTACATAAATTTCGGGTTGTCGGTGCTGTTGTCCAGTAGTTTAAAAATAGAACCAACTCTAATCAGGACGTCAAGACCAATCATATCGTAACCTTCGAAAACGCCGATATTGGACCACCTGAATCCGTAGCTTCCTTTGGTAGCTGTATCGATATCCTCGGGAGAAACCACTCCCTCCTTTACTAAGTATAGAGCTTCCCTCCCCAGAGCCGCCTGAAGACGGTTTACGACAAATCCAGGAATGAATTTTTTCAGCAGGATGGACTTCTTTCCTGTTTGCTCGATTAGAGCCTGAGTAGTAGCTATGGTCTCCTGTGTAGTTTTAGGACCATAATGTATTTCCACCAAGGGCATTATATGCGCGGGATTAAAGTAATGGACGCCCGCAACTCTCTCAGGGGTACGCATACCTTCGACGATGGAAGGTATGGTCAGGCTACCGGTATTACTGGCCAGGATATTATCTTCTCGGGCAGCTTCCAGTTGTGAGAATATTTGCTTTTTCAGGTCTAAAACTTCAGGTGCGGACTCAATAATAAATTCGCATTTTTTAGCTACTTCAGGAATGTCCTTTGATAGTACGGGAATAATTCTTGATCTGATAGTCTTGACGTCTTCCTTCAGGAGATCATATTCTCGGAATAACTTCAGGTTAGCTTCTACCTGGGCTACGTGGCCGGCCAGCTTCTCCTTGTCTACATTTCCGAACATATAGGTTGTATACCCGGCCTGGGCGAAGCTCTGTGCCAGACCTTGGCCCATGGTACCTGCACCGATTACGGCAACCGTCTTGATGTTTTCAGCTTTCATTGGTCATCCTTTCATCAAGTTATTTGTCGAGAAATTGCCGGCTGTTTTTTAGCCGACACTCACATTCCTGGCCTTCTTGGCCACGTTCTTCACTTAGCCATTGATTCGATAAGAACGCGCCTTTTGGGGAAAAAAGTATAAGGCTGTTGGGTTTATATGTCAAGTTCAATTTACACATGCCATATCAGGTATGGGTTATTGGCGCCTCATTCCTTTTTGCTTTTTCTGCCAGTCAGCAAAGATAATTTCTTCCCGCTCTAACCTTTCTCTGATTTGCCGGGAGGTTTTCTCGAGCCATTCCGGGGGCAGTTCAGCATTATTTAACCCTTTTTGACGGTTACAATGAGCGGCTAACTCATTCCTATCTGAAATAAGGTTCGGATAAACTCCTGCAACAAGGGTGTAGACGCATTGCAAATATACCACCTCTGGATGCCAGGCGCTTTACCTTATGTTACTCCCCTTCGCCCGTCCTCTCCTTGCCTGGATCTCCTGATGGTTCATCCTGCTGTTTTTTAGGCTTTAGTTTGCACGGCGGGATCTCATATCCTTCTGCCGGCGGGAATTGGATGAGGTCTTTCCATCTGGGGTCAGCATGCAACTCCTCCATCTTTTCCTGCACTAAGATCCTCGCCGCATGCTTGAGACATGCCGCCTCGTTTTTCTTTATCTTTAAGTTTGTCTTGATCATCGTCACGGTCTCGTACAGTTCAGGATACCCCTCTTCCAGATCATCAAATTTCAAATGGATCAGTTTCCCGTTATTCTCCCTCAGCCATTGTTGCAGGCCGTCAGTCTTGCCATGTCGCAATTCATCCATGAGCGTTTGATAGGCATCAATGACGTTGCTGTCGATGTAATAATCAAGGAGGCTCCTCGGGTCGGGATCTCTGGGGTCTTTCCCATAGTTCGCCTTATGGGCGTCAATGACGAGGATCAGCTTTCTCGAGTGTAGATCCGTCTTTTCCTCCACGATTTTCCCCAGGGCGGTTATGCCGAGGTTGTCAGAGGCGCCGCCGTCAATGAGGTGGACATACCAATCTCCTTTTTTGGAGTAGTCTTTCAGGGTGACGGACTGGAAGACCGCCGGAAAGGCGGCCGAGGCCATGACGGCATGGGCCAAGGGATAGTGATCGATGCTCGATTGGAGCTTGCCGAAGCATTCCTTGGTGAAGCAAAAAACCTTTGTCCCACCCGCATGCTCGGTATTATTAGTGGCATTGAGGATCAGATACGGCCTCTGGGGGTTCAAGTCCCGAAACAGAAAGCCCCTCCCCTTGAACCAGGTTGTATCATATAGGGTGTCTGCGATGATCCACGCCATGACATCGGTTCTGTCGTAATACGTGAACCAATAACGCAAGATGTGTAAGATCCAAAAAGAGTTCCTCACCCATTTGGCGATTAAATTTTTCTGCAGTTTGGGGAAGACTACGTCCGGGTCCCACCGTGGTCTGGCTGATCCTTCAATAGTAGGGGGGGTCGTCAGCGGGTCATCGCCGCTCAGCACGTAGTACGCTGCCGTAAAGGAGCCGCCGGACACCGAGGATATGACGTCGATCTGTTGGAGGAGACCGTAGCGTTGCAGCTCAAACAGAACCGCTGCGGAAAATACCGCGGCGCGGCTGCCACCCCCGGAGATGCCGATGCCGATGAAGTTGTTATCGGTCTTCGGGCATGCGCCAAGGGGATTGGCAGACTTTGCCTTTGTATCGATTTGCCAGCTATCACGACATCGCCAATCAACGCGCCACTGGACATCTTGTGAGGCCAGATAGGCGCCGGAGGGCTTCTTAGCCGGTTCTTGAGGATCGTCCTTGACATTGTAGTGACTGTAATAGGGGAATATGGCGCAGGCTGAGAGAGCAAGTTGAATGACTACAAGAGCCAACAGGATAAAGGACTTCATTTTCGCCACCTTCGATAGCCTTGCAATCGAAAAGAAGAACCTTATTCTATCACATTACCCCTCCCCAGGCAATACAATGGTCCTCGTGTAGGGGCCAAGTTGGCAGATCGTTTAGAAGAGGGGTAGGTGTTGGTCTTTTATTACGTGGCAAACTCTTGCATAATTGATTCCCGTTTTCACCTTCTATAATCACTTCTTATGCTGAAGCGCCATGGGTCGGTTCCGGTGCTTCTGAGATCTCTCCGAACGTCGCCTCGTATCTACTTACATTTTCACTCAACGCCTTGATGATTCTTTTCATGTGACCAGGGCTTATGATGACCCGAGCCGTAACGATCCCCTGCGGCGGGATGACATTTATAAAGTCGACAAAGAATTCCTCCTTGGTATGGGCGACAACCATATTGTTTGCATACACGCCTCTCAGGATCTCATCGGTAATCTTGATCCCCAGTTCCTGCACTTTCTTCTCCTCAGGCATTGTCGACCTCCTCACAATTACTATACTGCTTTTAATTGAGCATTGCGTCCATTATAGGGCGGTTAAAGAAGCTGTGTAAAGATATTTAAAGCACCTTTTGATAAGGTGTAAGAGCTTGTCCAAACAGATGAGGCTATTGACTAGAGGGTAAGAAACCGATAGGCTTTGATGTGGTGGGGGAGCATTCTCGTGGCAGGAGAGAGGACTCAAAAGAAAAAAAAGCCCCCTGATTGGCTCCAAGAAGATTTCAGCAAGGTAGAGCGGCGGATCTTGACTGATCCCATCATCCAGCAGGTGGCAAACGCCGCCAGCCAAAAAGAGGTGTCCCTTTACCTCGTGGGGGGGGCCATCCGCGACATCCTCCTGAAGAGAACGGTCAGGGATTACGATTTCGTCTTGAAGAAAACCTCACGATCCTTTCTCGATCAGCTGGGGGACCTCTTGGAGGCCAGCTTGTTCCCCATGGGGAAGGGGAGGCAGGAGCAGGTGTACCGGCTGGTCAAGGAGGAGAAGACCATCGACTTCGCCGTCATGGTGGGTGATGACATCGGCCACGATCTCATGAGGAGGGACTTCACCATCAACGCCATCGCCTACGCCTTTGCCGAAAAGCGGTTTTATGCTGACCCGAAGGCCATAGATGATATGAAAGGAGGGAGGATCGATCTGGTCTCCCCCCAGGCCCTGCAGTCGGACCCCCTGCGCATGCTCAGGGCAATCCGTTACCGATGTACCTTGCACGGTTTCGATCTGACCAAACGGTTAAGAGAGGAGATCAAGCTTCATAAGGAGTTGCTCTCTGATGTGGCGCCGGAGCGTATCAGGGCTGAGCTGGATGAGATCATCCTCTCCCCGTTTCCTGCCCAAGGGCTGCGGTTGATGCACGAGCTCGGGCTCCTCATCCGCATATTTCCGGAGCTGGCCCCCCTAGAGGCCCTTCCTCAAGGGCGCCATCACTTCACCGATGCCCTCTCCCATACCATAGCAATCGTGGGAGAGGTGGATCAATTAGTGAGCGAGGATCTCCCCTTTCAACCAGCAGAAGAGGAGCTCCTCATCCTGGGGTATGCCGCCCTGTTCCACGATCTCGGCAAACCCGCCACTCAGAGCATCGATGAGGAGGGAGAGATCCACTTCTATGGTCACCCCCAGCAGTCTTCCCACCTGGCCCAGGCAATCATGCGGCGTCTGAAGTTTAGCAACAGGGTGAGGGATGGGGTCATACTCCTCGTGGAGAACCACATGCGTATCCTCACCCTCGCAACAGGGGAGCCCACGGACAAGGCCCTGCGGAGGCTCATCAATGCTATGGGGGAGGAGATCAGGTTGCTGCTACTGTTGGGACTGGCCGAGACAGGGTCCAAGGGGGGTGATGGAGGGGAACAG
>MGQF01000023.1:19262-22792 GCA_001797745.1 Deltaproteobacteria bacterium RBG_13_52_11
CCTCTGCCGGCGGATATGGGATCTATACGAAAGGGAGGACCTCATCGAACCCGAACCATTATTGAGAGGGAGGGATCTGCTGGCAATGGGCCATGCTCCAGGCCCGCGCATGGGTGAGATCCTCGACGAGGTGAAAAAGCGGCAGATCGGAGGGGAGTTGAGGGATAAGGAAGAGGCCCTACAATTCGTCAAGGGGAAATATCTTCCTTAAATAATATGTACGACGAGGCCAGAGGATATTTGACATCAGGGGAATAAGTCTTTTATAATGATGGATCTTTTATTCTTGAGTTGTTAGGATTGAGATGGTTCAAGGGGCTGACATTTAATACGGATTCAAGGGTTCCAGAACCAAGGATTTTAGGGAAAAGGCCCAGCATGGACCCCTGAATCCTCGAATCCTTAACCCTGTAAGATTGATTCTGGAGGATGAGCATGGAGGAGAAGATCGCGGTCTATCCTGGTTCCTTTGATCCCATCACCTACGGTCACCTCGATATTATAAAGCGCGCTGTAAAGATCTTCGACAAGATCATCGTGGCCGTGGCCCACAACTATGATAAGCAGTCCCTCTTTACTCCCGAGGAGAAGATAGAGATGATCACAGAGGTGGTGAAGGGCTACCCCACGGTCAGTGTTGACACCTTTTCCGGACTCCTGATGGAATATATGAAAAAGGCGAAGGCCACGGTGGCATTGCGAGGTCTGCGGGCCACCTCGGACTTCGAGTACGAGTATCACATGGCAGCCATGAACCGCAGCCTCGACGATGAGATTGATACCCTCTTTATGATGACGGGCAAGGACTACTTCTTTATCAGCTCCCGGACCATCAAGGAGGTAGCAAGCCTCGGGGGGGCAGTGGCGGGACTGGTGCCGGAGAATGTGGCACGGAAGCTCAAACAGAAGTTTCCCCAAAGGCAAAAGGGATAGCAGTTATTAACTTCTCCCCTCCTTACCTGAGATGATCCCCAGAAAAAAGACCAGGCAGATCTCCCTCGGCAAGGTCCTTATCGGTGGCCAGGCCCCGGTTGTAGTCCAGTCCATGACTACCACCAATCCCCTCGATGTGGATGCTACTATGAGGGAGATCGAGAGGATGAAGCGGGCCGGGTGTGAGCTCGTCCGGGTGGCAGTACCCGATAAAGAAGCCATCAGGGGTATACGGGAGCTCGTCCGCCAATCTCCGCTCCCCCTCATCGCCGATGTACACTTCGATCATCGCCTGGCCATGCTCGCCCTGGAGGCAGAGGTAGATGGTCTGAGGATCAATCCGGGAACCATCCGTCAGCGGGATATCTTGAGGGAGATCATCAAGGAGGCCAAGGAGCGGGGGGTACCAATTAGGATTGGGATCAATGCAGGGTCGTTGGAGGAGCGCGTCCTGAAGAGATTTGGCAATGCAACCCCCGAGGCCATGGTGGAGAGCGCCATAGAGTGTATCAAGCTCTGTGAGGATATCGGACATCGGGGCATCAAGGTCTCTCTCAAGGCCTCGGATGTCCCGAGGACCGTGGAGGCCTATCGCCTCTTCTCCCAGCAATCTGATTATCCCCTCCACCTGGGGGTTACCGAGGCTGGCCCCCCCCTTTCCGGGGCTATCAAGTCGGCGGTGGGGATGGGAATCCTCCTGGCCGAGGGGATAGGGGATACCATCCGGGTCTCCCTAACCGGCGACCCGGTGCTTGAGGTACGGGCGGCGTACGGCATCCTGCGGGCCCTGGGCATCAGGGAGCGGGGGATCGATATCATCTCATGCCCCACCTGTGGGAGGTGCGAGGTGGACCTCATCCCCCTGGTGGAGGAGATCCAGGAGCAACTGGCGTACATCGAGACCCCCCTCACCGTGGCCATCATGGGGTGCGTGGTGAACGGACCTGGAGAGGCCAGGGAGGCCGATATCGGGATCGCCGGTGGAAAGGGGGTAGGACTCCTCTTCAAGAAGGGTGAGGTCATCGAGAAGGTAAGAGAGGGGGAGTGGGTGCAGCGGTTGGTGGAGGAAGTGAAACGGATGGCAGGCTAGTCAACTATCCCGCCGCGGGCGGGATTTGAGGGTTCAATCCCGCGTTTCGCGGGAAAGGGGTTACGTGGTTGTGTAAAAACCTTTCATCATATATTGCTCAGAAAATAAAACCTCTCGATTTCCTCTTCCCTCGGGGAGAGGAGGTAAGGTAAGGGGGTAACCATAATTATATCCACCCTCACCCAAACCCTCTCCCGCTAGCGGGAGAGGGAAAATGAGAGATATTTTCCCCGCCCTTGGCGGGACTCGTGGGTGATGCTCGCGTCATGGTAAATTACTTTCGCTATTCCCTCACTATCTCGTACACCTCTATCTTACCCATCTGGTAGCTCGTAACCCAGAGCTGCTTCCCGTCAGGGGTAACGGCCACCCCCATAGGGTAGGGGAAATCCTTCTTATATATGATATTGAAACTACCTGTATCCACAACAACCACCTTCCCCTCATCGTGTGATACACCGAACAGGTACCTTTCGTCAGGGGCAAGGGCGATTGTTCGGGCCATTTTACCGATGAAGGCCTCCCTCGTCGTTTTTTTAGCGATCAGGTCAAAGGCGAGGATCTTTCCAAGGATATTGTCTGATATATACAGCGTCCGCTGATCCTTAGACAGGATGATGTGCCTCGGGTTTGCCGTAGCCGGTATGTCGTCGATGACCTCAAGGATTGCCAGATCGATGACACTGATCGTCCCTCCTCCCATATTTGCAACGTAGGCCTTTTGAGAGTCGGGTGATATGGCGATCCCCCTCGGTATATACTGTCTTTTGCCGCCGAGTTTGATGTCCTTGATCGTTATATAGTGCTTCGTATCTACCACCGAAACTGAGCTCGAGTGCCAGTTGGCGACGAGGGCATACCGCCCATCCGGCGTCACCTGGATGATCTTGGGGGTCTTCCCTGTTTTGATCTTTAGTATCCGCGTCTGATAGGATCGTTGATTGATAAAATCAGTGATGCGCACCCTCTCACACGGCGTCTGGTCTGGGACAACGAGGGTCTCCTCGGTATCATACACTGTTATGCCCTCGGCATTATGCAGTGAGATCCAGAGCATCCTTCCGTTTTCAGAGAAGGCGCATTCAACGGGTTTCTGGGCATAGGATTGGACCGGTTCACGGTTTTTGTAATCCCAGCCTTGGGCTGGGGTCTTGAAGAATTGGCCCTTCTTAATGAATTCGAGGGTGGCGGTGCTGATGAGCCAGAAATCCATCCCTTCGAGATTCATCACTGCCGCATAACTGCCGTCAGGGGAGATCTCGACGGATTTCGGCGCCCCTGCGCCTTCGAAGGTTTTGAGGTGCCTGAGTTCAAAACCCTGGGCGCTGAGCGGGAGGAGCATTGTCAGGATGAGGAGGAATCTTGCTATAGTGTGGGTCATAATTTTCTCTTCAAGAGGTCTTGTGAATGCAGCAGAGAGACTATCACAGACCTTTTGCCGTTGCAACACTTTGAAAAAGCTAATGTCAAGCCAAAGTAGAAATGTCCTGTTCTTACCAAAGTAGAA
>MGQF01000024.1:0-332 GCA_001797745.1 Deltaproteobacteria bacterium RBG_13_52_11
ATGGGCGGAATCTGCCACCGCTCTTTCACAATCACCGCCTTGCTGCCGGGCGGAAGTATCCGGATGACATTCCCCGCTATCCCGCCGCCGGTAACGTGGGCCATCCCCTTGATGGTAAAAGTCCGTAGCAGGGCAAGGATCGTCTTCACATAGATGCGTGTCGGCCGCAAGAGTTCTTCCCCCAGCGAAGTTGCTAATCCGGCGACGGTATCATGAATCCCCAAGTGCAACTCGTCTAAGAGGACTCGCCTGGCCAGAGAGTAGCCGTTGCTGTGCAGCCCTTGGGAGGCAAGGCCGATGATGGCATCGCCGGGGCAGATAGCAGCGCCGTC
>MGQF01000024.1:380-609 GCA_001797745.1 Deltaproteobacteria bacterium RBG_13_52_11
AAAATCACCCGCCGGATAAAAACCTGGCAGCTCCGCCGTCTCCCCTCCTATCAAGGCACATCCCGCCTGCAGACATCCCTGTGTTATGCCGTCTATAACCTCTACCCCTTGTGCCACATCAAGGCGGGCGGTGGCAAAATAATCGAGGAAGAAGAGTGGCGTGGCCCCCGTAACCACGATATCGTTGACGCACATGGCCACCAGGTCGATCCCGACGGTGTTGTATCGC
>MGQF01000024.1:632-5361 GCA_001797745.1 Deltaproteobacteria bacterium RBG_13_52_11
TTTTGTCCCGACGCCGTCAGTAGCCGAGACCAAGAGGGGACGCTGATACGCGGCGAGGTCGGGGGCGAAGAGGGCGGCAAACCCTCCGATGTCTCCCCTTACCCCGGCGGTGAAGGTGCGCTGGGCCAGGGGTTTCAGCAACTGGACGAAACGGTCGCCCGCCACAATATCTACCCCGGCATTTTTGTAGGTTAGGCTTTTTTTTGCCATCTTTCTTCGACGACCTATATAACGCTCCGTAGGCTAAATGTCAAAGGGAAATGCCCCTGCAGCATGCCCCGATACTTTTTCATTGTACCTGAAAAATCATCTGTAATACAACTCAAGAGAGTGAAGTGCTGCACGCATCCTCCGGAGCATTGTACCGCCGATTCGAATCTCCCCGCTCATCGTAAGAACCTTAAAATGCTTGACAAATAAGAACGGCACGATATAATAAACCCTGTTTATTTTATTAAACAAATTTCTTTTTATAGTATTCTTCGGACGGCGCGGGGAACCAGCAGATGAAAATCGGGGAACGGATCAGAAATTTACGGGAGTCGAGCAACCTAACCCAGGAGGAGTTGGCCGATCGGGCGGGGTTGACAAAGGGGTTTATCTCGCAGATCGAGCGCGATTTGACCTCTATCTCTCTAGACAGTCTTTTCCAGATTTTGAAGGCTATGGACGAAAATATCTCTGATTTCTTCCGTGAGACCTCGGTAGAAAAGATCGTCTATCAGGCAAAGGATCGCGTCCCGATAGAAAAGGAAGGAATAGAGAATTTCGAACTCTTGATCCCCGGTTCAACGAATCGTCGTTTGGAACCGATCATCGTCACCTTGCAGCGAGGGCAGGCAACGCCGAAGGAGAGGCCCCACGAGGGGGAGGAATTCGGCTACGTCCTGTGGGGACGGGTAAACCTCCGCTTCGGACGGGAGGTTTTAAAACTGAAGAAAGGCGAATGTTTTTATTTTTCGGCGGAAAAGGAGCACTGGCTGCAAAACACGAGCTCGCAAAGCGCCCTGGTGCTTTGGATCAGTTCGCCGCCATATTTCTAACGCAGCGATGTTCAGTAGGTATAAGTATAGAGACGAAAGTATGGTTGATTGACCATGGAGCGCATATTGATCATCGGCGCAGGCGGCGTCGGCACCGTCGTAGCGCATAAGGTCGCACAAGTACCTGCGGTATTTGATGATATCATGCTGGCAAGTCGTACGCGGGCAAAGTGCGAGGCCATTGCCGCTGCGGTCGGCGGCACGAAGATTAAGACGGCCCAGGTGGACGCCGACGATGTTCAACAATTAGTAGCTTTATTTAAAAGCTTTCGGCCGGCAATCGTTATCAATGTTGCGCTCCCGTACCAGGATTTAACCATTATGGACGCCTGCCTGGAAGCGGGCGTCAATTATCTGGATACGGCAAATTACGAACCCCCCGAGGTCGCGCGATTCGAATATTCCTGGCAATGGGCCTATCACGACAGATTCAAACGGGCCGGGCTCACCGCCATTTTAGGCTGTGGTTTTGATCCGGGGGTAACAGGCGTCTTCACGGCGTATGCCGCCAAACATCATTTCGACGAGATCCACTATCTTGATATTGTCGACTGTAACGCCGGCGATCATGGCAAGCCGTTTGCCACTAATTTTAATCCGGAAATCAACATCCGGGAGGTGACACAAAAAGGAAAGTATTGGGAGCAGGGGAAATGGGTTGAAACGGAGCCGCACGAGATTCATCGGCCGTTGACGTATCCGGAGATCGGCCTACGAGAATCTTATCTGATCTATCATGAGGAATTAGAGTCCTTGGTAAAACATTTCCCGTCTCTCAGGCGTGCCCGCTTCTGGATGACCTTCGGACAGGAATATTTGACCCATTTGCGGGTGATTCAAAATATCGGGATGGCAAGTATTACGCCGATTCTGTATGAAGGCAGGGAAATAATACCGCTGCAGTTCCTCAAGGCGGTATTGCCCGATCCCGGTGAACTCGGAGAACACTATTCGGGCAAAACCTCCATTGGGTGCCGCATCAAAGGGGTAAAAAATCGGCGCGAGAAGACATACTATGTCTACAACAACTGCACGCATCAGGACGCCTACCGGGAAACCGGTGCGCAGGGGGTTAGCTATACCACCGGCGTGCCTGCCATGATCGGTGCGATGCTGTTTATGATTGGTCAGTGGCAAAAATCGGGTGTGTTCAATGTCGAGGAATTCGACCCGGACCCGTTTATGGAGCAACTCAATCTGCACGGTCTCCCCTGGCACGAACTACACGATGTAGATTTGGAAGTATAGATATCCATGCCTATCGACTTCAATCAGATTGAAACTCCCTGTTACGTCATTGATGAACAACTGCTCCGAAATAATCTGGCCATAATCAAAAAAGTTAAGGAGGCTGCCGGCGTTGAAATCCTCCTGGCGTTTAAATCCTTCTCGACGTGGGGCGTCTTCCCGATCTTCAAAGAATACGGCTTTGGCGCATCGGCAAGCTCACTGAATGAAGCGCGTTTGGCATTCGAGGAACTCGGGGTAAAGACGCATATCTATGCCCCGGCGTATCAACAAAGGGAGATGGCGGACATCCTACGATACTGCAGCCACATCTCCTGCAATTCCCTTGTCGAATTGCAAAGGTATCGTGAGATGGCCCAACGGGAGGGGATTTCGCTTGGCCTGCGCGTCAATCCCGAGTTTTCAGATACCGCTTATGATATATATAACCCCTGCAAACCGGGTTCCCGGTTTGGCATCACGGCAGAGGAACTTGGTGATGCTCTCCCTGCGGGCGTAGAGGGACTGCATTTTCATACCCTCTTCGAGGCCGACTCTTTTGCACTGGAACAGGTGCTCGCCGTTTTTATGACTAAATTCGGCCGCTTTTTGCCGCGCGTACAATGGGTCAACATGGGCGGCGGTCACCTTATGACAGGAAAGAATTATAATATTGACCATTTGATTTCCCTGCTCGCCGATTTCAAGGGGCGCTTCGCGGTGAACATCATCTTAGAGCCGGGGAGCGCCTTTACCTATCAAACGGGTTACCTCGTGGCAACAATCTTAGATATCGTCGAGCATCAGGGAATCAAAACGGCGATCCTCGACGTCTCCTTTACCTGCCACATGCCCGATTGTCTGGAAATGCCGTATAAGCCGACCATTCAAGGAGCCGTCGACGAAAAGCAAGGAAGGCCTACATACCGCATGGGAGGGATATGCTGTCTGGCAGGAGATTATATGGGCAATTGGTCATTCGAGAGAGAATTGCACGTTGGAGATAAAATCATATTCGAGGACATGATCCATTATACGACGGTGAAGACGACCATGTTCAATGGCGTCAACCATCCCTCTATCGGATTATGGAATGAACAATCGGGATTCAAGGTGGTCAAGGAATTTACCTATCACGATTATAAAAACAGGCTATCGTAAGCCGAGGAGATGGACTGCCCGCAACCCACTTGCCCGATCTGCGAAAAAGGCAGAAACAGCAGAAAAGAAGGCCGTCGAACACAGCCCTAAAAAAATTCACAAATTTCAAAAAAAACACTTGACAATTCTACGGATATTATTATAATAAGGCCAGTTTAGTTTATTAAACTAATTTCTTCTTATACTGTGCTCTAGGTTTGATGCGGCCGAGACGACTCGGGAGATAAGGAAGGGCACATTACCAGATGGGGAACAATAGTATTCTATAGAGAATAGAGAACGGAGAAAAAAGTGATCTTCAAAATGCCAGATATATATTTTTTGGCTTCCGGGGTATCAGAGGGGTATACCCCTCTGAACGCGTTTGACGGCGCCTTGCTGCAGGCGGGAATCGGCAATACGAATATCGTCAAGATGTCGAGCATCGTGCCGCCGCGGTGCACCTTGATTGACCCGATCGACCTTCCTCCCGGGGCCCTGGTCCCGGCCGCGTATGCCGCGATTACCAGCGATGTACCCGGCGAGATCATCTCGGCCGGCGTCGCCATAGCACTTCCTGAGGATGAAAATCAGAATGGGTTGATCATGGAATATTCTGCCAAGGGAGAGCGGCGCCAGATCGAAGAGATCGTCCGCACTATGGCGGTGGAAGGGATGATGCTTCGCGGGAGGGAGATCAAGGCCCTCCAGTCGATCGCCGTCGAGCATACCGTTGAGAACATCGGTGCCTCCCTGGCCGCCGTGGTATTGTGGGCTTCGTCCTAACAACGGCGGCAAACAACCCAGATGGACTTGCAGTTCTCCTCTCGCTCTTTTCTCGCCGCCCATGCCCCCTATGATAAAAGTACCGCGGTCGTCATTGGTTGCCCTTTAGATAGCACCTCGTCATTCCGATCGGGGACGCGCTTTGCTCCGCAAGCCATCCGCGATGCCTCCTGGGGGCTTGAGACCTATAGTCTTCTTTCAAATAAGGACCTGGACGATCTGGAAATATGCGACGCGGGCGATATTCTTCTCCCGCAGGTAAATGTGGAAGGTGCTCTGGAGCTCATTCAGGGCTATCTGGAGACCGTCATACGGGCAAAGAAGTTCCCCATCCTGCTCGGGGGAGAACACCTGATCTCGCTCTCTGCCGTCAGGGCACTGATAAAATACTATCCTAACCTGCTGGTAATCCAATTGGACGCTCATGCCGACCTCCGGCAGGAATACCTGGGAGACATCTTGTCTCATGCCACCGTCATGCGGCGCATAGCCGATATCCTGGGAGGGGAAAATATCTGCCAGCTCGGCATCAG
>MGQF01000024.1:5389-5605 GCA_001797745.1 Deltaproteobacteria bacterium RBG_13_52_11
GCACGCACCATGGGAAGTCTTGCCCAAGTGCCGGAAACGCTTCAGCGGGCCGCAGGCCGGCCGGTTTATCTCACTGTCGACCTCGACGTCCTTGATCCCGCTGTGGCCCCGGGCGTTGGCACTCCGGAGCCGGGGGGCCTTACGTTCGTTGAATGTATTACCCTCATCTCTCAATTGAGCTCGCTGCGCGTCATAGGGTTCGATGTGGTTGAACTC
>MGQF01000025.1:0-8112 GCA_001797745.1 Deltaproteobacteria bacterium RBG_13_52_11
TGCCTCACCGTTATCTTGTTCATGAGGAAGCCGCCTATCCAAAAACCACCTCCCAAATAATTGTTCCGTTCAACGATGAGGGTCCTTTTCCCTTTCGTAGCCAGCTCTTTGCCCGCCATGAGCCCGGCCGGACCACCTCCGACGATGATCACATCACTCTCCACAAATTTTTCAAACTCCCGGACGAATCCCTCAACGATTGCTCGCGTTACATCCTTTTCGCTTACTTTGGCGAAGATCTCTCCCATATTCTTGTCTCCTTAACTGTTTGTCTCATTTACAAAAAATATATTCTACTTCTTCTCTTTTTACATCTCTTGTCCTTCACGACCTATCCGCCGGATAACACCCTTATTATCCTGATTTCCATCTCCTCATCCAACTTCTCATCAGATGTGATGAGCCTTGCTTTTTTTGTCGAGCGCTAATACTTCTTCTTCTTTAAATGTGAAGTGATTGAGGAGCTGGCGCACGGTCTTTACCCGCTCAACCTCTCTCACCTCATTCTCAAAGGGCAACCAAACCTTCATCGATTAACCTCATCATTGAGTTTGCCCTGTCGATACCCTTCCAAATCTTGGGTCACCCGTTTAAATCCTATCGCACCGAGTTGGTGCGAGATGTCCTCGCGAAGATCGAAGGCCCTCTTGACCTCATCCCTGGCGACCTCGATGCAAGCAGTAGCGGGGGAGATCAGGCGGACCCTGACCAGTGCAAAACCGAGTTTACGCAGAAAGGTCTCTGCCCCCTCAATCATCCGCACCTTCTCAAACGTGATGGGCTCGCCGTACGGGATCCTGGTGGCAAAGCAGGGGGAGGCAAGACGTTCAAAACCGGGAATCTCGTACATCCTGGAGTACTCCCGAATAGCTTCTTTGGTAAACCTGAGTTCTCGCAAGGGGGTCCTCACACCCATTTCCTCCTCCGCCTTCATCCCAGGACGAAAATCGGCTTCATCGCTGACATTGGTGCCGGTGAGCAAGGGGTGATTGTCGGGGACCTCTCTCCGCATGGCCTCGAGGATTTTCCTCTTACAATAGTAACACCGCTGCGGAGCGTTAGTGACAATGCGTTCATCGTCAAGGACAAAGGACCCATCCAGCAAGAGGTGCTTGATCCCCCTGGTACGGCAAAACCCCTTGGCGAATGCCACCTCCCACAGGGGGTCAGGGGAGATTGCACTGTCACGGCCAGCACGTTGCCATCACCCAGGACCCTGGCGCTCGTGGCCACGAGGAAGGTGGAGTCTACACCTCCTGAATAGGCGATGACCACCTTTCCGAGTTTTGCAAGGTAATCTGTCAGTGCTTGTATCGCCGCCCCTTCCGCCACTTCATTCCTTTATCATTTAGCTCGTTTTGGTATCTCTCATCCCTTTGTTTTATTTGGTTGTACTTAGCCGCCAGCAAGCACCATGAACCGAGGGGCTTCATAAAGCTTCACCTCCTGATAGCCTTTCTCGGCCTTTAATGATAGCATTGCAACTAAGTTGTCCCAGCTCGTAATGTGACGTCCATCAATTATTCTCATCACTTGCTCGTTGTCCCAATCCCATGTTCTCGCTTCTTCAAGCGGACAAACTTTTGTCGTTCCATTTTCCACATCTATAACCTTAAGCCTGATATCGAGTTCCTTCTCAGATCGCAACCCAGCATCAAACCGAGGCGTTAGCGCTTCCTGTAAGGTCTGGAAATACGACTTGATGTCGGCAGAATCGCTGACACTGGTCCTGCTCTTGTGATGGTTATCTAAATAACAGTGTCTGCCCCTGTAAAGCACACACTCGTGGCATGACTTGTTCGTGAATGGGCAGACGAAGTTTTCCTTTGACATCGTGATCCTCCCGTAACTATCCCGGCACCGTGGTCGGTAAAAGACCTTCTCCCTACGTTTGATTTCTAGTCCAGTAAAAAACGATCGGTGTGGGATAAAATCCGCCTCTATACCCTATCCATCCCTCGCCTTTAACTGCTTGTAGATGCACCTATCCATGACGGCCTTTAACCCTCCCTTTTTGGCCCGTTGGAATGCCTCAGAGCTCGCTATCCCCTCCTGCATCCAGATAGCCCT
Organism: Deltaproteobacteria bacterium RBG_13_52_11; assembly: GCA_001797745.1. Lineage (GTDB taxonomy): Bacteria > Desulfobacterota > B13-G15 > B13-G15 > RBG-16-54-18 > RBG-13-52-11. Next base: position 2,071 of record MGQF01000025.1, read on the forward strand.
GGCACCCTTTTCTATCGCCTCTTCGACGAGGGGAGGCACCTCTTCTGATCGGCGGAAGATGAGGGCGAGATCAATAGCTCCGGGCACCTCCTGTATATTGGGATAACACCGTTGGCCGAGGATCTCCTTTACCCCTGGCCGTATTGGTATAACCTCATACGCCTTCTCTAACAGAAATTGCATGATGCGATAACTGGGGCGGTCAGTCTTTGGGGACGCACCGAAGACCGCGATCCTCTTGCAATTTGCCAGTATCCACTCTATATCCTCAGAGAATGGAGTCCCCTCTACCTTTATTTCATCGCCCACTTTGATTTCACCCCCTTCAAGCACCGTTGCAAAGACCCCCTTTTCCTGCATAATGCAATTGCCCAATTGATAATAGATAGAACAGCGAGACGGACAAACCTTCCCCCGCTGGGTTATCTGCATCCGGACGCTTGCACCAATGGTTAACAGTGTGCCTTCCGCAAGCCCAAGGATATCGATCCCTGCGGTATCGATATTTTCGCCATATCCACCATAGGAAACCCCTCCCAAGGCCTCGCGAGGCAGAAGGCTCACATCTCTGCCAAGGGTCCCCGCATGGACATCCCCCACAACACCCCATCCAGGCCTCAGCATGGTCTTCCCCTGCACCGGGGTTTTGCTTTCCCCCTTCGCGTCGCTGATGTTGATGGATGCTATTGACCCCTTCAACAATTGCTCCCCTTTACCCTGAGTTCAGGTGCCGTTCTTCCCTTTCCTTCACTCAACGCAACCAGCTGCTCTTCGAGTTCCGCAACCCGCCTTGCCAGTTGATCGATGACCTCCTTGACGGGGTCAGGGATAAGGTGGTGGTTGAGGTCCACTGGCTCCTTGATCAGGTGTCTCCCTGCCGGTTTGGCTGGAATCCCTATGGCCGTGGTATAAGGGGGGATATCCGTCACGACCACAGAGCCCGCGCCTATTTGGCACCCCTCACCGATGTGCACGGGGCCGAGGATGATCCCGCCGGCCCCAACGACAACTTTGTTCCCGATGGTAGGATGCCTCTTTCCCTTTTTCACGGAGACGCCCCCCAAGACCACCCCCTGATAGATCGTCACGTCATCCCCGATCTCAGAGGTCTCACCGATGACGACTCCGGCGCCGTGATCAATAAAGAATCTCCTCCCGATCTTGGCGCCCGGGTGAACCTCCACCCCGGTGATCAGCCGATTGATGTGGGATAAAAAACGGGCGATAAAGAAAAGCCTCTTATTCCAGAGAACATGAGCAAGGCGATGAAGCCAGAGCGCATGTAACCCAGGATAGCAGAAGATGACCTCCACGATACTCCTGGCCGCTGGGTCCCGCTCAAAGACCATCCGCACATCTTCTCTGAACCTGCGAAACATCCCTTATTCCTCCAATAGTGAAAGATAACGCTCCCCTGTGTCGGGGAAGACGACGACGATGGTCCGGCCTTCCACCTCGTTATCCACCTGGTGTGCGGCCTTCATGGCCGCTCCCGAGGAGATCCCCACAAAGATCCCCTCCTCCCGCGCCAATCTCCTGGTCATTCCCTTGGCTTCCTCGGTCTTCACCTGGATGATGCGATCAATGAGCCCTCGATCTAACACTGCGGGGATAAAACCTGCCCCTATCCCTTGGATGCCATGAGCCCCTGTCGAGCCCCCTGTGAGCACAGGGCTCTCCGCGGGTTCGACAGCGACGATCTCCACCTCCAACTTCCGCTCCTTCAGAATACTCCCCACGCCGGTAATGGTACCCCCGGTACCGACCCCGGCCACAAAGATGTCCACCTGCCCATCGGTGTCCTGCCAGATCTCCTCGGCGGTGCAGCGGCGGTGGATGGCTGGGTTGGCCGGATTCTCAAACTGCTGCGGCATAAAGGCCTTGAGCTCTTTGGCCATCTCCTCTGCTTTCTTTATCGCCCCCTTCATGCCTTCAGTGGCAGGTGTCAGGACTATCTCTGCCCCCAGTATGCGGAGGATCTTTCTCCGCTCGACGCTCATGCTCTCGGGCATGGTGAGGATCAGCCGATAACCCCGTGCCGCACAGACAAAGGCGAGGGCAATACCGGTGTTGCCGCTGGTGGGTTCGATGATGACATCCCCCGCCTTGATAATCCTCTCCCGCTCGGCGTCCTCAATCATCGATAAGCCGATCCTGTCCTTCACCGAGGAAAGGGGGTTGAACATCTCCAATTTGGCGAGCACAAGATTTGACCCCGTCACAAGACGGTTGATCCTGACCAACGGTGTCGCGCCGATCAGGTGGGTTATATCAGAAGCATATCTCATCTCTTGCCTTCCTTCTGGTACGATAACGTTTCATCATCTCATTGCTTGAAGGCCGAAGAAGCATCAGGACTAGGGATGCATGACGATCTTTGCGCTCATCCCCCCCCTCCACCGCAGATCTTACACGCCGTGTTCTTTTGGAGGGGTGCTGTCGTACACTCCATCATTTCTCCGTTGATGTAGAGTATCTTTCCAGTAAGAAGCTCACCAAACCCTGCGAGGAGCTTTATCGCCTCCATGACCTGAAGAGAGGCGATGAGGGCAGGGGTAAATCCAAAAACGGGAAAGGGTCTCTTCTCTTCGACCTCCCGAGGGAATATGCACGCAAAGCAGGGGGTCTGGCCCGGTATGATGGTCGTTATTGCACCCATCATGCCGTAGACGCCTCCATGGATGAGCGGGATGCCTGCCTTAACGCACCCTTCGTTCAGGATAAGTCGCGTCTCCACGTTATCCAGGCAATCTATGACGAGGTTGACCCCGTGCAATAACCCTGGCAGGCTCTCTGCTGTTATCCGCTCAGCACGAGGATGTATCTCGATTGTCGAGTTCAACCTCTTGAGCTTTGGAGCAGCTGAAATAACCTTCTTCTCCCCAATATCATCCTCCCCATGTAGGATCTGGCGATTAAGATTAGAAAGTTCAACAGCATCTGAATCTACCACCGTAAGTCTCCCTATCCCTGCACAGGCAAGGTAGATCGCGACAGGAGATCCCAACCCTCCAACCCCGGCGACCAGCACATGGGCCTGTCTCAGTTTCCGCTGTCCCTCCTCACCAAAGGCAGGAAAAAGGATTTGGCGGCTGTATCGGATACGATCCGCTTCGGTGAGAGGCAACAACAATACATCTTTCTCTTTCTCTACCATCTCCGCTTCTTTTTACTTGCGGGTTTTATGCAAATCGACATTTCTCATCCTTACAATTTACAGTCTTACCTCCATGGCCGCATAGGGGCACGCCTTGACGCAGAGCTCGCACGCCACACATTTGTCGGCGACAAATTCCACCTCTGACGTGGCTTGGTTCGAAACAAGGGCGTCTGAAGGGCATATGGCTACACAGACCCCACAATGTACGCAGAGATCGTCCTTCCTCGTGATATCCCTGCTTAAGTTTTCCATCTCTATATTTAATTCCTTGAGATAATCGAGGGCCTCTTGCACATCTTTTTTCCCGCCCAGCAGTTCTAAAACGAGCAGCCCTCCTTCCGGGGGGGCTATAGAGGCCTTCAAAATATTAAACTCCAGGTTATATCGTCTGACCGTGTTTGAGATGATGGGTTGATCCACCAACTCCGATGGAAAATGCAATACCACTTTTCGCGAGATCATCGCTTCCTCCTCATCTCTCTATTGGCCTCTCTTGAAAGGCCTTGAAGGTTATCCCTGACTCTTTCCCTGGGAGTCGCTCAACAGGCTCAGTCAGGGCAAACTCCCCCTTCTCGATCCAGTCCTTTAAGAGCTGGGCGATCTCCCGAGCCTTGGAAAAGCTGGAGATGGGACCAGTAGGGACCTCTTTGTTGTCAATTGTTATCTTCCCACTCCTCAGATCCTTATAGCTGACCTCCCCCAGGACATCAGGTGCCCTTTGAGGGTAGGTTACGCTGTAATCCACGATTGGGGCGAGGATATCCTCATCAGCTACGGAGGTAAAGAATGCCATTTCTTCATCGATGATGGGGATTGGTATACCTATCCCTACACCTAAACTGGTACCATACCCATGCATGCTTACCCCTCGAAGGTAACGGGAATTCATCGTCTTAAGATCTCCCATTACACAGAGGGTCCCCGCCGGTCTCATGGGCACCTCGCGCTCTGTGCGGGGGACAGAGGGGTTATACTGGGTTCCCTGCCACGACACAAACCCCACACCCCCTCCTAAAAATATGCGTGTCCCTATCCCGATGGTCCGGTAGAGGGGATCATTTAACAGAGGAGAGAGGACACCAGCGCTGCAGTAATTGGCGTTTCCCAGTCTCGGCTTCAATATCCCCATATAGGTGAAGATTGCCTTATTGGAAAGGTTCACCGCCACGTTATAGTTTTGGTAGGCATTTCGCATGTTGAACAACACCGCCTCATTGACATCCCTTATATTCAACCAACTCCTGAGCTCCCGGCGGGGGTAGCAATCCGTTCCGTAGGCTGAGGCCTCCAATTCGATGTCCTTCCCCGCAACGAATTCCTCGATGACATGCCCCCCGCCATATCGAAAAGCACCCGGGTGGATCTTGTTGCGTGGATCATCTTCTGGGAGCTCAGTTGCGCCCAGATAGATATCGACAGCGGCAAATCCCGTATAGGCGGGCACCCCATTGAGGAGACACTTACCACCCCCTACTTTTATCCTCGGCTTGGTATGCCCGATATTGAGATACATCCCACTCGAACACATGGGGCCAAAGGTCCCTGTGGTTACTACATCCACCTCTCGGTAGGCCTTTTCGACACCTTTTTTCTTTACGATGCCGGTCATCTCCTCAGCAGTCACTACCACTGCCTTGCCTGCCTTGATCTTTTCGTTTATCTCCTGGATGGTCTTGGGCATACTTATTATCTCCTTTCTACCTCACAGGCACCACGTGAGCTTACCCTTTCTTTTCTGATACATATCCTCAAGTTTCACTTTTTATTTTCATTGTTGCCCCCTTCTCCCCCCAGAAGGGGGACATATCTCTCAATCGCTCCGCTACCGCAGGGAGGACCTCGAGGACTTTATCCACATCCTCCTCCGTATTAAATTTATTGAGGCTGAGGCGCAAGCTCCCATGGGCAACTTCGTGGGGAAGGCCTATGGCCAGGAGGACATGTGAGGGATCAAGGGAACCAGAGGTACAGGCGGATCCTGAGGAGGCACAGATCCCCTCAAAGTCAAGGCTGATCAAGATGCTCTCTCCCTCTATACCCTTGAGGCAAACACTGAGGGTATTGAAGAGCCTTTTTTCCGGATGTCCATTGACAATCACCTCGGGAATTCGTTCCAGGATCCCCTGCTCAAGTCTATCCCTGAGGGAACGGATCTTCCTTCCGTTTTGAGATAACTCTGCACGGGCCACCTCAGCTGCCGTACCCAGACCGATGATCCCCGGGACATTTTCCGTCCCGGCGCGTCGATTCCTCTCGTGGTGCCCACCATGCACGAGTGGATCAAACTTCACCCCTTTACGCACATACAGGGCACCGATACCTTTGGGACCATACATTTTGTGCCCAGAGAGAGAAAGAAGGTCCACACCCATCGCCTTGACGTCTACCGGGAGCTTCCCCACGGTCTGTACCGCATCGGTATGAACGTAGACTCCATGCCCTTGGGCAATGCGCGCTATCTCCTCGACGGGTTCGATGGTCCCTGTCTCATTATTGGCGTGCATAATGGTGATCAGGACCGTGTCTCTCCTGATGACCTTCTTGAGGGCCTCGAGATCTACGATGCCGTATCGGTCCACAGGGAGCACGGTAACCTCAAAACCGAATCCTTCTAAATAGTTACAGGCACTGAGTACGGCATGGTGTTCTATCTGAGAGGTTATAATATGTCTCCCTTTATCCCGGAGGGCAAAGGCCACCCCTTTCACCGCCGTATTGTCTGCCTCGGTCCCTCCGGAGGTAAAGATGACCTCTTCAGGATCGGCGTTTATGAGCCGGGCAACCTTCGCTCTGGCCTCCTCTACCTCCCCCCTGACCTCCTGGGCAAACTTATAGATAGCCGAGGGATTGGCAAACCTCTCGGCAAGATAGGGAGCCATTGC
>MGQF01000025.1:8123-16430 GCA_001797745.1 Deltaproteobacteria bacterium RBG_13_52_11
GCGGATCAAGGGGTGTAGTCGCATTGCTGTCTAGATAATGTATTCTGCCCACCCGGTCTCTCTTGTATCCTGCTTGTTCTTTCTCGTAATGAGCTCTCTGAGTGTCATGCCTTGTAAGGTGTTTTTGAGCACGTCGCTCAAATCCTTCCAGAGATACCTCGTCGTGCAATCAGGACTCCTGGAGCAGGAATTGGCGCTCTTAATACAATCCAACAACGAGAAATCCTCATCAAAGGCCTGGATGATATCAAAGATGGTTATCTCCCCAGGCGTTACCTTGAGGCGATATCCCCCCTTGGCCCCCCTGAAGCCTTGTATTATCCCTGCCCTTTCGAGCACAGGAGCCAATTGACGGAGATAGAGTGGAGAAACCCCCATCTCCTTGGCAAGCTCAGCCGTACTCATAACCTCACCCTTTTGAGTCAAAGTCACCACCATCCTCACACCATAACGGAGCATCGTCGGTATCTTCATCCTTGGATCCTATATATTATATTGTGACCAACTTACTCACATTTGTCAAGGGGCCTTTTCCACAAAACACCCTTGGCAGAAAAGAGGTTCCAATTACGCATATTCATTAAAGGCTTATCCATCGGAAAAATCGATAATCAATGTCATTTAATATCAAGATTTCCGATTTGACATATTTAATAACTTTATATATAAGCCTTTTAAATGAGAATAAAAAATCGCTAGAAAAAGGAGGATCTGGATCATGTTGAAAAAATTCTTTGCATCTCGTTGGGGTATTATCAGCACCGGGGCCTTTATCGGCGTCTTTGCCCCCCTCTTACAGAAGTGGGGGAACCCCGGCAACATGGGTATCTGCGTCGCCTGTTTTGAACGGGATATGGCAGGCGCCCTGGGGCTTCATCGCGCCGAGGTAGTCCAGTATATGCGCCCGGAGATTATAGGGTTTGTCCTGGGCTCCCTGATCGCGGCCTATCTCTTCAGGGAGTTCCGCCCCCGCGCAGGCTCAGCGCCCATTGTGAGGTTTGTGTTGGGTGCCTTTGCCATGATCGGGGCCCTGGTCTTCCTGGGCTGCCCGTGGCGGGCCATGCTGCGTCTGGCAGGCGGCGATTGGAATGCCATCTTCGGTATCCTCGGTCTCATCGCCGGCATCTGGGTCGGCACTGGGTTTCTCAGGGGCGGCTATAACCTGGGGCGTTCTCAGGAGACCCACACCTCGGTAGGATGGCTCTTGCCGCTGATCATGCTGGGGTTTTTTGCCTTGATACTCCTTAACCCCCAGGTCGAGGGACAGGGTCAACGCGGGGTCCTCTTCTACAGCATCAAGGGTCCAGGCTCCCTGCATGCCCCCCTGTTCATCGCACTGGGCGTGGGCCTTGCTGTGGGGATCCTGGCCCAGCGGAGCCGCTTTTGCACCATGGGTGCCTTTCGTGACCTGATCTTGTTCCGGCAGACCCATCTCTTCTTAGGGATCGTTGCCCTGGTTGCCGTCGCCTTTATCACCAACCTGATCTTGAAGCAGTTTAACCCGGGATTTGCCAACCAGCCGGTGGCGCACACCATGAGCCTCTGGAACTTCGGGGGGATGGTGCTGGCCGGCCTTGCCTTTGCCCTGGCCGGAGGATGTCCTGGTCGCCAGCTGTTCTTGGCCGGCGAGGGGGATGGTGACGCAGCAATCTTTGTCCTGGGGATGATCACAGGTGCCGCCTTTGCCCACAACTTCGGCCTTGCGAGCTCTCCGCAGGGTGTCGGTCCCCACGGGATCGCCGCCGTGATCATTGGGCTTTTGGTCTGTTTGTTTATCGGGTTCACCATGAGAAAAAAAATTGCCTAAGGAAGGAATAACTATGCCAAACATCGTCGATGCACGGGGCCTTTCCTGCCCTGAGCCTGTTCTGCTGACCATGGAAAAGATCAAAAAGGTTAAGAAGGGAGAGATCGCGGTCCTCGTTGATACCGATACGTCCAAGGAAAACGTGTCGCGGGCTGCAACGAGCCAGGGATGGAAGGTCAAGGATGTTAAGCCGGAGGGTGCCGGGTATCAGATCAAAATCGTAAAGAAATAATCGCGTTCCTCTCTCTATCTGAGTCTGGTACAATGGAGCTCCACGGGCAAGCCCGTGGTACCGCTCAAACGCCCCTTCGGAGCGAACATCCCGCACCAGAGGACCAATTCCCCCACGGGCAAATCCGTGGTCCTCTTGGTGCTGGGATAGAAACTGAACTACCACTATGAAGGAATCAGACGTCATCTATCTCGACAACGCTGCGAGCTCTTGGCCCAAGCCTGAAGCGACCTGGCAGGCCATGGAGCATTTCATGCGCTCTGTCGGCGCCAACCCCGGCCGCTCGGGGCACCGGCTCTCCATTGAGTCCGGTCGCATCATCCTTGAAGCCCGGGAGTCCTTGGCGCAGCTTTTCGGGATTGAAGACCCACTACGCCTTGTTTTTACCCGAAATGCCACCGAGTCTCTGAATCTGGCCATTCGCGGTCTCCTCCAACCCGGCAACCACTGCATCACCTCCAGCATGGAGCACAACTCGGTGATGCGCCCGCTGCGCGCCCTGGAGAAGAAGGGTGTCGAAATAACTGCCCTTGCCTGCTCCCCCGAGGGGGAGCTCGATCCCCAGGAAATCGAAAAGGCGATAAAGAAAAATACCAGGGTGATCGTCATAACCCACGCCTCCAATGTGGTCGGAACCCTGATGCCTGTAGGCGAGGTCGGAGAGATCGCGCGCAAGCATGACGTATTCTTCTGCATCGATGCCGCCCAGACAGCCGGCGCCTTGCCCATAGACGTCGCGGAGATGCAAATCGATCTCCTCGCCTTCACCGGCCACAAGGCGCTCTACGGCCCCCAAGGCACCGGCGGCCTGTACATCGGGGAGGGATTAGAGACGGAGCTCGAGCCCCTTCTGCGAGGCGGCACCGGCAGCCGCTCCGAATTCCAGGAACAGCCAGAGTTTATGCCTGACAAGTACGAGAGCGGCACGCCAAATACCGTCGGCATTGCTGGACTGGGCGCCGGGGTCCAGTACATCCTCGCCCAAGGGGTTGCTCGTATCAGAAAAAAGGAACAACAACTGACCAAACAATTGATCGAGGGGCTGAAATCCATCCCCGGCGTCATCGTCTACGGATGCCGCGATGCATCAAGACAGGTAGCCATTGTATCCTTCAACATCCGCGGCCTGGCCCCCTCAGAGATTGCGATGGAGCTCGACGAGACATTCGCCATCATGAGCCGCCCGGGCCTCCACTGCGCCCCGGCAGCCCACCAGACCATCAACACCTTCCCCCAGGGGACCCTCCGCCTGAGCGCCGGATACTTCACCACCGAGGAGGAGATAGCCTTGGCCCTTGAGGCAGTAGGAAAGATTGCCGCACGATCCAAGAAGAAAGGCTCTGCCCATGCCAAAGGTCATTGACTGCCGGGGACTCTCGTGCCCGCAACCCGTTATACAGACAAAGCAGGCCCTTGAAAAAACCGATAGGGTCATCATCGTCGTCGATAACCTTGCTGCCCGTGATAATGTGGCACGCCTTGGCGAAAGTCAGGGTGGCAAGGTCTCCATCGATGAAAAAAAAGATGGGGTCTATATCACCATCGAAAAAAGGCAGGATAGGAAGCGCCGCGCAAAGGTGCCAGCGACCAAAATCCCTGCGCATGGTCCGGTGGTGGTAGCCATCCGCAGCGATCAGATGGGGCAAGGTGAGGAGGAACTTGGGCATATCCTCATCCGTTCATTTCTCCACACCCTTACCGAGGTCTCTGGCAGACCAGACAAGATGATCTTCTTCAACACCGGGGTAAAGCTGACAGTTCAAGGCTCGGAGGTACTAGAGGATTTGCAAGCCCTGGAGAAGAATGGAATAGAGATCTTGATTTGCGGCACCTGCCTCGACTATTTTGGCCTCAAGGGAAAGATCGCCGTCGGCCAGGTCTCTAATATGTATACCATCGCGGAAACCATGCTCGCGGCTGCTCGTTTGGTTACAGTTTAATCGAGGGGAATCATTGTGAAAGAAGAACAAGCAGCTTCGTATGGGGTAGTGCTTTTTCAATCAATAAGCGGGGCGCTGCGTGCCGAAAAGCTCCTCAAAAAACAGGGGATAGACCATAAACTCATCCCCGTGCCCCGTCACCTCAGCTCAGACTGCGGCGTCTGCCTCCGCTTCCTCAACCAGAATGAATCTCAGATAAGAAAAACGCTGTCGGGGAAGGTCGAGATTCAATCAATCTGTCCTCTATAACTATACTTGTACGGAAAACGGTATCCTTCCTTCTGCTATGTTCCATTTAATTACATGAATGCACGATAGGTAACTCCGCCGCTTTGAGTAAGAAACCTTGACTAAATGAAGCTTATGTGTAATGCTACGATCACAGTACCAGTAACCCTGATCAAGAGGCAGAAGATACGATGGGTGTTCGCGAGGATAATGTTAGTAAAAAAGATCTGCAATCCTTGAAGGAAGAGATTATCCACCAATTTCATATTATCTCTGAAGGATTGATTGATCATATAAAGCTCTTATCTGAGGGGCACACAGGAATTATCGACCGACTTAATAGCACGGATGCACATCTTGATCGAATGGAAAAAGAGAATGAATATCAGCATTCGGAGACCCGCGCACTCATCAAGCTCTCATTTGCAGAAGTGGACAACCGACTTTCCGATTTGGAATCACAGGTGAAGGATTTGCAAGAGTGGAAAAAGAAAGTTGCAGCAAGGCTTGAGAGTTAACGCAGTATCGCCCACCCTAGAGAATTCAGAATATATCTCCGAAGCATGCGATAAGAAGAGAAAAAAGGGAGGGGTCAAAGTTGCCCCACCAAACCCCACGCCGTTTCACGCGCCACGTCCTTGAAGGTCATCTCCGCCCACTCCACAGCCTCCTCCTCCCTCTTTGTGTCCCTCGCCATTTCGGCATAGGCCGATTCGAGATTGGGGCGAACCACGTGGTGCCTAACCAGTTCTTTAATGAATTTGATTATCTTTCGCGGCCCTATAGTCTTGTTCAAACCCTCATAAACCTCTTCATCAACGGTGACGGTTAATTTCTTCTGTATAGCGCCTCATACGTGTAGATAGACAATATGTCGATAGCTTAAGCCGTCTTTTTTAACCCAAAAAATATCATTCTAAGGCTCTAATAAGCACCGTGACTCATAACTTTTTTATTTCATATCAAATAGTTACTCAGGTTCGACCCCATACCCCGGGGTAAACTTCGTGCTTAATAGGTGAGGGCTTCGCTAGTGTCTTCTCGGCAGTTTAATCTTTTGTATTATTTAAAATCTTTTTAATTTCTCGGAAACCTCCCGGAGTCATACTCTCCAGGAGTTCAACGAATCCAAAGGCATCCAGACCATGTGACTTTTTACCTTCTCTATCAATCGTAATGTTAGGATCTGCCCCTGCATCAAGAAGCATTTTGAGATATTTGGGCTGACGGTATAAGATTGCTTCATGAACCACCGTCATTCCGCTATATCTTTCATTTAATGGTTCGCCCTTCTTGATTAAAAATTCTATGATTTCATGTGCTCTTTTGTCCGCTTGGCTGTCACCCGTCCCCAGTGTCCTCCCAGCCCACATTATTAATGGTATATCACATATGCCGATATTCTTGCTCATTTCAGAACACCCTTTATAGGGATAATCAAAATTTTTTAAAATCCACACAGCTGTCTCCGGGGCGACGAAATATCCGTCTTTCGCATATGGGTTGTAGGTAAATGTATCATCTGGCCAGGTAGCCAGAATTATTAAACCATAGGCATCGCTTGACCACTGTATCGTTCTATAGGCCGCGGGGAATAGCGATAGCAGCAATAAAACCACAACCCCTATGATTAAAATTCTTCTTCGCATTTTTGATAGCCTAACGTCCGGCGAGCAGCGGGGGAAGTACTGCATCCGCTGGATTGCGTTGTTGGCCCATTTCTATGGAATATCCAGTTGTATCTTGATGGCCTCCTCAACCCGGCGCATATCTTCCGGAGAGAGAATGCCGGCTTGGCTGAAGAGCCGAGACTTGCTTGCAGTCGCTAATTGGTCTGCCATGGCCTTACTCTCTTTGCCTTCAAAAACTACCACCGCCTCACTGGGATAAACACGATCCGTCCTGCTCGTGAGAGGCACAACCTGAACCCGATTGAGGAACTTGTTTGCTGCATCATTACTGACGATGACGGCAGGACGTTTCTTCTTGACTTCCTCACCGATGGAAGGATCGAAATTTACCCACCAAACCTCACGCCGTTTCATGCGCTATGTCCTTGAAGGTCGTCTCAGCCCACTCCATAGCCTCCTGCTCCCTCTTGTCGTCCTTCGCCATTTCGGCATAGGCCGATTCGAGATTGGGACGAACCACGTGGGGGCGGACCAGTTCCTGAATGAATCTACTTATCTTTCTGGGCCCTATAGTCTTACGGAGCCCCTCGTATACCTCTTCATCAACGGTGACGGTCAATTTCCTCTGCATGGCATATCTCCTTATACGTGTACTATACGTGTAAATAAACGACATGACAATAGCAAAAAAAATACGTAATCAAAGTTGGCAATTAATTCCTTTTAGGGGGTATAAGGACTGATTGGGGGATGCATCTTCACTTATCGAAAATAACATTTGAAGAGGTGACCCTCTATACATCTTTTTATTCGCCTGGCCACGGCCTCAGCCGGGGAATCCAGCGTGGGACACTCTCCTTATAAACGCGATAATCCTCTCCAAACCTTTTTCCCAACCCTGGCTCTTCCGATAGCACAAAATAGATATGGTTCATTAAGACAAAAACGCAGGTCCAGATACTCACCACCCATGAACCCCAGAGCAGAGCTTGGCCAATCAGCATGAGCGCTACCCCGATAATCATTGGGTTCCGGACAAAGCGATAGGGTCCCCTTGCCACTAATTTGCGGGTTGGATCCCAGGGCGCGAGCGTTCCTTGACCGACTCGCGCGAATAGGCTGACGCACCAGCCGAATAGCACTAATCCGCAGATGATCGACACTGCGCCGGCAGCGCGTGGCAGCCACGCGATGAGCGAGCCATCGCCCCAGCGCGTGTCGCTAGCGGCGAAATGGTTGACTAGCCAATAGGGAACAATGACAACGACCAGGAAGGGCAAAAGCAGGATCGATAGTAAGTGCCGTAGCTTCATCAACATAGTTTACCCAAACGAGCCTGCGAGTTTGACTGAAAGTCACATCTCTCGAATCGCCTATAAAAAAGTAGCCTACCCCTTTTCTTCCTGCTATTTTATCTCGTAATAAATCCCCGCTGTCCTTTTCTGATCCCCGACTTTAAAAAGGATTATCACCTGATACTTCCCCTTGCCCGAAAGTTCGAAATAGGCATCATAACTTTTCATCGCCTCTTCATATTTCAGGGCCTTGATCTGATCCTTCCCGTTGGGATCCACAACCTTCATCGTGATCCCGGCATTGGTAATCTCTTTTTGGGTCTTTTCGTCTTTCAGGATCACGGTGATGTTGTGGGTCGTCCCCGGCTCGATATCCTCCTTCATCTTCATTGCCTTCAACACCTTCAGATGTTCTTCGTTTGTCATGATCTGAAACGTGACCTTTACTCCCTCCACGATGATTTCTTTCGTATCCATCTTCGTGGAAGTCCCCATAGACATTCCCCCATGTGACTGTTGAGCAAGCGAAAGAGAACTAAAAACAAAGAGATTTAAGATCGTAATTCCTAATACCAATATTTTTTTTCTCATGACAATAACCTCCTTTATTCGATGGTTTTAAAATTAAAAATTCGAGATCGCCTTCAGATACTTACTATTAGATTTCCTCAGGCCTGATCTCGGATTTAGTCCGAACCCTAAAAATCTTCTCCACGGGGATGATGCAGATAATTCCATCTCCGGCTCCTCCGGTATGAGCGACCTCCATAATGACCTGAGCTATTTCTTCGGCTTTGGACTTCTTTATAAAAATTTCAATTCTAGCATGGGTACCAAGCCAGTCTTGTGCCCAAATACATTTATCCTCTCCATACCCTTTTACGCGGGTGACGGTTAAGCCTTTGACCCCTATTTGCTTGAGGCGTTCTTCAACATCTTCCAAAAGCCTACCCCGGATGATAGCGACAATTTTTCTGAGCTCCATGGATTACCTCCTACCATCATAAAAGCTTGGTTTCCTCTCGGTTCATAACCACTCTCCAATCGTATTCATTCTATTCCTGTCTATATTAATTGCTTCTTCACTTCAAAGTTCCATTTCCAGATGGCATAGATGGCTGGATAGACCACCAGTTCCAGAATGAAAGAGGTAAAGATGCCTCCGATCATCGGC
>MGQF01000026.1 GCA_001797745.1 Deltaproteobacteria bacterium RBG_13_52_11
CACCGACCCTACCGAGCGGCCCACAGCATAGACAAGGCATTAGAGGAGATCTCGCAGAATAGAGGAGTCCTATATGACCCTGATGTGGTGGATGCCTGCGTCAGGCTTTTTGCCGAAAAAGGGTTTAAGTTCGAATAGCGCTGAAAAAAGTCGTCGATATCACCGTGGACAGCCGTTTTAAAACCATGCATGGGTTGGGGGAATCAACGGATCTCAAAGAAATCATCACATTAGCCAAAGGTGACAAAGAAGTTGATCTCCTGTTGCAAAACGCCCGACTCATCAATGTCTTTTCTGGTAAGATTGAATCCCAGGCCATCGCCATCGCCCGAGGGCAGGTGGTGGGGTTCGGCGAGTACCCTGCCCGGAAGGTAATGGACCTGAAAGGGAGGTTTCTCGCACCGGGCCTTATCGACGCCCATTGCCACATCGAGAGCAGCATGGTGGGGGTGAGGGAATACGCCAGGGCCGTGCTCCCCCACGGTGTGACGACGGTGGTGACCGACTTTCACGAGATCGCCAACGTCATGGGTATAAGGGGGATACAACTCATGCGCGAGGGCATCGGATCTATTCCCCTCAACCTTTACTGCATGCTCCCCTCGTGTGTGCCGGCCACCCCTCTCGAGACCGCCGGGGCCGAGATCCAGGCAGAGGACCTTAAATACCTCATACAGGAGGAATGGGTAAGGGGGCTCGGGGAGATGATGAACTTCCCCGGGGTAATCCATGAAGACCCCGAGGTGTTGAAAAAGATCGTGATGGCCCAGGGAAAACGCGTGGATGGGCACGCCCCCGGATTGAGCGGCAAGGAGTTGATTGCCTATATCGCTGCCGGGATCGCCTCTGATCATGAGTGCACCCGCAGCGCAGAGGCCGAGGAGAAACTACGCCTGGGGATGTACATCATGATCAGGGAAGGCTCCACAGCCAAGAATCTGGAGGAGCTCATCCGCATCGTCACCCCGGCAAATGCCAGGCGGTGCATGTTCGTCACCGACGATTGCCATCCTGAAGACCTCATCGCCAAAGGGGGCGTTGATCACTGCGTAAGAAAGGCCATCCGGCTCGGTCTTGACCCGATCATCGCCATCCAGATGGCCACCATCAACCCTGCCCTGTACTTCCCCCTCCCAGGCGTCGGGGCAATCGCCCCTGGGCATCGGGCCGACCTCGTGGTGGTAGAAGACCTCAACGAGTTCAGGATCAACCAGGTCTTCAAAGACGGCCGCCTGATAGCCGGGGAAGGGCAGATCCTCCCCGGGGTTATTGACGAAAAAAAGGTTGCAGCCGAGAATACCATTCACCTCCCGCCGATCTCCGCGGAAAAATTTCGGATCAAGGGCCAGGGCACGAGGGTAAAGGTCATCGAGACAATCCCCCAGCAGCTCATCACCAGAAAGGTGATCCATGCGGTCCCGACAAAAGATGGCTTGGCTGTAGCTGACCCCCGACGCGATATCCTGACGATCGCGGTGATAGAGCGGCATAAAAGGACGGGGAATATAGGGCTGGGGTTTGTCAAAGGGTTCGGCCTGCGGGACGGTGCCCTCGCCTCCTCCGTGGCCCATGACTCTCACAACATCGTGGTAGTGGGTGTGGGAAATGATGATATGGCCCAGGCAGTGCAAGGGATCGTTGAGATGCACGGTGGCTTGATAGCTGTTCAAGGGGGGAAAACTTTGGCCTCCCTCCCCTTGCCCATCGGGGGTCTGATGTCGGATCGATCCATAGAAGAGGTGCGGGATGCGCTCACCCTTATGCACCAAACGGTCAAGGAAATGGGTTGCGCGCTGGAGGAGCCTTTCATGGCCCTCTCCTTTTTGGCCCTGCCCGTGATCCCGGAGCTCAAGATCACCGACAAGGGCCTCGTGGATGTGACAAAATTCAAGATCGTCCCTCTGTTCGGGGACTCTTAATACCTCTTCAGCTCCAGACGTTATCTAGAAAATAAATTCTTCTCCTCTCCTGTCGAAGATCCCGCCTTCTTTGTGGCAGGGAGGGGAGAGGAGAGGGGGTATATTTGTAGCCCACCCTCACCCCTCCCCTCTCCCGACCAGCGTAGCGGGAGAGGGGGATTATAGGTATTCATTTGCTGATTTTGATTGTCATGTCGGATAGCCTGTCATGGCCGATTTTGAGAAAATAATGACAAGATTACCTTTTATTGTTGACACAATACATATTGTATAGTTATACTTCTCTCAGGAGGATATGTATGATCTTCACATTGTCCTCTGCTCCATTTCCTTTCGTCTCAATGAGCGTCACTGAATACGGGGAACCACATCTACCTGCAATACACCGAAGCACCTTCGAGGCTGCGAACACCTCTTTGTCTGCTCAAAGATCTCGTGGCATCGGAAATGTGTGCGATAATCTAGCGGAGAGGTTGCCGGCATGAAAACAGGCATTAGTTCCATCGCCGCCCGCTGGCCCTGGGTGGCCGCCATCGGCCTGGTCACGTTGGGCCTAGCGGCTGGAGGCTATGCCTATTACCGCTTTGAGGCTCACCACATCCGGCGAGACAAATACCAAGAAATCGCAGCCATCGCGGACCTGAAGACCAGGCAGATCCAACAGTGGCGTAACGAGCGGCTTGGCGATGCCCTGAAGACTGCGAGAAGTCCTTTTTTTAGAGAGGCGGTGGCCCAGTGGCTCCAAGACCCCGCAGCCCCCGGGCTCCAATCGGCCCTGCTGGAACGGTTAAAACTTGAACAGGAAGCGTATGGTTACACCGACGCCCTCCTGCTCGACACGGACAGACGTATGCTGCTCTCTGCCCGCGCAAGGCCCGACCCTGTGGACGCCGTTGCGAAGCGGGCCGTTAAGGCGGCCCTCGTCGGCCGCACGGCGGTGTTGAGCGACTTCTACCGTTGTCCGCATGGCATTGCCTATCTGGACGCCGCAGCGCCGGTCCTGAACGCCGAGGGTCGGCCCATGGCCGTGGTGCTCCTGCATACCAACGCGGAAGAGTTTCTCTATCCTCTGATCCAGTCCTGGCCCACCCCGAGTCGCACCGCTGAAACGCTGCTGGTCCGCAGGGATGGCGAAGCCGTCCTCTTCTTGAACGACCTCCGTCACCAAGCCGACACCGCCCTGACCCTGCGCGAGCCGCTGACCCGGACCGACCTGCCTGCCGTGCAGGCGGTGCTCGGCAGGCAGGGCATGTTCCAAGGGAGGGACTATCGCAACGCCGAGGTGCTGGCCGACCTGCGCCCAGTTCCCCAGACACCCTGGTTCATGGTGTCCAAGGCGGATACAGATGAGATCCTGGCCGAGGTGCATTACCGCGCCGGGGCGATTATCCTCTTTTGCCTCCTCTCCATCCTGCTTGTAGCGGGCACGATTGCCCATGTCTACCGGAGTCGGCAAGAAGCCGAGCGCAGGGAGGCGGAGCAAGCGCTGCGGGAGAGCGAGGAGAAATATCGTAATGTGGTTGAGCGGGCCAATGATGGCATTGGTATTGCGCAGGATGCAATACTCCACTATGTCAATCCACGATTGGCTCAAATGGTAGGGTATTCTGTTGAGGAATTAATCGGTTCGCCCTTCTCCGGTTTTTTCATTCCTGAGGAAGTTCCAAAAATTGTTGATCGCTACAAGCGCCGTATGGCAGGAGAAGATGTCATACCTATCTATGAGACGGCACTGAGGCATAAGGATGGCAGCAGAATTGAGGTCGAGCTTAACGCAGGTATTATTACCTATAAGGGAAAATCCGCAGACCTTGTTTTGGTCAGAGATATCACCGAGCGCAAGCAGGCGGAGGCAAGGACAGAACACCTCAAATTCGTGCTGCTCGCCATCCGCAGCGTCAACCAGCTCATCACCCGGGAAAAAGATCGTGATCGTCTGATTCAAGGTGCCTGCCACAAACTCATCGAGACGCGCGGCTACGATAACGTCTGGATCGCTCTCATAGATGAATCCGGTAGGCTGGCGGCGACTGCGGAAGCCGGTTTGGGCGAGAGATTTCTCCCCCTGGTCGAGCAGTTAGAGCGTAGCGAGCCACCTCATTGCATGCGAATGGCACTGACGCAGGCAGGCGCTCTGATCATTGAGGACCCGTTCGCCACCTGCGCTGATTGTCCGCTGTCAAATGGATATGGCGGTAGGAGGGGGATGGCTACCCGGTTGGAACATGACGGGAAGATCTACGGGTTGATGACGGTTTCCATTTCGGGAGACTTTGTCGCAGACGAGGAAGAGCAGACCCTATTCGGAGAAGTAGCTGAAGACATCGCTTTCGCCCTTTACAGCATAGAACTGGAAGAAAAGCGCAGGCAGGCGACGGCGGCGGTGCAGGAGAGCGAGGAGCGCTTTCGCACGGTGGTTGAGACGATGAAGGTTGGATTGGGTGCCATCGACGAGAAAGGTGTGCTCACCTACGTCAACGAGTATTTCAGCAAGATGTTGGGATATACGATAGATGAGATGATCGGACGTCCTACTCTCGACTTTTACTACGATGAGGAGAGTCGTAAGACTCAAGAAGAAATATTTGCAAAACGAAGTGCTGGTATGCGAGACCCCACTCCGTACGAGGTTACCTGGAGGAAGAAGGATGGACAGAAGGTCTATTCGATTCTGTCTCCGACCCCCATTTTCGATGCCAATGGTCGCTATACAGGCAGTTTTGCAATACATACCGACATCACCGAGCGCAAGCGGGCTGAGGAAGAGCTGCAGGAGTCAGAAAGCCGCTATAGAACCTTGTTCGAGAGTGCCAGTGACGCTATCTTCATTCTTGATCCAGCAACAGGTCGGTTTATAGATGTAAATCAGACAGCCTGTGAACGCCTGGGCTATAGTAGGGAAGAGTTAGTGCAGATGACCCCTCTAGACATAGATTCCCCAGAATATGCACCCTTGGTTCGAGAACGAATCGAAACGTTGCGCCAACGCGGCCATTTATTTTTCGAAACTGCCCATGTTCGACGGGACGGCACCACCATACCCACGGAAACAAGCAGCCGAATCATCACGTACGCTGGAAAACCAGCTGTGCTCAGCATTGCTCGTGACATCACCAGGCGCAAGCAAGCAGAGGAGGAAATCAAACGCGGTTACGAACAACTACAGGATACTTTGCTTGCAACGGTTAATGCCCTGGCAGCAACGGTCGAGATGAAAGATCAATATACCGCCGGTCATCAACCGCGGGCAACACTTTTGGCCTGTGCTATTGCTGAGGAGATGGGTCTTTCAGCAGGGCAGATCGAGGGCATCCGCATAGCCGCATCCATCCACGACATCGGCAAGATCTTGGTGCCTGCCGAGATCCTTAATAAACCCGGCCCGTTGACAGAAATCCAATACGAGATGGTTAAAATGCACCCGCGAGCAGGCTTCGATGTATTGAAGGGGATAAAATTCCCGTGGCCGGTGGCCCAGATCGTACTTCAGCATCACGAACTGATGGACGGCTCCGGGTATCCCCAGGGGCTTTCAGGTGATGAGATCATGCTCGAGGCGAGGATCTTGACAGTCGCCAATGTCGTCGAGGCCATGAACGCACACCGA
>MGQF01000027.1:0-9745 GCA_001797745.1 Deltaproteobacteria bacterium RBG_13_52_11
ATAGAGAGGCTCCTTCCCTAACTCCTACCCCTCTACTGTACCTCATTTCTGTCTCATATGTATCTGGACCAGTTCAAGTCCTTTGCCTTATCTTTCTCACCGAGGCGGAAAGATTCAGACATCCCCCCCTGAGCCCCCCTAATAATATAAAAAGGGGGGTGGGGGTGATCCCCCTCCCCTTTATCCCCTCCCACCAAGGGAGGGGAGATGGTAAGGTAATTTTTTAACATTGAATTATATAAATCCCCTCAGTCCATCGAGCTGGGGCCTCTCTATCCCTTTGTGTTGAATCAAGACCTTAAAGGTCTCACCCATCCCCCCAGGGAGGATGAGGTTCTTGACCGTAAGCCGTTCGTTCAGGGCCTCCCATTCCACTTTCCCCTCTCCCACCCGCGCCGCCTCTTCCAAGATCCCCAGGGAGAGGAGGAATCGGTATTGGGGGACCAAACCGGTGAGCTGCAGCCCGCACCCCTCACCCCACACGATGAGGGAGGTAAAGTCCACGTGAGCGGTCATATCCTGCTGGCCCAGGTTAATATAGGGATCGGCAAGGGCCTTGTGCCCTTGAAAGCACAGAAGGGTCCCCTCGTGCCGAGGGGGGCTGTAAAGCTCCTGGGCTGGGTACCCGTAGTCAACGGTGACCACAAAGCCCCGCACGAGCCCCTGGGCCACCTCCCTGATCCATCTCAAGGCCTCCAGGTTCACCTCCGCGTGCTGCCCCTCGACCAGGGTGATCCCCAAGCGCCGGAAGTATGCCTTCAACTCCGGCGTGGAGGGGTCTCTTTGCACTTCCTTAAACCCCCCATTATCCAGATCCACATAGACCTCTTGCAACGCACCTCCTTCCATCACTACCCGATGCACGGGAAAGGAATCGACAAGTTCATTGGACAAAAAGCACCCCTCGATCTTCAGATCGCCCATCTCATCGAACTGGTGCCAGGCCATCTTCGCCTCATGAAGGGCAAGGAGCCTTTTCTGCTTTTCAATTAGGAGAGGGCTTATCTCCACCATGCGGTACAGGAGGAGGTCGTAGAACTGCGGTTCCTGTTGCTGCAGGTAGTCCAAGATATCCATGCAGAGGTATCCTTCTCCCCCTCCCATCTCCACGACCTCGAATGCGCCCGCTCCCGAGATCCGCCACATCTGGGCCATCTGTTTGCCCATGAGGGCCCCAAAGATGGGGTGGATTGTGGGTGCCGTGAAATAGTCCCCTTCCCTCCCCCTGCAGCCCGTCCCTGAGGAGTAGTAGCCGTACTGAGGGTGGTAGAGGCAGATCTCCATAAACCGGGCAAAGGGTATAGGCCCTTTCTGTCTGATTTCCTCCGCGATGATCTGATGCAGACTCCCTGAAATGGCCGCTGCCTCCATTCTTTTGCACAACCCCTAGAGCAACTTCCTGATGGTCCTTAAGTTCACGACATCCCAATCCTCATTGCTCGGGGCCTTCCCCTTGGGGGTCTCCAGGATAAAAGGGAGATCCGCCAGACGGGGATCCTGCAGGAGGCGACGGAAAGCATCCAAACCAAGGTGCCCCTGGCCGATCTGTTCATGTCGGTCCACCCTCGTACCCGAAGCGGCCTTAGAGTCGTTCAGGTGGATGAGCTTCAGACAGTCAAGGCCGATAACCCGGTGAAACTCCTCCAGGGTGGCCTCGTACCCCTCCTGCGTGCTGATGTCATACCCCGCAGCGAAGACGTGACACGTATCGAGACAGACCCCAACCCTCTTATCCTCTTCGATCTGCTCGATGATTCGGGCAAAGTGCTCAAATCGATTTCCGAGGGTCGCACCCTGACCGGCAGTGGTCTCCAGAAGAATCATCACCCGCATCTCACCCCCTTGCTGATGGAGAAGATTGATGGCCCGGGCGATCCGAAAGAGCCCTTGTTGCTCACCACTTCCCCGATGGGATCCGGGATGCATCACCAGATAAGGGAGCCCCAAGGCCTCAGCCCGCTGCATTTCCTCCCAGAGGGCCTCCAGTGATTGCCCATAGAGCCCTTCATCCGGAGAGGCGAGGTTAATAAGGTAACTGTCGTGGGCCGCTACGGCTCTGACTCCCGCCTCCTGCCGGGCCTGATGAAAGGCCTCTCTATCATCCGGTGTGAGAGGCTTGGCACGCCACTGGTTGGCGTTTTTGGTAAAAAGCTGGATGGCATCACACCCGATCTCCATTCCCCGCCAGAGGGCCTGCGAGACTCCACCAGCGATGGACATGTGCGCCCCTAAGAGCCTCATCTTTCTAACGTGGGGCCACCTCCTCTTATCGAACTCCCTCCATCAGCTCGTGCACCTTAGCCTCGACCATGCCCCTGAGCTCATCCATCCTCTCTTCAGTCGTGGCCTCAAATCTGAGGACCAGGGCCGGCTGGGTGTTGGAGGCTCGCAGCAGTCCCCAGCCGTCGGGGAACGTGACCCTCATGCCGTCAACGTCAATGACCTGATATCCTTGACGGAAGTGCTCTGTAGCCCGCTCCACGATCTGGAACTTGATGTCATCAGGACAATTGATCCTGATCTCCGGTGTGACATAGGTCTGGGGAACCCCTTCCAAAAGCTCTGACACCTTCTTGCCGCTCTTGCCCACGATCTCCAAGAGGCGACAGGAGGCATAGATGGCGTCGTCGAAGCCGAAATAACGATCGGCGAAGAACATGTGCCCGCTCATCTCTCCGGCCAGCAAGGCATTTGCTTTTTTCATCTTGTCCTTGATGAGGGAGTGACCGGTCTTCCACATAATGGCCCGTCCCCCGAGCCGCTCGATCTCATCATAGAGGGTCTGGGAACACTTAACCTCACCAATGAACGTCCCACCCCTCCGCTCCTTGATGATATCGCGGGCAAAGATGATCATCAGTTTGTCACCCCAGATAATCCGCCCCTGCTCATCGATGACCCCGATACGATCGGCGTCCCCATCATATCCTATCCCGAGATCTGCCCTTGTTGCCTTTACGGTAGCGATAAGGTCTATGAGGTACTGTTCCACCGTAGGATCGGGATGATGATTGGGGAAGCGGCCATCCATCTCGCAGTACAGCGTCTCCACCTGGCACCCCAGCTCGCGCATGATGGGTACGCCTACGACCCCTCCAGTCCCGTTGCCGGCATCGACCACTACCTTGATCCCTCGGTCCACCTGGATGTTCGAAAGGATATAGTGATGATAGTCTCTGATGATATCATGCTGAGAAAGGCTCCCCTTCCCCTTGACATAATCCCTCTTCTCAACGATCTCCCGCACCCGCTGAATTTCTCTTCCGTAGATGGCGTCCTTTCCCACACAGATCTTGAAGCCATTGAACTCCGGAGGGTTGTGGCTCCCGGTAATCATCACCCCCCCCTCTTTTTTCAGGTGCACGATGGAAAAGTAGAGCAGAGGGGTGGGGCAGACCCCCATATCAACAACCTCCATTCCGCTGGCCAGCAGTCCTTCCAGAAGGGCATCGAAAAAGGGATCGGAACTCGGACGACAATCTCTCCCCACGGTGATCCGTTTGATCCCGTGCTGGGCGAAGTAGCTGCCTGATCCTCTACCGAGTTCGCAGACCGTCTCCTTCGTGAGATCCTTATCTACCACTCCCCTAATGTCATATTCTCTGAATATCTTGGGATTCATAGTATCCTCAGGGTTATGTCCTCACTTCTTCGCCGTCATCTTTTTTGGAAAAAAAGGTATTCCTGTATAATGATGAATCGTTTGAGGTCACGGTCGACGATCCCTGCGGAGATAGTAAAGGTCTTCTAGGGTATGAGTATAAAGCCGGCACTGCTCACAGCCCAGATGTCATACTTCTGATAATACCTCTCCACGAACCGAATCCATTCCTCAGATATAATGCGTTGCAGCAGAGGTCTCCCCCCTTTGAGCCCTATAAAATAGCCTAACACTCCACCCAAAACCGATCTTACACTACCGATAGCTGCGTACCCGAGGGCCGAGGGGGGGCACGACAGAAAGGGCGATGAGCAATAGGTCAGGAGGAATGGGGAAGAAGAACGATTCGACTACGGCGTTAAGAAAAGGGGCCCTCCCCCCAAGGGGGCATAGGCCCATGAGATAACCGATCCCATCCATCCCTCTGATGACATCTCTGTTCTCTCCAGTACCTGTTAAGGATAGCAGAGGGGCGAAACCTCATTTTACAAAGAACTTCATACCACCCACCGAAAGAAAGACCATAGCGATGATCTTGAAAATAACATGGACAGTGAAAGCCAGCTTGATACCATATTGATAGCTCAAAAACAGCGAGAGGTCTGCCACAAAGAGAAAACCAACAGTACAGATGACCAGGTTGATCACCGTCGCAATCAATCCACCCTTATATTTCCTCCGTGCAAACGAGAAGACAATGATAATAATCAAATAGATGGCCAACATCAAACAGAGCGAAAGGACCAAATCAGACATGTACATGGGTATCAACATAGACCAATCCCCTTTCCGTTTTTGATAGTATCACTCGGGATACTGGGCTACGATCTTATCAAAGGCCTCCAGCACCTTTCTCTTCATAGGGGAATCGGTGTAGAATCGATAGATGTCCCATCTGATCCTCCCGATCTCCGCGATCACCCGTTTAGTCAGGGTCACCCCCAGAATATTGACCATTTCTTGTAATACATTTTTTATCAAGGTATAGAAGCCATCGATGAAGATCAACCGATCAGAAGGGTCGGGATAGTAATGGGAGATATTCTTGAGGATCTTGTTTTCGTCTGGGGGTAGCTCCTTATACATCGTTACCCCAATAAATAGCTTGCTGTAGTTTGCTGCCAATTGCCCCATGGTCTTGTCCACCACACCTTTGGTCCTGACCCCCAATTCCTTTCTCATGTGATCCAACACCAACCTGAAGACCTCCAAAAAGGTCCTCAAAAATCGGGAGACCTCTTTAAATTCTTTATCCTCATAAGTACCGATGTCCTTCGATTTTTTAATTAAGCCCATCAATACCAGACGATAGAGGATATTAATGATGGAGATCTCGTCGTTTCCGCTAAACTTGATCAACTGATCAACGTTCCTGTTGCCATCGATCAAGGTAAAGATGAACGCCTCATTGGCATCCAAATCTTTCATAGCATCCGCCTTCTCCTTCTCGATGTAAGGGGGGATGCGAAAAATGATCTTATTATTGGGGATCATCTTCCTGAAGGTAGCAAAATCGAGGGCCCTCCTGGCAGTAAAAAGGGCTATGTCCAGGGGGGTGTAACTCACCACCATATCCTTTTCTCCCACCTCATGCTTCTCAAAGAAAAAATCCCCATCCTTCCATGAAAAGAGGTCAGAAAGGATCTCCTTGATCTGGAAATCCAATAATTCAAGAAGCACTTTCTCGGTAAGCAAACCACCCTTTACCAAGAACGCCCCAAGCCTTTCCCCACTCTCCTTGGCCTGTGCTGCAACTTCATCCATATTGAATGAGCCAAGAAGATCCCTCTGGCTCAAGAAGTTGCCGAGACGCTCTTCGGACTTGGTGGTACGGGCGAAGACGATCCACCCCTCTTTGAAAAAGACCTGCTTTTGGGCAAATTTGCTTTGAACAATGGCCACCCCCGTGTTGGCGTTGGTGAAGAGGGCGTACAAGAGTCCCAACAAGGGGACATCATCGAGATTGCTCCGAAAGGAGGCAGCTTCCGATAACATTGTCATCCCTGCAAATTCAGGACGTAGCTTCGCAGCCTCTTGCCACTCACTGATGGCCTTCTCATACTCCTTGTTGTGAAAAAACGTTGTGCCGTTGGAAAGGTGCAAAAAGAATGGAGTGTCGGGGAAGTCGGAAGATCGTAAGGATTGAAAATCTTGCCCTTCTTTTGTGCTCAAGATCTCTCCCCTAGTAAGATCTTTTCTGTTATAATCGCACTGGCGCCTATTACTTGAAAGTATTGAGGAAAAACCTTGCTTAAACTACCACCCTCCCCCTTTTTTGTCAACGATAATGTGTTTATTATTAAAAACTTCTTTTAAATCCCCGTTTCTAGAAAGCGGTTTGACATGAGGTGTAAAGAAGTATATGGTCCTATCCTGAAAAACGGATGAGAGGGAATCTATGGAGCAGAATTACATCCCCGCAGAGGATATAGAGAGAAGATTGCAACAATTACGCAGTGCGGTGGCAAAGAGGGGTTGGGATGCAGCCCTTATTGTACACAATGTGGACCTTCTCTATTTCTCCGGCACCATGCAGAACGCCCTGCTGTTCGTCCCGCTGGATAAGGGGGAGATCCTCATGGTCAAAAAATATGGGGAGCGGGCCCAGAGGGAATCGGCAGTGGAACAGGTCATTCCCCTCAGCTCCTGGAACGAAATCCCCTCCCTTATAGCGGAGCATCACGGGAGGGTCCCAAAAAAGATGGGGATAGAACTCGATGTCCTTCCGGCCAAGGAGTATCTGCGCCTGCAAGAGATCTTTGCGGGAGTCCAGATCGTCGACTCATCATCCACGATCAAAGCGATCAGAAAGATAAAATCACCTTATGAGATCGCTCAAATGAAAAAGGCAGGGGAGATCGGGAAGATCGTCTACGGAGAGGTGCAACACGTGCTCAAGGAGGGGATGACCGAGATAGAGCTCGCCGGGATCTTGGTGGCGGAGGCCATGCGCCACGGACATCAAAACTACCTCCGCATGAGGGCATTCAATTCCTATGCCTTCTCCTGGCATGTCCTGAGCGGTTATACCGGCGGGATCCTGAGCTATATCGATGCTCCCATGGGGGGAATGGGGCTCTCCCCTTCATTTCCGGTCGGGGCCAGCCAAAAGCAGATCAGGACCCATGAACCCATCCTCATCGACTTCGGGATCTGTTACAACGGTTACCAAATCGACGAGACGAGGATGTTCTGTCTGGGGGAACTCCCCAAGAAATTCAAAGACGCCTATCTGGCCACACGACAGATAGAGGACGCGATGACAGCGTTAGCCAAACCAGGGGCCTCTTGTCACGAACTCTTCCGCAAGGGATGGGAGACGGCCCGAGGATTAGGATATGAAGAATACTTCATGGGCCCTCCAGAATATAAGACCCGTTTCATCGGCCACGGCATCGGCCTGGAGATCGACGAATACCCCTTTATCGCCGAGGGGCATGACTATCCCCTCGAGCAGGGGATGACCTTCGCCTTGGAGCCCAAGATGGTCTTTCCCGCAGAGGGGGCTGTGGGTATAGAGAATACCTTTTGCGTGCTGGAAGATAGGGTAGAGCGGCTCACACCGGCAGAAGAAGAGTTGATAGAAGTATAAGGAAAGGCAGCATCATCCACCAAGGAGCCCTATGCAAACGAAAGAAGATATCCATCGAGCATTGAGGCAGATCGTCGCTCAAGTAAAGGCGCATCTGAGATTTCAAAAGGGGTTGGGGATCAATACGCTTTTGTCCCACCAGGAAACAAAACCCCTGCTGACCCTCGATGCAATAAGACGGGAAATAGGAGATTGCACTCGGTGCGAGCTCCATGAGGGGAGAAATAGCGTGGTCTTCGGCGAAGGTAATCCCCATGCCGTCCTCGTCTTTGTGGGAGAGGCCCCCGGCAGAGAAGAAGATCTGCAGGGGAAGCCCTTTGTCGGCAAGGCAGGGGAACTCCTCACCCGTATCATCAAGGCCATAGACCTGACGAGAGAAGAAGTATACATCGCCAACATCGTGAAATGCCGCCCTCCCCAGAATCGCGATCCCAAGCCCGATGAGATCCGAACCTGCCTCCCCTTTCTCCGCAAGCAACTGGAGACCATCAGACCAAGGATTATCTGCGCCCTGGGGACCTTCGCCGCCCAGACCCTCCTGGAGACCGCGGAGCGGATCTCCGCCCTCAGGGGTCGATTTCACCCATACCACGGCGCCCGGCTCATGCCCACCTACCACCCCGCCTTTCTCCTGCGCAATCCGCAGTTCAAGAAAGATGTGTGGGAGGACATGAAGGCGATCAGGGAGGAGTACAAAAAGGGGTAGGATCTTGCCTAGAAAATAACTATCAATATGTCCTCTCCCCTGGGGGAGAGGATTCAGGTGAGGGGGGAAGTTATAATCATATCCACCCTCACCCCGTCCCTCTCCCGCCAACGGGAGAGGGAGATTAAAGCTAATTTTCATCTTTCGTGGGTGACGCGCCGTCATGATGGATGACCTAGAAAAACATCTCCCTCTTTCGCACCCTTCTAAGAGCAAAGACCCCGTTGAATCGCTTCTCCCCGCCAACTTAATTCATAGTTTCACTTGACAGATGATTTTTACCGTAGTAAGAAATCGCAAAGAAACGAGCACGATGATGGTCTATACTCATGTCCTCCAAACAAGAGGCCACGGGGCTGCAAGCCGTCTTATACAGTCAGTATAAACCCGAGGCCCTGGACAGGGCGAGAGGCGATAAGGCTTTGATATTAAACGGTCTTGACGAATGAACGTCAAAGTACTCAAGCCGCTTATACAGAAAAGAACAGTCTGCCTTTGCTGTATTATGCAGTCTGTATAATTATTGTTTTACATCATAGAATGAGACAGGAGATGTAAACTTCGGCTCGAATCGGGCCACTGACGTGCACCGGTGACTATGATATATTCACAGGAAAACTGTGAATGAAAGGAAAGGACTGTGAGCAAATTCCATTATCACGATAAGTTCTCCGACACGATGGAAGTCGTCTTCAAAGAGATAAACCGCATTAAGAAACCAAACGCTCAGATCTTAGACATACCCGCCGGTGCAGGTCGGCTTAGTGATCGCCTTCGCCGGGAAGGCTTCAATGTCGTATGCGCTGACATCAATGACTCAAGAAACGATTTTGTCTTCGCGGACATGAACAAGTCGCTCCCCTTTGCCGATGAACAGTTTGACGCTGTCGTATCAATGGAGGGCATAGAGCACATCGTCAACTACCAAGGGTTCATCAGTGAGCTGGCCCGGATTACAAGCAAAAGGGGGATTATTATGCTGACTACGCCTAACATATCCTGTTTCTATTCGCGGCTTATGTTCATGTGCACGGGTAACTTCTTCCAGTTTTGGCCTGCCCAGAGCTTCGTTAACGTGAATCGAGAAGAGGTATTCGATTTTGGGCATATCACCCCTCTCACGTGGCAAAAAATATACTTCCACTTCGCGCACCACGGGCTTACCCTGGTTGCGCTCCGTGGCAACAAAATCAAGCGCAAAAGCCTTTTCCCCATATACCTTCTCTTCATGGCGGTCGGTCTTCCATGGATCGCCTACCGGCTCCGATATACCAGAAAGGCCGTGAAGTCTTTACTAAACCGGACAGATTTCTATCACAACATTGAGAAGTTCTCGTATTCTCTGCCCGCAATGTTTTGCCGAAACATTGTCATGGTGCTGGAGAAAAAGGTTGAAAACGAGCAAGAATCTTGATGTAACCCATCGTTGCACCGGATCGGCAAGAAACCGCGCTTGCCTCCCGGTGAACTTCATGTTTCCCCCAGTCAAATAAAAAGTGGGCAAGAGATAAAATCCACTGATTCTCAGGTAACAACACTGTCGTAGCAAGTTACTTGAGCCATTGGGAGTGGTGTTCGAGGACGTTGCCCAGCCTCGAGCGCCAAAAGAGGTAGTTGTGCCCTGCCTTTCCGTTATACAACTGAGCTGAGATCATACGGCTTGAGACATTGAGGGCCGCCTCCAATCGCTTATTTCCCTCCCGAATAGGCCCAAAGCGTTCCTTTACTCCGTAGTCGGGGTATATCTTCTCCCACGACTCCTTGCCCAGCCTATTTTAATTTTTCG
>MGQF01000027.1:9833-10817 GCA_001797745.1 Deltaproteobacteria bacterium RBG_13_52_11
AAATAGTTGGCCCATGAGGAGGTTTCGTCCAGCGCCCAGTTGCGGGGACGGATATACTCCCCTTTCAGAGACTCTTCTTCCCCGTACGCCTTGAGCCGCCTGTATGCACGGACAAAGATACATCGCCGTTTACCGGGGAAGACCTCGCACCACCCCTCAATAGACCCGCCGCATTGACCGTTGAAAAGAAACTTGGGACATTGCGACTGCGGGCAAAGGTAGGCCATATCCGCCAGCGTGCAGTCGCCGCATCGGCGACAGCGGGAGGTGACAAACTTGATCCAGTACTCCAGCTCGGTTAGCGGTCCCTCCAGTCCCGTGCCCTCGATAGCCCTGAAGAATGAGCAAGCTGCCCTGTAGAGGGGTGCACCCGGGGCAAAGGCGATGCGGTGGAAAAGACGCGTGAGAGCGTACCCAGGACTTTTACCCGGGCGACGAACGTCAAAGGAAAGAGTGTCGCAGTTAAGGCCCGTCCTGGGGTCTTTCCCGTAAAGGTAGAACCCGCCTCGAATGGGGTAATAGAATTCTGGGACGAGCGAGGTCCAGTTGCCGGAGAGTTCCACTGACTTCCCGATTACCCATTCAATATCTTCATACTGCAGGTTTGGTCCCCCGATGTGGACACCATCGTAGCCGATGCCGCGGAGTACCGCGATCTGCTTTGCTGCTCTCATAAGGCTGGCGGCCTTTCCCCTGTCCGAAGAACGTGATTCCTCCTCGTACGTACGGTAGAGCTCGTCTGTTACGACGCATCCAGGGACGCTCTTCCGGTTCATCGCCCTGGCTACGGGGAGGTTGAGGATGTATACGTTGCCAAGGACGGGTACCCTCATATCGTTATGACGCATATAGCGCAGCAACTCGTCAAATTTTCGGACATCGAAGCCGACCTGAGTGATGACAAAGTCTGCTCCGGCCTGTACCTTCTTCCACAGCTTGAAATACTGCACCATGGTCTCCGATTCGAGCTGCTTGAATGGTGAT
>MGQF01000027.1:10839-16210 GCA_001797745.1 Deltaproteobacteria bacterium RBG_13_52_11
GGGTCGGGGGAAGTCGTGTGCCGCCGCCCGGAGCCCTGCCGTCGATCTCCAGCCCCTGGTTCATCCGGCTGATGAGGCGCAGCAGCTGGACCGAATCAAGATCAAATACCGGCTTTGCTTTCCCCTCGAACCCGTAGAGAGGAAAATCTCCGGTCATGACGAGCAGATTGTGGATGCCGATCCGGTCGAATGCATAGAGGATCGATTCGATCTGGTTCCTATTCTTGTCCTTGCAGGTGAAGTGAACAATGGGATCAATGCCCATCCGGCAGATCTCAAGGCCGATTACGTCAGGGGCAAGGGCTGGGTGCCCACCCGGGTTATCCGTGATGGAGAGGGCGTGAACGAGTCCTCCTTGGGCAGCCTTCCCGGCAAGCTGCAGGATCTCCTCCTGAACCTTTCCCCTTGACCCTCTTCCGGGAACCAGCTCCACGGTATACATGAACCGGTCACGCTGCGTGATGGCCTGTTTAAAATGGCTTCTTGTCGCTTCAGCCTCTGTTGCCATTGGTACCAATTAGGTACAGGTTATTCTTCACCTTGTCAAGATCTGGCTCATTACCGGGGCTCGCGTCGCTCCCTCCAGCAGGAGCCAGTGATACTCCTCCTCTGCCTCCGGACACAGGAGATCGAGGGCTGTCTTGGGATTGCACGCTGCTCCCATCGATCCGTTGCAATGGAAATTGTAACCGTGCAAGAGGACGAGGAGGGGATATCGCTTGGATTCATGGGGATCAAAATCTGGGGGAGGACGAGGAAGAAATCCTTTTTCTTGCCTAAACAAGAGGAGGTGATTGACGCGTGACGGACCTGATATTTAAACTGGGCCTCTGCTGGGGGGTGGAGGAGATACTGCAGCTCCCCCTTACGCGGGCAACAAGGGTCAGCGCCCGCTGAATAGGCAAAGGGGGAGGCGCAGGCCAATAAGAGGAAAAAGCAAAAGCCGAGGATGCCCCGCATGCCTAAATCATCAGCTCTGCTGGTAAAGAGGGGGGACATGATCGCACGCTGATTCGCTTTTCCGCCCCATTCCTGCTCCATAACACCGATACCATCTCATCCACAGGGGCATCGCTGTATCTCACACAGATAGAGGCAGCCTTTTTGATATCATCCATAGACCCACCGTTCGGGATGAGGCAGAGGGGACCGGGAAACGCCTCCACCTTGAGGAGATCATCCCCTGGGGCCACGAGCCTCACGATCCCTTCGTTATCCTGTGCATGCCTCCCCACGATCACCTTCACCGCAGGGGAAAAACGGAGGTGCCGACCGATCTTCAAAAGCTCTAAGTCCCTGATCTGGACATCATCCTGATGGTGAAAGAGGTCTGCCAGGCGACGGGAAAAACCGGGATCGGTGAGGAGGCACCCTCCGGCAGGGGTGAGATACGCCTTGATATGATATCTCTCGGCCAACTCCATCTGCCGCTTCCGGGAGCGGCCTTGGATTGACAAGAGCCTCTCCCTATCGACCTTCCCCGACTGCTCAGGGAGAGTCTCGGGAAGGAGTTTGGCGCTCAGGGGGCGCAGGACCCGCCCCTCATACCCCGATTCCCTCTCCACCACGTGCAAGGAACCCTTGTTCTGGGACATGGGGCGCTGTCCCAGTACCTCGCCGGTAAAGAGGAAATCACCCCCTTCAGTATCCATCACCCTCCCTGCCTCTCTAAGCATGAGGCAATGACAGTCGATGCAGGGGTTCATGTTGCTGCCGTATCCGTGTTTGGGACGACGCAGCATCTCAAGGTGGATCTCGGTGATGTCCAGGATGTGCAGGGGGATGCTTAATGACTGGGCCGCTCGCACTGCCCCTTGAGAGCCAAAAAAGGGGGTGACAAACGAAACACCTACCACCTCTATCCCCTGTTCGAGGATGACCTTGGCAGCCAGGATGCTGTCGAGTCCCCCTGAAATAAGTCCCATCGCCTTGGTCATTGCACCCCCTTCATGAATCTGACGACGCACTCCTCAAACCTCCTGTTCAGCCCCTCGGTGTTTCCAGGGGTGCTGCCGAAAACCTCTTGCCAGACATCTGCCCGTTCCATACAGAGATAGATAAAGAGTCCCCCGTCGTAGGCCCGCAGCCACGAGACCATCCTTTGGTACATCTCCACCCTGATGGGCTTGAGGTATCGTAGCTTGCCATCCTCTCCCGGAATCAACTCGCCTGAGAATATCCGAGAGCCGGGGAACCGCTCCTGGGCCACCTGCTTCAGGAAGGGAGGGTAGCGAAGCCCGCCGAGGCTCACCCACATCACCTGGCGAGGTTCGATGTGCTCGAAGAGGAGGTCCACCACTGTACGGTAATCGTCCTCCCACCCTGGATAATAGATGAGGGGATCGAAGTGGAACCCCACAGGATAACCCGCATCCGCGCAGAGGCGCGCCGCTTGCAACCGCTCGCCAAGGGGGGCGGCCAGGTGCTCCTCTTCCTCTATTATCCTCAATGGATTGAGGGACCAAGAGACCACGGTCCTCCCCCTGTGGTTCAGGAACAAGAGGTGATCTACCTCCGCAGATTTGGTCTTCAGCTCCAAGATTGCATTTTTCTTTGCTGCGAAAAAGGGGATAGCCTCATCGGCAAAGCCGACAATACCATCGAGGATCAAACTATCCCCCAGTTCACCCGTGCCAAACCTGAAGATACGATGGGGATGTTTTTCTATGATCTCCTCTATCTCGCGAAAGACCTCTGCGAATTCCGGATAGAAGGTCACACAAGGGTTGTTCAAATAACTCTGGAGGATGCAGTACGAGCAATCCATGGGGCAATTGGTCACGACGTTTATGATCTTGTAGTTGCAGCAGATGTGATTCATCGTCCCAGGGCAGTTCTTCACGAGCCTCCCTTGAAAGGGGCGGATAAGGAGGATATGCTTACCTGCGCCACAGGGGTCCGCGTGAAAGGAGAGCAACTCCTGAATCACCCTATCGAGATCTGCTCGAGAATGCCACGGGAGATGGTTGAGGCCCTGTCTGATCCGCTGGACAATAGGATTAGCCTCCAGAGATGGATCTACATAGACCTCTTTGAGCAATACCATCTCTATCTCCCACTAAAACGCCTGATGATCTGGGCAGGGAGGTTATTGCGATTGGCATGGCTCACCGCAATGACCTCCACTGATCCCCTCGTTTTGATAGATGCCGTAAAGGGCTCCCTGCCCTGATGGATGACACCGAGGAGGTGTTGCTCATCCTGATCAATAATCCTTATGACCATCTCCTCACATCTCCGGGAAAAGAGCTCCATCCGCCCGATCTCGTCGATGACAATGAGTTCCTGTTCCCGCAGACCTCGTTCTAGGACCGGGAAAGCCAAGGCCTCAAAGAGGGAGAGGTCTACACCATATCTCCCCACTTGATACCTCCCCGGATAATCGATGTGGGCCAGGACCCCTTGTTCACCATCCAAGGTCCTCAGGGAAAACCCAACCCGCTTTCCACCCTCTCTCATCTCTTGGGTAAAGAACCCCTCTCCAGGTATCTCAATCCCTGAAAGCACCTTTGGATAACCGTGGTCTTGCCGACGCCAGGTGCACCAGTGAGGAGGAGCTTCATCACACCGCGATCAGCGGGGATGGCCTAGAGGATGGCCTATCGGCACGATGAGGAGGGGTTCATGGCCAGAGGGGAGCGCCAGCGCCTCGGCCATTGCCTTGTCATCAAAGGCCCCTACGATCCCCGCGCCTAATCCGAGGGCTACGCTTTGAAGGAAGAGGTTCTCCACCGCATGCCCCACCTCCATGTGCACATACCTGATCCCACGCTCTCTGTACTTCCCCGTGGTCCTCTTGTACTCGGACGTAATGATCGCCATGATGGGGGCCTCGGCCATCCACATCTGGCTCAGAGAGGCGCGTGCAACCTCCCTCCTCCTGTCCCCTGAGGTCGTAGTCTCCAGGGTATGGAGAAGGGGGAGATAATGGTACACCCCTGCTGCCAGCCCCTCCACACCCCCCTCCCCTATGGCGAGATAGCAATCGAGGGGGTACAGGGCCCCGGCCGAAGGGGCCGTCTTCACCCCCCATTGAGGATCAGTAACGCCATAGGTTGCCCAGAGGAGTTGGGAGAGCTGGTCCACGCGTAAGGGAATGGGGGCAAAGGTCCTCACGGTCCTGCGGCAATGGAGGGCCTCTTCAAGGGACATCCGCCCCTTGAACGCCGGCTTGGGTAAGTTGATCACCTTCTCACCTTTTTATGACCAGCAAGCACAAAGGCAGCCCCTAGAAATAGCCCCTCTTCTCCTCGCACAGCCGCTCCGGTTTCTTGAACCCAATCGACTCCCCGTGGAGCTTCTCAAAGTAGCTGACATCGCTGGCCCCTACCGGGGGCAACAACCTCCTTGTCACCATCCTGGCGTTTACCCAAAAGGAATCATCACCTCCGTATTCCCCGGAATAGAGGCCGAGGTTAAAGCTACAGTGATTGAAGTCTTGGAAGTATTGGAAGACCTTGAGCAGCCCTTGGGCGAAATCCCTGAGATCCTGATCGGTGAGATCGATGAGGGAGGTACGCTCCTTGACGACAGCCATGATATCTGCGAACCCGAGGGGTGCATAGCTCGCCAACCATACCGTATTGCCGACAGACTCTATATAACGCTCGCCCAGCTCCTTCTCTTTGGCGATCAACTCATCCCAAAAGACCTCCCCCCATTGCTGATGATATCCCCTGCCGCCCTGGATCATCTCCCCTTGATAGTGCGTGGGCAGATCACCCCCGATGATCTGGAGGTGGGGATGGATAATGCTCCCCCCCGACATGGGGAGGTAGTTCCAATTGACGGAGAAGTACCGTACCGTGGGATCAACCTCTACCAGCCTGCGCAGAAAGACACAGGCGGTTGAGAAACCGTTGAAGAGCATCTCCTCGGTAAAATCGGCGAGGGGGACAAAGTGCCCCTTGGTGAGAACGGCGACGGCACAGTATCTATCAAAAGGAAGCCTGTTGGGAAAGACACAGACCTCGCCAAAGCGCATCCTCCCCCCCTTGATTAAATCATCCGAAAAGCAAGGGGTGGCCTGCTCCAGGGCGTCGGGGCAGAAAGGACACGGAAAATCTCCACCCTTTTTCAGTATCTCATCCATGTCCGGTTTTTCAAGCTTTTTGATGGGGAGGTCGAGGACCCTCACTGTCTTCTTCGTCAAAGGATCCCACCTCGTCTCGAGGGTCAAGGTCTTCTCCTCATATCCCCTCTTTGGATCAAAAATCCTTGCCTGTTGTATTCTTCTCTTAAATTCTATCCCCAATGCACACCTCCCATGAGAGGATCATCTTCAGATAAAATCTAACAGGGTCGCGGATGGGTGTCAAGGTTGTGTACTCGTTCACTACATATGAGACAAATGGGCATGTGAGAGGTAGTT
>MGQF01000028.1:0-8216 GCA_001797745.1 Deltaproteobacteria bacterium RBG_13_52_11
TGTCCTCGACACGGTGCAAGACCTGACTGGAATTAAACCCGGCGAAACAGACCTGGATTTGAAGTTCAGCCTGCAGACCGTTAACTGCCTCGGCTGCTGTGCTTTAGGACCGGTGATAGAAATCGATGGGAAGACTCACGGTAAGATGGCGCCATCCAAGGCAGCAGAGGTATTAAAAAACTATGAATAGGATAACATTATGCCGCGGATAAATTCACCCGCTGAATTGGAAGAACTCAGGAAAGGGATCTTGTCGAAAAGAGACCCGAATAAACCTTGTATCACACTCTGTTCCGGATCTGCGTGCAATGCTTCCAGTAGTGGAGAAGTCGCTACGGCTATTGAAGAGGAGATTAAGAAACAGGGCTTAAGTGATTCGGTGGACATCAGGAGGACTGGTTGCCATGGTTTTTGTGAGAGGGGTCCTATTATAGTCATTCACCCTGAGGAAATATGTTATTTTAATATAGAGCCTAAGGATGTTCCCGAACTTATCTCCGAGACTATAAAGGAGAAGAGGGTCGTAGAGCGTTTACTCTATACCGACCCCAGCACCAATGAAAAGATAATTCATGAATCAGAAATCCCTTTCTACAAGTACCAGGAGCGGATTGTTTTCGGTTCCAACAGTACTATTGATCCTAAGAGCATTGACGACTATCTGGCCATCGGCGGTTATTCCGCGTTAGCCAAGGCCCTTTCCGGGATGACCTCCGAGCAGGTATTGGGGGAAGTCAAAAAAGCCAACCTGAGAGGGAGGGGAGGCGGCGGCTTTCCCGCAGGGAGCAAGTGGGAGGGATCCCGCAACGCCCCCGGCGAAATTAAATATGTGATCGTCAACGCAGACGAGGGGGACCCTGGAGCGTATATGGACAGGAGCCTTCTCGAGGGGAATCCTCACGCAGTTCTCGAGGGATTGACCATAGGGGCCTATGCCGTCGGCTCCCATGAGGGCTATATTTATGTTCGACAGGAATACCCCTTAGCGGTAGAGAACGTGTTTACCGCCATCAAGCAGGCAGAGGAGTATGGTCTTCTTGGAAAAAATATCCTTGGCTCAGGCTTTGATTTCACTGTTAAGGTGCATCAGGGAGCCGGCGCTTTTGTCTGCGGTGAATCAACTGCTCTGATGACGGCATTGGAAGGCAGGGCAGGAGAGCCCAGGCCGAAGTATATCCGCTCCAACATCGTGGGCCTTTGGGGTAGACCCAGCGTTTTGAATAATGTTGAGACATGGGCTAATGTGCCGCTGATCATCAATAAGGGCGCTGACTGGTTTACTCAATTTGGAACTGATACCAGCAAGGGCACGAAGATTTTCTCCCTCGTCGGTAAGATAACCAATACCGGCCTTGTGGAAGTACCCATGGGCACGCCCCTGAGAGATATTATCTTCAAGATAGGCGGTGGAATCCCTGGTGGCAAGAAGTTCAAAGCAGTGCAGACCGGGGGACCGTCTGGAGGATGTATCCCTGAGGAACTGCTGGAT
This sequence comes from Deltaproteobacteria bacterium RBG_13_52_11, assembly GCA_001797745.1. GTDB lineage: Bacteria > Desulfobacterota > B13-G15 > B13-G15 > RBG-16-54-18 > RBG-13-52-11. Next base: position 1,490 of record MGQF01000028.1, read on the forward strand.
TTGCCGGTTGGTTTTGACGAACTCACCAAGGCCGGTTCAATGATGGGGTCAGGCGGGATGATTGTAATGGATGAAGATACCTGCATGGTTGATGTGGCCAGGTACTTCCTCGACTTTCTCACTGATGAATCCTGCGGCAAATGTGTCCCATGCCGTGAAGGCATGAGGCAGATGCTTAAGATTCTCACGAATATCACCCAGGGTAAGGGGAAAGAGGGCGACATCGAGCTTTTGGAGGAGCTGTCCGAGACAGCCATAGAAGCCGCCCTTTGTGCTTTAGGTAAGAGTTCCCCTAACCCCTTTCTCAGCACATTAAAATACTTTCGAGATGAGTATGAGGCACACGTCAAGGAGAAGAGGTGCCCGGCCCTTTCCTGCAAGGAGCTGATCGCGTACCATATTGACCCGAGTAAGTGCCAGGCCTGTATGATGTGCCTTAAGAAGTGCCCTGCCGAGGCGATTGACGGTGGCAAAAACCGGATAAGTGTAATTGACCAGGAAAAATGCACAAAGTGCGGAACGTGCTTTGAAGTTTGTCCCCCTAAATTTCGTGCGGTGACAAAGATTTCCGGCGAGCCTGTGCCGCCTCCTATTCCTGAAGAAGCGAGAACGATAGTCAGGGAGAGTAAACAAAAATGAGTGAAATCCTTTTGCAGATTGATGGAAAAGAAGTTAGAGCAAAGGAAGGAATGACCCTTTTAGAGGCAGCACAAGAGGTGGAAATATCGATTCCGACGCTTTGTCATCACGAGAAATTAGAACCTTATGGAGGTTGCCGACTTTGCACGGTAGAAGTAGAAAGTCGCGGCTGGACAAGACTCGTTGTTGCCTGCGTTTACCCGGTAGAAAAAAATTTGGTCGTAAGAACCAGATCTGAAAAGGTAGATAGAATTCGCAAAATGATCCTGCAGCTATTGCTGGCTCATGCTCCGGATGCTTTTGATTTGCAGGATTTGGCTCAAGAGTATGGAGCAGACAAAGACCGTTTTGAAAAAGAGGCCTCATTTTGCATTCATTGTGGTCTATGCGTAAGATACTGTGCTGAGGTCAAGAAGAAGAACGCTGTTGGATTTGTTGACAGAGGAATAAGGAAAGAGATCAGTTTCATTCCGGAGATAGCCTCTAAGGAGTGTTGGAACTGCAAAGAATGTTTTCCGCTTTGCCCTACAGAGGCACTACAAGCAGCTTTCGTTTTAACCAAAGCGCTCGCGTTTCCCTCACCTTCTTTCGAACCCGCGTCAGAGGAATAGGCGACGATTAATACTCTTCCAGGACGGAATTAACATACTGGTTCGCCTGTTCCGTCAGCAGTTCATGATACTGGTCGAAGAGGTCCGTCGCCTCGGACCGCAGCCAGTTGTCCTCGTATACCATTATAGATGGAATATAGACTCAGAAATAGGAAGCTATTTCGTCAAGATGGTCGAATCCCTGGGCGCCAAGTTCGTCATCGACGACCACTGCACCGGGACCCGCTATTTCTGGAATGAGGTCATTCCGGGCAAGGATCGGCTTATGGCTATTGCCAATCGATACTGTGACCGTGTACCATGTCTTCTGGCTCTTGGCAGAAGGTGAGTTGAAAGGCAAGCAGATGTGGACCCCCTTTTATGGCGCGAAATACAAAAACGACCTCGTAACGAAGATCGCCAAGCAGTGGAAGTGTGACGCGGCGAGAATACACCTCAATCGCGGCTGTGAAGGAACGGCCCAGCACCAGATGCAGATGAGGCTCGCCGTGCAGAAGCTGGGTCTCCCCACCATGACCTTTGAGGGTAATATGGCGGATGAGAGGGAGTTTGACGAGGGTAAGGCGCAGAGGATGATAGATCTCTTCATAACCGAGACCTTGGGGCGCAAAGAGGTGAAAGACTAACGATATCAAGAATGATAAAAAGGAGGCTAACATGATATCTGCAGGCATAGATGTAGGTGGCAAGAATCTACATATCGTCATAATGAAGGATGGTAAGGTAGTAGCAAAGGGAGCAGGGCCGACAGGGATACAAAAGGCTCAAGCTGCGGAAAAGTTGTATGATGAGGTGCTTGCAAAGGCAGGCCTCAAGCGTGGCGATGTCGAGCGAGTGGTTGCGACGGGGAGCGCTGGCAAGCGCGTTGCTTTCGCAGGTGGCTATATACCTGATGCTGCTGCCGATGCCAGGGGGATCAATAAACTCTTTCCTTCGGTCAGGACCGTCATTGATGTAGGGGCGGAGGAGGGGAGGGCAATTAAGGTGAGCCCCGAAGGCAAAGTCGAGGACTTTGCCTTAAATGAGAAGTGCGCAGCGGGAACAGGCACCTTTACCGAGGCCATGGCCAGGGCGCTGGAGATCACCGTTGAAGAAATGGCGAAGATTTCCATGACGTCAACTAAATCGATTCCGATGAATGCACAGTGCGCCGTCTTTGGTGAGTCCGAGGTGGTCTCGCTGATCCACCAGAAGACGCAGAAACCCGATATCGCCCGGGCAGTGCATGATGCTATTGCAGGAAGGGTTGCATCAGTAGCCCGCATCGTGGGTCTGGAAAAGGACGTAGCCATGGTTGGCGGCATGGCGAACAACGCCGGCTTTGTTGATTCACTAAAAAGGGATACGGGCATGGATATTAAAGTGCCCGAAGACCCTGACTATGTCGGTGCTCTCGGTGCGGCAGTTGCCGGAGTGACTGCTGTGGAATAGGTCAAGGCGAAGGTGTTAGAAAAGGAAACAGTCTCAGAAGGAAAGGCCTCATAAGGCCTTATAATATCAAAGAGGTGCAACGATGGCAGCGGAAGAGAAGAAACAGGAATTTTGGAGATGGCCGGAGGGCATTTGGGTAAATCCGGATATCGACTGGGAAAAGGGTAAGTTTATCACGGCAGGGGTTGATGTGGGTTCAGTCAGCACACAGGCCGTGGTGATGGTTGACGGAGAGATCTATTCATTTGGTAACACGCGTACCGGCTCGGATAGCCCTGACAGCGCTCGTAAAGGCATGGGTATAGCCTTGGGAAAGACCGATATGAAGGTGGACAACATCGACTACTGCATTGGAACCGGTTATGGTAGGGTAAACGTGCCGATGGCCCAGCAGGCAATAACCGAGATCGCTTGTCATGCCCGTGGAGCTAACTATATGTACGGGCCAGAGGTCAGGACCGTAATGGACATGGGTGGCCAAGACTGCAAGGCCATCGGAGTTGATGACAGAGGTAAAGTGCTCAACTTTATGATGAACGATAAGTGCGCCGCAGGCACTGGCAGGGGAATGGAGGTGTTTGCCGACCTCATCAGGGTGCCTGTGTGGGAGATAGGACCGCGATCCTTCCAGATCAAGCAGGAGCCCACGATGATAAGCAGTACCTGCGTGGTTTTCGCCAAGTCCGAGGTAGTCGGCTTGTTGGAGCAGGGGATGCCTGAGAACGACATCATGGCTGCGTACTGCTCAGCCATGGCCCACCGTATTATAGAGCTTCTGAACCGTCTGGGCGTGCAGGAAAAATTCGTCATCACCGGCGGCATTGCCAAGAATGAAGGGGTTGTGAAGAGGCTGGAAAAGGAACTGGGTATAAAAAATATGGAAAAAGCGTGGTATAAAAAAGAGATGCGCGATAAAGTCCCCTTTGACACCCAGATCGCCGGTGCTATAGGCGCGGCCATGTTCGGCTTCGCCATGTTGGAGCGTGGAAAGGTCAAGAGCGCTCGGAAGGCATAGAGATCACATGATAGCGAATTACGGCTTCAAGGATGGTTCTGGTGACTGGTATGTCACCATTGATACCGATAAGTGTAACGGCTGCGGCATATGTGTCGAGACCTGTCCGGCGCATGCCCTGGAGGTAGCGGAAGATGAATACGATCCCATTGGGGAAGAACAATTCGCCAGAGTAGTAATGGAGGAGCGCAAGAAGATTAGATATACGTGCGCTCCTTGCAAGCCCGGTTTCGGTACAGACCCCCCCCTGTGTAGTTGCTTGTGAGCCAGGAGCTATCTCTCTCTCAGATGGGAGGAAGCGTTTGTACGGTCAAGAGTAATCTCGATTAAGCTCGCCACGATTAACAATGCGATAGTCTCTCGAGGCGGCTGGAGGTCCTTTTTCATTTAGTGTATTGGTTTTAACACTGAAAATGAAATGGATACAGCGTGATATCCGTTCTTCCCCAGAATAAGTCCCGTGTAACGAGAGGTTTTAAATAAAGCTCTGATTTTATTTTTTTGCTTGACAATAAATGGCCCTTACACTAACCTTGATTTTGTTTTAATCATTACAAAAATATGTTGTTTAATCAAAAATATCAACTTTCGAAGAGAGGCATCTGGTGAATAAGAGCTTGATAATCATTCTCGGGTCCATGCTCCTGTTTTTCAGCCTGATCAGCTATGCTGAGGAGCCACCCGCTTCCCCTCAGCCTCTAGATAAGGAGATGGACTACATTGTGAAAAAGGGGGATACACTCTGGGATATATCCAAGCGTTTCTACAGTGATCCTTTCCTCTGGCCGAGGCTCTGGCAGCAAAATCAATATATTACTAACCCCCACTATATTTCACCAGGAGATCGCATCCGTCTTTATCCCTATAAGGTTTTGATAGAGGTTGAGGAGGGAAAACCACCCAAGGTGGAAGAAGCGAAACCTCTCCGCCCTCCCCAGTTGGAAGAAGTTCCGCCACCCCTTCCCCCTCCTCCTGAGATTATAAGGCTTGTCATTTATCCAGAGGTCAATTCAGCTGGTTTCATAACGGATAAGATGGAGGGGATTGGAATGATAGTCGCGGCCAAGGTAGACAAACTGGAATTGGTTGCGGAGGATGAGATCTATATCAACTTTCAAAAGGGTTTTTCAATCAACAAAGGCGATACCTTTACGATCTTCAGGGTTGGGGAGCCGATAAAACACCCTATCACTGAGAAGGTGATCGGAAGAAAGGTTCTGATCTTAGGGACAGCCGTGATTACCAAAACAACAGAGGGCAAGGCGCAGACGGCTTTGATAACGCGTTCCTATGGCTCCATGGTAAGAGGGGACGAGCTCACCCCTTATTTCGCTCCCCGCGAAGAGCTTGCCGTAAACACAATGGAGAAATCCCTTTATGGATGGATTGTAGCGTCGCAACTGGATAAGCTTGAGTTGGTTGAAGGTGATGTGGTCTACATTGACCGAGGAGAAGACGATCACATTCGGCCAGGACACATCTTTCATGTGCTTCGCCGGGGGGCAGTGGTGCCTGATCCTGGATCCAAAAACAAAAAAGAGAAGGTGAAACTTCCCGACGAACTCATTGCGAGATTGGTCGTTATTAAGACGCAGCAAAAGACCTCCACAGCCGTCATTGTGCAAACCAGACTCTCTGTCCAAGTGGGAGATGAGGTCACGACCGTTTCAGAGTGACTCATATACCATTGACTTTTGGCCCTTAGGGAATTATTTTTGGTATCCTCTTTGCATACATTTTGCTTACATTATAAACAAATACCCTTGAACTGAGGTTTATTAATTATTGGTTTCAAATGGTCGATAAGCTCTATTGGCTTGCCTTGAATATGGTTCCAGGGGTGGGTCCCATTACCTATCGCAATCTGGTGGCCCGATTCCATGCTCCTGAGCGGGTCTTTGCTGCCTCTATACAGGAATTGGCCGCTGTGGGGGGTATCGGTGAAAAGACGATATGTGCTATTAAAGAATTCCCGGCTGAAAAGATGGCTGCAGAGGAGCTGAAGAAGGCGGAGGATTTAGGGGGGTCCATCCTTACCTTTCGCGATCAGGGGTATCCAAAAAACCTCCTTGAGATCTACGATCCACCTCCACTTTTGTATGTGCGCGGGGAATTGGGCGATGTGGATCCTCTGATGGTTGCTATTGTGGGTTCCCGCAGAGGTTCTTCTTATGGTCGGGCAATGACCCGGAGGATCAGCAAGGAGTTGGCTTCTGCGGGCGTCACGGTGGTGAGCGGGATGGCCAGGGGGATAGATACGTTTGCCCACTTAGGGGCTTTAGAAGCCGGCGGGAAGACCATTGCGGTGTTCGGCTGCGGGATCGATGTCATCTACCCTCCGGAGAATAAGAAGCTCTTCTTTGATATCATCGGCCATGGAGCAGTTATCTCGGAGTTCCCTCTCTCCACCCCTCCGGAGGGGAAAAATTTTCCAAAGAGGAACAGGATTATCAGCGGGGTTTCCTTGGGGGTCGTTATTGTGGAGGCCACGGCAGACAGTGGTTCCCTTATCACTGCCTCTCATGCCTTGGAACAAGGGCGCGAGGTCTTTGCTGTGCCGGGAAATGTAGGCATGGCTACCAGCAAGGGGACAAATAGATTGATTAAGCAGGGTGCAAAACTGGTAGAGGAAGCACAAGATATATTGACGGAGATTATCCCTCAATACGGAGGTGTAGTGAAAAAAGATGATCTTCCAGCTCTCAGCGATGCAGAAGGTGGCATCCTTCAGCTTCTGTCCCATACCCCCCTGCACATCGATGAGATCAGCAGGATGAGTCAGATGGAGATTCAACGGGTATCCACGATCTTGTTGTCATTGGAGCTGAAGGGAGTGATCAGCCAGTTGGGTGGCAAGATGTTCGTACGCAACTGAGGAAGGATCTATGGGGAAATCTTTAATCATCGTAGAGTCACCGGCTAAAGCGCGAACCATCACCAAATTCTTAGGGAAGGACTTTGTGGTGAAGGCCTCTGTGGGACACATCAAAGACCTTCCAAAGACGAAACTGGGGGTGGATATAGAGAATGG
>MGQF01000028.1:8229-10000 GCA_001797745.1 Deltaproteobacteria bacterium RBG_13_52_11
TATGTGATGATCAGAGGTAAAAAGAAGATCATCACAGAGCTGAAAAAGGCCAGCCGAGCGGCCACGGAGATATACCTCGCCCCTGATCCTGATCGAGAAGGGGAGGCTATTGCCTGGCATATCGCCGAGGTGTTGGCAGATAAAGGGAAGAATATATATCGGGTCCTTATTCACGAAATCACCCCCCGGGCCGTGGCCGATGCCCTCAAAAACCATCGCGGGCTTCAGGAGAGTCTCTATCGCGCCCAGCAGGCACGGAGGATCTTAGATCGGTTGGTTGGCTACAAGATCAGTCCCCTCTTGTGGCAGAAGGTGAAGAGGGGTCTGAGCGCTGGCCGCGTCCAATCGGTGGCCTTGAGGCTCATATGCGACCGAGAGAAGGAGATCAGGGCATTCATACCCCAGGAGTACTGGTCCATTACGGCCCAGCTCCAACATCCTCAAAAACCCCCTCCCTTTGAGGCAAAACTGACGCAAATCAAGGGGAAGAAGATCCAGATCGAAAATGAGGCGGAGGCCAAAAAGATCACCGATGGTCTTCGGGGAAAACGGTTTGTCATCGAAGATATAAAAAAGAAGGAGAAGAAACGCCATCCTGCACCCCCCTTCATCACCAGTACCCTCCAGCAGGAGGCTTCCCGCAAACTGCGCTTCTCGGCTAAAAAGACTATGTTTATTGCCCAGCAGCTCTATGAGGGGATTGATCTAGGGGACTTGGGGCAGGTAGGGCTCATTACCTATATGCGGACCGATTCAGTACGCCTCTCCCAGGATGCAGTCAGTGAGGTCAGGGAGTTGATTCGAAAACAGTTTAGTGAGGAGTATCTCCCTGAAAAACCCCATGTCTACAAGAGCCGTTCTAGTGCCCAGGAGGCACATGAGGCCATCCGCCCGACCTCTCTTGATATGCCCCTTGAGAAAATAAAGGAGTTTCTGACTCCTGACCAGCGGTCTTTATATAAATTGATTTGGGATAGATTCCTGGCCTGCCAAATGCGCCCAGCCATTTTTGATCAGACTACCATCCAGATTAAGGCCAATGACCATCTCTTTGTAGCCACAGGAAGCGTCATGAAATTCGCTGGGTTCACCGCCGTCTATGTCGAAGGTAAAGACACTCAGGAAGTTGGAGAGGAGGAGGGGATTTTGCCTTCACTCAATACCGGTGATGTGGTGGAGCTCCTTGACCTCCTTCCCAAGCAGCATTTTACCCAACCTCCTCCTCGCTTCACCGAGAGTACCTTGGTCCGTGAGCTTGAGGAGAAGGGGATAGGGAGGCCGTCTACCTACGCCACCATCCTCTCTAATATACAAGAAAAGAGGTATGTAGAACTCATCGAAAGAAAATTTAATCCAACTGAACTGGGATTTTTGGTGGCGGACCTCCTCATCGATAATTTTCCCAGCATTATGGATGTTGGTTTTACCGCGCACATGGAAGAAAACCTGGATAAAATCGAGGAAGAAAAGGTGCCTTGGCAACAGGTCCTTGAGGAGTTCTATAAACCCTTTGAGGAAAACCTCAAGAGGGCTGAAGCGAACATGCGAGACGTCAAGAGTGAGCGTACACTAACGGATATACGCTGTGACCAGTGCGGCAGCATGATGGAGATCAAGTGGGGGAAATACGGCAAATTTCTTTCGTGTTCCGCATATCCTGAGTGTAAGAACGCCAAGATGTTTCGAAAAGATGAGGAGGGAAAGATTATGGTTGAAGAGCCACCCAGTGTCGACGAGAAGTGCCCGCAATGTGAAAGCCCGATGATCGTGA
>MGQF01000028.1:10011-11101 GCA_001797745.1 Deltaproteobacteria bacterium RBG_13_52_11
TATGGGAAATTCCTGGCATGCACCAGATATCCTGATTGCAAGGGGACAAAGTCCATGAGCACGGGGGTAGGGTGTCCCCAGGAGGGGTGTGGGGGTTCATTGGTTCAGAGGAGGACTAAAAAAGGAAGGATATTCTTTGGGTGCAACAAGTACCCAGACTGTCGCTTTGCCCTGTGGGAAAAGCCCATCCCTCAGACATGTCCTCAATGCGGTGCCACCTTTCTCGTTGAAAAGAGGAGAAAAGATGGTGTTCAACTTGTCTGCAAACAGGAGGGATGTGATTATCAGGAGGTTGCTCATTAGGGATACGGCTCCGGCATGTTAGCTCCAACAACTTTTTTGAGGCCGATAAAATAACTATAAGAAATTTTTCAGGAAAAGAAGAATTGGTCGCCACCCCGAAAATAACTTAGCGGCAATGTGGTGATCTAGCTCATGCAATATTATTAATAAAAACCTTAAAAAACCTCTAGATTTATATCTCTAACTTATTGAAATTACTGGTGAGCAAACCGGGACTCGAACCCGGGATCTTTGGCTTCTCACATTCAAAGAAATAACCGCTCAGCCCTTTTTATTTCCTTTTTGCTCACCAGATTTTTAGCCTAAAAGAATAGCACTAAAAACAGACCTACTCCATAAGAACCTTTGGCTCAGTGTCTTTGCAGTAGCTTAATCTTCTTCTCGGTTACTGCTATCTCTTTTTGGCAGCGGGTCTCTTCTTCTTAGCGGCAGCTCGCTTCTTGGCTGCTGGTCGCTTTTTGGCAGTAGATCTCTTCTTAGCAGCGGGTCTCTTCTTCTTAGCGGCAGCTCGCTTTTTGGCAGCGGGTCGCTTTTTGGCGGCAGGTCTCTTCTTCTTGGCAGCAACTCGCTTTTTGGCGGCAGGTCGTTTCTTGGCAGCGGGCCTCTTCTTCTTGGGTGAAGCTTTTTTGCTTTGTTTCATAGTTACCTCCTTTTAGGTTTGTTGGATAAATCCATCGAACTCATTCATTATATTTGGCGAGCGATCCGGGATTCGAACCCGGGACCTTTGGCTCCGGAGGCCAACGCTCTATCCAACTGAGCTAATCGCCCGCATTAATCTGTATCA
>MGQF01000028.1:11162-16183 GCA_001797745.1 Deltaproteobacteria bacterium RBG_13_52_11
GTCCTGAAACTCCACCTTGATAAAACAAGGTCCTCCGGGGAGCATGGAGTTCCATTTCTCTACGACTTCCCCTATCCCCCACTGGGAGTATCTCCTGTGATAGACATGATCCCCAACCTGAAGATATAGGGTGCGCCCATTCATGTTATTTTCTCATGTGTTTTGAGAAAAACACTCGCTTTTGGACGAAGACCTCAGTTCGATTTTTGTCCAAAAGGGTTCAAGGGGTCGGGGGTTCTAGAAACACGTTTGAATGATTTTCACTAGAACCCTTGAATCCTCGCATCCTTTGCCCCTAAAGATATCGCCTGAAGGCGATAATAGCTTATTTCTAGCGCAAAAACCTCTCTTTGACAAGAGGTAACTTTATACGATTATGAGACCTAGTGTATCTGGCCCCAGTTTCTCCCCCTCTCGACAGATACCTTAAGGGGGACGACCATATCCAGTACCCCTTCCATTTCTTCCTTGACCATGCGTTCCGCTCTTTCGACCTCGTCATCCGGGACCTCCAGAACCAGCTCGTCATGGACCTGCATGATCATCTTGGCCTTTAGACCTTCTACCTTTATGCATCGGTAGATCCTGATCATGGCTATCTTTATGAGATCGGCAGCGGTCCCCTGAATAGGGGTATTGATAGCCGTCCTCTCCGCAAATTGTCGAGCAGTGCGATTGGAGCTGTTGATCTCCGGGAGGTATCGGCGCCGATTATAGAGGGTAGTCACATATCCCTTTTTCTTTGCCTCCTTCAGTGTTCCATCAATATAGGATTTAACCCCCTGATATCTTCTGAAATACTCTTCGATGTACTCGGCAGCGACTTTCGGTTCCACGCCCAACTCTTTGGCCAAGCCATAAGGACTCATCCCATAGATGATCCCAAAGTTGATCACCTTGGCCTCTCGGCGCATCTGAGGGGTTACCTCGTTCTGGGGAATGCCAAATATCTCCGAGGCCGTCCTCGTATGGATGTCCTCTCCTCCCTGAAAGGTCTTGATGAGGGTAGTATCTTTGGACAGGTGGGCGAGGATCCTGAGCTCAATTTGGGAATAGTCTGCGGAGATCATCCACCACCCATCTTCAGGTACAAAGGCCTCTCTTATCCTGCGACCCTCCTCGGTGCGGATGGGGATATTTTGGAGGTTGGGGTCGCTGCTGGAGAGCCTCCCGGTGGCAGTCACCGTTTGATTATACGAGGTATGCACCCTTCCCGTAGAGGGTTCTATCAGTTTAGGGAGGGCATCGGTATAGGTCGATTTCAACTTTGTAAAACTGCGGTATTCCAAGACCGTTCTTGGGAGCTCATGTTCATTAGCCAATTCCTCAAGGACCGCTACATCGGTGGAATAGCCAGTCTTGGTCTGCTTGATGACCGGCAAACGGAGTTTCTCGAAGAGGATCTTCCCCAACTGCTGGGTGGAGTTGATGTTGAATTCTTCACCAACGAGGTCGAAAACCCGCTTTTCCAGGGCCCAGAGCCTTGTCTCCAACTCTTTGGAGAGTTCCAACAGGAGGTCGGGGTTGATCTTAACGCCCCAGAGTTCCATCTCGGCAAGGACCTCCACCAAGGGGAGCTCCATCTGAAAGAAGAGATCCTTCAGGCCTTCCTCCTCCAATTTATGCATCAGCAACTCGGCCAGGAGGAAGGTGACATCGGCGTCCTCACAGGAATATTTCATGGCCTGTTGAAGATCTACCTTCTGAAACCCCTGCCCCTTCTCCGTGACTTCCTTATAGGTGATCATCTGGTGTTCGAGATACTCTTGGGCAATGTTTTCGAGGCTGTGGCTGCGCTTGGTCGGATTGAGGAGGTAAGAGGCGACCATCGTATCACAGGTGATCCCCGCCATTTTCAGTCCATGGCGCCTGAGGACGAGGTAGTCATACTTTATGTTTTGGCCGTATTTCCCCTTTTGTGCATCTTCAAGGATGGATCTCAATTGCTCCAAGACCAGTAAGGGGGGGAGTTGCGAAGGCACGCCTGGATAGTCATGGGCGACAGGACAATAATAGGCCTCATGAGGTTTGTGGGAAAAGGAAAGCCCAACAACCTTTGCAGTTATGGGGTCGCGGGAGGTAGTTTCGAGGTCCACAGAAAAGACTTCAGAACCCTTGAGGCCGGCAACCAACTGAGCCAACTCCTCCTCTGTGGTTATGAGGTGATACGCTTCATAAGAAATGCTCTTATGGGGTACAAGCTCTTGGATGAATTTATGGAATTCCAGCTCCTTGAAGGTGGCGCGGAGTCCTTCCTCATCCGGCGCAGAGAGGAGAAAATCATCCCACCGGATTTCGAGCGGGATATTGGTGTCAATGGTGGCCAGATCCCTGCTCAAGAGGGCCTGGTCTCTATGCGTTCTTATATTCTCCTTGGTCTTCTTTTTCAGTTCTTTTTCATCAAGCCCCTCTAATCGTTGTAATAATGAGTCAAGGCTCCCAAATCTCTTTATCAAATCCACAGCCGTCTTCTCGCCGATCCCCGGGACGCCGGGTATATTGTCGATGCTGTCACCGGCCAGCCCCAAGATGTCAGGGATGCGCCCAGGAATCACCCCAAACCGCTCCTTCACCTCTCGCAGGCCCTTATGGGCATCTTTCATGGTGTCGAGGAGAGTGACCTTTTCACTCACCAGTTGGAGGAGGTCCTTATCACCGCTGACGATGACCACCTCGATGCCGTCTTTCTCCGCCTTCTTTGCGATGGTCCCGATTAAGTCATCGGCCTCATACCCCTCCTTTTCCAACGCAGGGATCCTGAAGCCTTCAACGATTTTTTTGATATACGGGATCTGAGCGGCGAGGTCATCGGGCATGGTAGGCCTATTGGCCTTATAGTCGGCGTAAAGCTTATGACGAAAGGTGGGTTTTTTAGTATCAAATACTACAGCCACGCCATCGGGCTTGTGATCTCTCAGGACTTTCAGGAGCATAGAGGTAAAGCCGAATGCCGCGTTGGTGGGGATGCCCTTGGCCGTGGACAGACCCCTGATGGCGAAAAAGGCGCGGAAGATATACGAGCTGCCGTCGATCAGAAAGAATTTCTTAAGAGGAGGCATTATTCACTCGCTAAAAGAACATTTTCTATTTTTATGGAGAAAATAAGTTCCTTTCCTCTCCCCTAGGGGAGAGGAAAAAGGTGAGGGGGTGAAATTATATCCACCCTCACCCCATCCCTCTCCCGCCAGCAGGAGAGGGGGCATATTGGTTTTTTCCCGACAATGGCATAATTCGTGGGGCAACCCGTCATGAGTAATTGCTTTCATTATATCCGAATATCCGATCATCACTTAGATAACTGCTCTTTAACCCTTTTAGCTCGTTGGTGGTGCGTGGGTTCATAGGGGCAGAGGGGTTCTTCTTCAAGGTAGTCGCCATGTAATGCGTACGCCCTGGCCCTGCAACCGCCGCACACCACCCGATATTCGCATCGGCCGCATTTCCCCTTGAGGTTGTTTACGTCTCTCAATCGCTGAAATACCTCAGCCTCCGCCCAGATCTCCTGAAAGGGCCTTTCACTGATATTTCCAACGTTGATCTCCAGATAACCGCAGGGTTGGACGTCCCCCCGGTGCGAGAGGAAGCAAAAGGAGATCCCCCCGAGACACCCCCGCGTGAAGGTATGAAGACCTTCCCCCTGTTCCTTCCAGTCCTTTGCGCCGCCGCGTTGATGGACGATGCGATAGTACTGGGGGGCACAGGTGGCCTTCAGCTGCAGGGGTACCTTGTCTTCTTGCTCGGCAAACCATGCCAAGGCTTGCTCATATGCATCTGGGGCTACATCCTCACCAGCCAGCTCCCTTCCCCTCCCGGTAGGGACCAAGAGGAAAATATGGTGGGCCACGGCCCCCAGCCGGATGGCCAACTGGAGGATTGTTTCTATTTCCGCCAGATTTCCCTTGGTCACCGTGGTGTTGATCTGAAAATCAAGCCCTGCCTCTTTGAGGTAGTTGATCCCCTCCATGGCCCCTGCAAAGGCACCAATGACCCCGCGAAATTGATCGTGACCCTCGGCAGTAGCACCATCCAAGCTAATACTCACCCGCTGGATGCCGGCCCGCTTGGCCGCTTGCGCCTTTTTGGCGTCTAAGAGGGTCCCGTTGACGGCCATGACCATCCGCAGTCCTTTACGCGTGCCATAGGAAGCGATCTCGAAGATGTCCTCCCGCAAGAGAGGCTCACCGCCGGTAAGGATCAAGACCGGCTTGCTGAAGGCGGCAACCTCATCGATAAACCGGAAACACTCCTCGAAGGTGAGTTCACCCTCGTACGGCCCTTTCTCGGCAGCTGCCCGGCAGTGGAGACAGTTGAGATTGCAGCTCCTGGTGATTTCCCAGGCAATCATCCTCAAGTCCGGTTTCAATAATCCCGTTTTCTTAGGCATAATCTCTTGTATTGCTTAGAAAATAAACACCATTATCTCCTCTCCCCCTGGGGAGAGGATGAAGGTGAGGGGGAAAAATTATATCCACCATCACTCCTGCTCTCTCCCGCGAGCGGGAGAGAAAATAACTCATTTTCATTGTTCGCCAGTAGCAAACAAGTGTTTACTTTGCCAGCAGTTTTGCCATCTCCTTGGCAAAATAGGTCAGGATGATATCCGCTCCCGCCCTTTTGATTGAGAGCAGCACCTCCTGCATGGCACCCTCTCCGTCGATCCACCCGAGCTGAGCCGCACCCTTGATCATGGCATATTCTCCGCTGACGTTGTAGGCCGCCACCGGCACGCCGAATTGCTCCTTGACACGATAGATGATGTCGAGGTAGCCAAGGGCGGGCTTGACCATGATGATATCCGCCCCCTCTTCGAGGTCGAGGGCTACCTCCCGCAAGGCCTCATCACTGTTGGCTGAGTCCATCTGATACGTCCTGCGATCCCCGAACTGAGGGGGGGACTCTGCCGCCTCCCTAAAAGGGGCGTAAAATGTCGAGGCGTACTTGGCGCTGTATGACATGATAGGGATATGGGAATAGCCCTCTTGATCCAAGACCTCCCGGATCGCCTTTACCCTGCCATCCAT
>MGQF01000029.1:0-3382 GCA_001797745.1 Deltaproteobacteria bacterium RBG_13_52_11
CTTCTCGAAGAAGTAGTACCCCTTTTTGAAGCGTTTCACCACCTCTGCCCGGGTTACCGCCGATGCCTTCTCATTACTGAGCATCAGCTTCCTGATCCTCCCCCTGGACACATAGCGGTCGGCCACTGTCAGGGCCCCGCCCACGCACCCCTCAGGGCAGGCCCGGGCCTCGATGAATTCGATGTTGCGCAGCTTACCGTTTTCTATCCCATCGAGGACATTGATGGCGTTCTTGATGCCGTCCACCACAATGCTCTCTTTATCGCCCCGCAGGCATTGTTGTCGCTCCAGCTCCCTGATCTCCCCCCCCTTTACTGCCCATCCGATCCCGGCCCCGCTCGCCTTCTGCAGATCCTCCTCTTTCCTCACCTCCCGCAAGGCCGCCAGCAACTGCCCATAGATGTCTGCGATAGAGATGGCCCCATCTATGTACGATCGCTCCTTGGTCTCCGTCTTCGTGATCGCCACCATCGTGGCCGGGCACGGTACCAGGTAGAAGATGCCCAACTCCTCTTCCTTGATCCCCAGCTCCCGAGCCTTCGCCTTTCTGATATCCTTGGCCACGATTTCCGCCGGGAGATCAATGGGGTTGATCTGATCGACGAAATGGGGAAACCTGATCTGGATCAACCTGATAATGGCCGGGCAGAGGGAAGAGATGAGGGGATAAGGACCCCGATACGCCTTGAGGTACTCCTGGGTGGCGATACTCGCCTCCTCCGCTCCGATCGCCTCCTCATAGACGTGGTCAAAACCGAGGGACTTGAGGGCGCAGAGGATCCTGTTGGGCGCGCCCTCCCCGGGGAATTGGGAATAGATGGTGGAGTTCGGGATGACGATGGTGTGTTTATAACGCTTCAGATCCTCCAGGCCATGGGTCCGGGAGGTGATGGCATGCTCAGGGCAATCGCGAAAGCACTTGCCACAGTAGATGCATCGATTGGTGACGATCTTGGCCTTGCCCTCAAAGATCCTGACGGCCTCGGTGCGACAGGACATAATACAGTTGACGCATCCCTGGCACTTGTCTTCATCGATGGTGATGATCCCGTACGATTGCTTCATTCTGATCCTTCTCTGGAGAGCGGGGACCTGATGACCATCTCCACCATCGTCCCCTGGCCTACCGTGGAGACGATGTTCAGCTCATCGGTGTTCTTCTTGATGTTGGGGAGCCCCATCCCGGCCCCAAAACCCATCTCCCTGATCTCCAGGGGGGCGGTTGAGTACCCCTCCTGCATGGCTAGCTCGATATCGGGTATGCCGGGCCCCTTGTCCTTCACCACAATCCGCAACGCCGCAGGTAGGATAGCGAAGTGCAACGCCCCCTTCTCCGCATGACAGACCACATTCATCTCCGCCTCATAGGAGGCGATGGCCACCCTCCTCACGAAGTCGGGATCGAACCCGAGTTCCTTCAAGATCTCCTTGACTTTGCTCGAGACCTTCCCCGCGTTCCTGAAGTCCTTCCCCTCGATCTCATAATCCCACTCTAGTACCTTCCCTTCCATCAACGCAAACTCACTAGATGGTCCCTGAACTACCGGTTAATCCCTTCATCGCCAGCCGGGCGCATGCCTCATACATGAGGAGTTTTGTCGTCAACAAAGGAATACCCTTACTCTTGGCCAATGTGATGGCTTCTTGGTCAGGCATCTTCCCACGAACAAAGGCAATGGCCTTGATGTCTGCCATCTCCGCCGTCCGGATCACCTGGGAGTTGACCAAACCCGTGATTAACAAATCACACCCGAGTCGACGATTCAGTACATCGCTCATCAGGTCGGCGGCCTCCGCCATCTCGATCTCAAGCTGGAGATCGATAGGCTCCCACAGCAGTTCAGCTTCTAAGATCTCTTTAACTTCCCAGAGCTGCATAACACCAGAGCTCGGCTGTAGCGCTGTCAGCTTCAGTGATAGGCGATATTTTGTATTGTATCTTTGTGCAGAGGTTAGAAACGATTGCCGCGGCTCCTGCCTCCTCCACCGCGATTGCCTTCTGAGCGAGGACGCGCCTCATTGACGTTAAGTGCCCTTCCCTTTAATTCCTTGCCATTCAGGCCGCTGATCGCAGATTTGGCTTCATCCGCAGAGGGCATTTCCACAAACCCAAATCCTTTTGATTGTCCGCTATACGTGTCCTTTATAATCTTGGCGGATTCAACCTTGCCGAAAGATTCAAAGGCCCCTTGCAAATCTTCCTCTGTGACTTCAAACGACAAATTGCCTACGTAGATGTTCATTGTGTTCTCCTTCTTAAATGGTTAATTTTTTTATGCCAAACATAGTATACATTACTCCACCTCTCCCCCTTCTGTCAATGAGGGGGAAATAATAATGTAACAGCTCGGCCTCATGATACGATATCTTGTTATAGAAAAATACAGGGTAACGCGTTCACAACAAGAACTGGATGGAGCGCTGAGCAAGGGCCAAAAAGGCGGAGGGTAAGATCCCCATGTGCAACACCCCCCATACCGATATAATGATGGCCAGGACAGCAGTTGGTGAAAAGCCTCCGATAGCCAGCTCCTTCTCGGGCTCCCGGAAGTACATGTATATCAGCACCCTCAGGTAGTAATAGGCGGCGACGGCACTGTTCAAGACACCAATGATTGCCAGCCAGTAATAGTTGGCCTTCACCGCCGCGCTGAAGACATAGAATTTGGCCATAAAACCAGCTGTAGGGGGCACCCCTGCCAAGGAGAACATGAAGATGGCCATGGCGACTGCCAAGAGGGGGTGGCGAAAAGCGATCCCCGCATAATCGCTGATCAGGGTATTCTCCTCCCCCTTCTTCCCGAGCATGATCACCACCGTAAAGGCCCCGATGTTCATAAAGACATAAGCGAGGAGGTAAAAGAGGATGCTCGATATGCCCAGTTCCTTGCCAGCCACAAAGGCCACCAGGATGTAACCCGCATGGGCAA
Source organism: Deltaproteobacteria bacterium RBG_13_52_11 (assembly GCA_001797745.1). Lineage (GTDB taxonomy): Bacteria > Desulfobacterota > B13-G15 > B13-G15 > RBG-16-54-18 > RBG-13-52-11. The sequence goes on from MGQF01000029.1 coordinate 2,931, forward strand.
TGCTGGAGTAGGCGAGCATCCTCTTGATATTGCTTTGGGAAAGGGCGATGATATTCCCCACCGTCATCGTAGCCACCGCCAAGATCCACATGATCTCCGTCCAGTAAGTCTGCATTGCAGGCAGGGCATAGAAAAAGACCCGAACAAAGGCGGCGAACCCTGCGGCCTTGACACCTGTAGCCATAAAGGCGGTGATGGAGGTGGGAGCTCCCTCATAGACGTCAGGGGTCCACATGTGAAAGGGGACCAGGGCGATTTTAAAGCCGAATCCCACAATGAGCAGCGCAAGCCCGGTGATGAGTATGGGGAGGCCGCTAATCCACGCACGCTCTGCGAGGACCCGGTTGATCCCGCCCAGATCGAGGGTACCTGTGGAGGCATAGGTCAGGGCGATGCCGTACAGCAGAAAGGCCGAGGCGAAGGCCCCCAACAAAAAGTACTTAAAGGCCGCC